>DATLBY010000213.1:0-8430 GCA_035526665.1 Bryobacteraceae bacterium
GTTCACGATCGCGGCTTGCCGGGAATTCAGGCTCTGTGCGAAGGAGGGCGCGAGCCATACTGCGGATAAGACGGTAAAAAGACGGAATGAGCGTTTGGCTGCCGGCACCGCTCCATTATCGCCTGGAAAAGTTTACCGGCCTGCCAGGAGCAGCTCCAGTTGTGTGGTTACGCAGCTGCAGGGCTGAGCTCCCGTGTAGCCGCCGGCGCCGATGGTGACCGCGAAACCCGATCCATAACAGCGGGAGCAGCCCGGGTTGGGGCGGCGGATTGCAGTGGCTACCGGAATCCGGCCGGCGGCTTCCCGTATGTCTAACGCGCCAGGCCGTTCCGGAAGTGCAAGCACGATGCGGCGCGCATGCTCTTCGCTGTGCGCCCAGCGCGCCAGAACCTCCGCCAAATCATGACGCTCCGACTCCGCCAGATCCTCCCGAATCTTCAACAGGCGCGCGCAGGTTGATTTTTTTGGCCTCATGGGTAAGTCCTCCTCCGCTGAGAAGGTTAGAGCATTTTATGTGCCAAATGTTTTATCTCCTTCGGATGCTCAACTGGAAGCATAATCGTATACATGAGGAGCACGCTAAATATTGACGACACCCTCTTGGAACGAGCCCGGAAAGCAACAGGCATTCAGGAGAAGACTGCTCTGGTTAGGGCGGGGCTGGAGGCCCTGATTGCGCGTGAGGCAGGCAAGCGCCTAGCGCGACTGGGCGGCACTCAGCCCAACCTCGCCGGCATCCCTCGGCGCTGACTTGGTGGGCTCGTGGAAACGTAGTCCTCGGCGCCAGAATCCGCAATCCTCGCTTCAGCTTTTTCTCGCAGGGCCCTTTGTAGGCTTAAAAACTCAATTTCAGCGCGAAACGGAACTGCCGCTCGGTGGCCTGGGCGCCCGTCACTTCCGTGTAACCGCCCAAATTGGTGATTACTCCGTTCACGCGCGTCGCCGACGTTACCATGGCTCCCGGATTGTTGAAAGCTGGAGTATTGGTCACGTTGAACGACTCCGCGCGGAACTGCATTCGGAAGCGTTCACTCAGGTCGAAGTTCCGGAAGATACTGGCATCCAGATTCATCAGGCCGGGACCTCGCAGGATGTTGCGGCCGGAGTTGCCGAAGCGGGGAGCAGTGACAGGCGCAAAGGCGTTTGGGTCAAAGTAACTGGACCCGCGTCCGATTCCTCCGGGTATGGCCACCGTGGGAAGAACCTGGTCCGCCGTCTGGGTATTACCGGGGGCATCCACGGAAGTCCCGGCACTCGTGACAGTGAATGGCGTGCCTGTGAGGGCGCTGAAAAGCCAGTTGGCCTGCCAGCCGCCCACCAGAAGCGAGGACAGCCTGCTGCTGGCAAACTTCTTGCCCCGGCCCAACGGCAACTCGTAGGCGCCGTAAAGCTGGAAGTTGTGCGTGCGATCGAAGCCCGCCACCGCGCGATTGCGCGCATACATCGGTACCCAGTTCCAGGTCAGGCCGCTATCGTTGTTGTCGGCATAGTTGATGGATTTCGACCAGGTGTAGGCGACGCCCACCGAACTACCGGCGCCCAGCCGTTTCGTGCCCTGAACCTGAAGCGAATTGTAATTCGCCGTATTGAACGGCGCCATGGATCGTATATCCGCTGTCCGGCCGGTACGCGCAAAAAGAGCGCGGCCGGCGGTGCCTCCGCCCGGCGAGCCGGCATTCAGGTTGAGATTGGCAGTCTGGCGGATGGCGCGTGAGCCCACGTAGGCCGCCTGCACGCTGCCGCCCGAGCCGATTTCCCTCTGGATAGTGAAGTTGAAAGATTCGATATACCCGCGATTGTAGAGCTGTGGGAATGTCTGTGTTCCGACATTCTTCGGAAGGTCAATGATGCCTTGGCTCAGATCCGGAACAGGAATTGCCGGGATCCCGGTCCGGAGAGTTCCGGCAGGTTGAAAAGAATTGACCGGGCTGACCTGCAGCGAGATAACCGCAGGGTAGGCATCGCGCAGATAACGAAACGAGTTGGGATCGATGCTGATGCCGAAGCCGGCGCGGACGACGGTCTTCTCCATCACGCGATAGGCAAATCCTATGCGTGGAGCAATTTGACCTACACCGACATCGATGCCGGTATCGGTGGGTACGCTACCCAGACCGCCGGCCAGGACCTTGTCGAGGTCAAGATCGTACCGCTCCCCGCCGCGATGATCACGCGTCGCGAATGGGTAGTATTCATAGCGCATGCCGTAGCTGATGGTGAGCTTGCGGGTGATCTGCCACTGATCGCGCGCGTAAATTCCCCAGCTCGGCATCCGGACTGCATCGGGGTTCAGAAACTGGAGATCCTTGCCCAAGCCATCCGCCTGGCCTAGAAGAAATTCAGCGAAGGAGTTGTTCAGATTCGGCGCCGTGCCGCCACGCAATGCCGTGATGCCTCCACCCGCGAAACTGAACCCGCCGCGCGGACCATAAGCGGTCTGCGGTTGGAAATGATTGATGGTGTAGTAGCTGTACTCGCCACCGAAGCGGAATGCATGCGCCCCTTTGGTCCAGCCCATATTCCCGGCTTCGACGAATTGCTGGTCGCGGAACAGAAATGGATTGGACACGTTCGGATTTCCAATCGAGGAGAAACCGCCGGTAATAAAGGTAAACCTGGGATAGCCTCCCTGCAGGCGATCTCCGCCATTCGTTCCGGGAATATTCAGTACATCGAGCCCGTAGTTCTTGTCGATATCGACGTTTTCGGCTCCCAGGCGCTGCCGGGTAAAGCCGATGTTGCCGTCGAGCAGAATGGAGGGAGATAACGTGTAGGTACCGCCGATGGCGGCGCTCTGGATGCGTCCCGGAGCTGTCCCCGGCTGGCCGCCATTGAGTGCATCGCCGCCCGCAGGACCCAGCGACGGCGGATCGAACAAATTGCTTGGCGAGAAGCTGTAGCGCCCAAACATCGCCAGGTTCGAAGTCGCATTGTAGTTAATCTTCAGGTCGGAATTATCGCGGTTAAATTTGTACACGTCGCTGGAGAAATAGTTGTTCGTTGTGCCCGCCAGATTCGGCTGCGGAATCAAGGCGATCATCTTGAGGGCGGCTGGATCGAACCGGTTGGAAGGAATGCGGTTGTCGGGAAATACGGAGCGGCCGGAACCATCCAGAGCGCCGGTAGCCGGATCATAAATGTTGACGCCCGTGCCACCGAAGTCTCCCGCACGAAGCGCCGCATTGGGAACCGTTCGCAGCGCGGAGGCGTACTGCCGGCGCACGGTGCGCTCCCAGTCGAAGAAAAAAAACAGCTTGTTCCTCTTGATAGGCCCGCCAATGGTGCCACCCGCCTGGTTCAGCAGATTCTTAGGAAGCCCGGAACCCAGGAAGAAGAAGTTTCGGGCCCGCAGCGCGCTGTTGGTATGAAACCAATGGGCGCTGCCGTGAAAGTCGTTGCTGCCGGACTTGATCGATACGTTAATCGCGGAGCCACCAGCCATCCCCTGCTCGGCGTCAAAGCTGTTGCTGACCACGTTGACGGTCTCGACAGCCTCTGCCGGCGGAACATAGGCGACAATGTGGGGCAACCAGGGATAGCTGACGGTAGCTCCGTCGAGCCGCGTGTTGTTATTCGAGTAAGAGACGCCGTTCACGTTCGTGCCCATGGCCCGCTGGGGGTTGCCCGCATCCGAGTGCAGCTCGGTAGGAGGGCTGAAGCCGGGAATGATCTTATAGAGGTTCTGAAAGTTTCGGCCGCCGCCAAGCGGAAGGCTGGTGATTTGGGCCTGCGTAATTTGCGAATTCACATCGGCACGATCCGTCTGCAGTACGGTCGCGGATGCGCCAACGGTAATGGTTTCATTCACTTGCGCAACCTGGAGCCGGGCATCCACACGGCGGATGGTGTTGGCTCTGATCTCTACACCCTTCTCGATCACGGTGCCGAAGGAGGGGGCGGAGATCGTGATCGCGTACGTCCCCGGCTGCAGGTCGTTGAACAGATAGGCGCCGCGTTCGTCGGTGGTGGCCTGTTTCTTCTGTCCGGTACCGGTGTTCAGTGCCTCCACTTGCGCCGCCGGTAGAGCGCCTCCGGTGGAATCCGCGATGTTGCCCGTCAACGAGCCGTAAAGAACCTGCGCTTGAATGGAGACGACGGAGCTAAGGAGCGCAGCGGCGGCAAATAGAACACGAGATGCGGCTTGGCACTTCATCCTGAAACCCCCTGTTGGTGTTGTCTAGCATATATCCTCCCAAAGTTTTAAACCACCCGAGGGCCCGCAAGCGATACAATCTGCGCGTGGGTCCGGGAAGCCGGTTAGGAAACTACGAGATTCTTTCCCCGCTGGGTTCCGGTGGGATGGGCGAGGTCTGGAAGGCTCGTGATCCGAAGCTGGGGCGCTCAGTCGCAATCAAAGTTTTGAAGGAGACTCAGGGCGCCGAGCACCTACATCGCCTGGTGCAGGAGGCACGGACATCAGCCCGGCTAAACCACCCCAACATCGTAACCATTCATGAAATCGGCGAACACGACGGATCTGTCTACGTCGTGATGGAGTGGATTGAAGGGCAGCCGCTAAGTCATCGCATTCCGCGAGCTGGTCTTCCTGTGGAAGAAGCCGTCCGATTTGCCATCGCAATCGCCCGCGCCTTGGAGGCGGCGCATAAAGCAGGCGTAGTGCACCGCGATTTGAAGCCGTCGAACGTGATGATAACGCCGTCAGGCGACGCCAAGCTGCTCGACTTTGGGTTGGCCAAAATCGTGCGTGGATCCACGACTGTGCTCGGGGCCGAGGAAACACAATCCACGGCATCCTATGCTGTCACTGAACAGGGGCAGATCCTGGGAACAGTCGCCTATATGTCACCGGAACAGGCGCAAGGCAAGACATTGGATGCGCGCAGCGATCTGTTCAGCTTCGGAACTCTGTTTTACGAAATGCTGACGGGGCGTCCGCCATTTATAGGCGAGAATCCATTATCCATTCTTGCGGCGATCCTGCACCAGGAGCCAAAGCCCCCCGGCCAGACAAGCGGACGTACGCTCCCGGATGAAGCCGAGCGTATCGTACTGCGATGTTTACGCAAAGATCCGGAGCGCCGCTTCCAATCGGCATCCGATCTCCGCGGGACATTGGAGGATCTGCGAGATGCTCTCGACAGCGGAAAGCTGCATGCCGCATTACCGGGCTCGCGAAATTGGTTGCGCATTGTAGTGGGGGCTCTGGTTCTGACCGGTTTGGCGGCGGGTGGCGGATGGTGGCTCACCGGATGGAAGAAGGCGGCTCCCGTTCAGTCTTACAGGCAATTGACGTACGATCCCGGCATAGCGGCCAGCGCCGCCATTTCACCTGATGGAAAACTCCTCGCGTTCGCATCGGATCGCGCGGAACCCGGCAACCTGGATATCTGGATGAGGCAGCTGGCCGGGGGCGCGCTGGTCCGCTTGACCTCACAACCCGGCCTGGAGATCAACCCGCAATTTTCGCCGGACGGCACGTCACTTTATTATCTAACCGGCGATGCCAGCATTCATGAAATACCCGCTTTGGGCGGCCCCTCGCGCAAGTTGGTCGAGAATGCAGGGCCGTTCTCAGTTTCCAGCCGCGGGGAAATTGCTTTTGTACGGTATGCGCCTGGCACACGGAGCGGCCCTGTCGTGATCGTGGGGGCCTCCGGTGGCGCGCCCGAAGCATGGCAGCCGTCGTGCAAAGCGCTGACGCGCCCCGGTTGGTCGCCTGACGGGACAAGGCTATTTCTGTGGGGCGACTGCGGCGAGAAATTACGGGGCTGGATGCAAGGGCCGCGCCAGGGCGGCGTTGTGAAACTTGAGTTAGCCATGCATGGATTCAGTCCTCCCGGCGCTGCCCCGTCTGCGTTTCGTCTGACGCGCGGCGGCCAGGGTGTGTTGTTCCCGGCTGGAAACCGCGGTGAGTTCCACCTCATGAAGTCCGATCTAAAGTCTGCTCCGGTCCCGCTGGCAGGGGGTGGTGACGCGCAGATGTGGCCCACGGTTTCGGTGGACGGGACAGTGGTATTCACGCAAACGGAGTCGTCGAACACAGTCAAAAGTATCGCCATCGACAAAGCGGGTCTACCGTCGAGAGGCGATCCCCAGAACCAGGCGGCAGCGATCGGCCACTTCGCCGTCTCGCGCAACGGCAAGACTTTGGTTTACGGCCGTCTCACCGGGCAGACGGCCGGAGAACTCGTGGTTCGCAATCTGGAGACGGGCGTCGAAAACGTCTTCGCCTCCCATCAGCTTCTGGGTGTGCATTTTGGTTCACTTTGGCCGCAGGCATCTCCGGATGGCAAGCAACTCTTCTATCGGGTGGTGGGCGCCGAAGGTGGTCATTATTTGCTCCATACGGATACGGGTGAGGTCCGTCGGATCGCCAACATGAAGGAGTTTCAACTCGGCAGCGACTGGTCAGCCGACGGCAAGCGGGTAGTTGGCGAGTGCCCTCCGCCCGACTATTCCCTATGCGAGATCGACGTGAGTTCAGCAAAAGTAAGAAGGCTGGCTGTGGCGAAAAACGAGCAACTGTTGTATCCGAGCTGGTCGTGGGATCAACGCACGCTTGTCTTCATGCGACGCTCTGCTCCGGGCGCGACGGCTATCTGGATGGCCCCGGTGCGCCCCGACGGAACGGCAGCCCAGGAGCGGGATTGGATAGAGGTAGCGCCCCCAGCCAGCGACAATGCCCGCCCGCGATTCAGTTCAGACGGTCAAATGGTGTATTACGTAACACTCCGGGCGGGACAGCGAATGCTGGTAGCGCAGAGGCTCGACAAACAGACACACCGGCCTACAGGAGAACCGGTACCGCTGGTTCGGACTACTGTGGAGATCCCGGCGGTGAGCGGGGGGGCGGGTCCGTATCCCCTGATCGTGGCAACGCGCGACCGCGTCTATTACAGCACGATTGGCATTCGCGGAAATTTATGGACAACCAAACTGGAATGAATTTAGGGGAGGGCGGCTTGTAACCCGGAAGGCCGATGGGCAATCGGCGGCAGGGTAGCAACCTGCCTCACGGCAGCCCGTGCGCTAAGATCGGATTGCCTCCATGAAATTCCGCCTTGCCGTATTCAGCCTCCTTGCCCTTCTCCCCACAGCGCTTTGGTGCCAAACCGTTCGCTTTCGAACCAATGTGGGCGATATCGATGTCAACCTGCTGCCGACCGTGGCTCCGAAGACGGTGGAAAATTTCTTGGGTTACATGAACAGCGGCGCCTATAACAATTCCATCATTCACCGCTCCGTGCCCGGCTTTATCATCCAGGGCGGCGGGTACCAGTTGCAGAAGCCTCTGATGCTGATTGATATCCCGCAAGGTCCTCCAGTCAGGAACGAGTTCAGTCTCTCCAATGCGCGCGGGACTATCGCCATGGCCAAGCTGGATGGGAACCCAAACAGCGCTACCAATCAATGGTTCTTCAACCTGGCGGATAATTCCGGCAATCTGAATAATCAGAATGGGGGGTTTACAGTTTTCGGCCGGGTGGCGAACTCTGCCAGCCTGGCAGTGATGGACAAGATCGCGGCGCTCAAGGTTTATTACGCCAACGCCAAGTTTGATCAACTTCCTCTGTTTAACTACAGCGGCGGGGATGTGCAGGACGCCAACTTCGTGCTGATTACGTCCATCTCGCTGCTGGAGCCCTCGCCGGTAATTAATCCCAATGGGATTATCACTGCCAGCACCTTTGGGGCATTTGCGGCGGCGGCGCCTGGCTCCTTCATCGAAATTTATGGTTCCAACCTGGCGGGAACGACGCGCCAGTGGTCGGGGGACGACTTCAAAGACGGGAATGCCCCGACATCACTGGACAACGTGAGTGTCAGCATCGCCGGGCAGGCGGCTTATGTCTATTCGATCAGCCCCGGCCAGGTGAACGTGCAGGTTCCCGCGGCAGTTCCCGCCGGCGGCCCCGTACCGGTGATCGTTACATATAAGGGTCAAGCCAGCGCGGCGGTGATGCTCACCATCAATCCGGTACAGGGCGGCCTCTTCGCTCCCCCCTCGTTCAATGTGGGCGGAAAACAGTATGCCGCCGCCATTCATTCCAGCAGCGGAGCCTTTGTTTCCGATGGCACGGTGCCGGGAGTCCCGGCTGCCCCCGCCCGTCCCGGCGAAACGCTGGTCTTCTATGGCATCGGATTCGGACCGGTGACGCCGGCCGGCACGGCCATCGCGGGTCAAGTTGCCCAGGGACAGTCCTCGCTGGCGACGGCAGTCCAATTCAAGTTTGGCGATACGCCGGCGCAAGCAGTTTATGCGGGCCTTGCGCCCGGCTTGGTGGGCCTCTATCAGTTCAACGTGGTAGTGCCGGCGGTGGAATCGGGGATCGTGCCTCTCACCATCACACTAGGCGGAACAGCAATCCAGCAGACATTGTTTATTCCGGTACAACGCTAGCGATTCGCTATGAGGAGCAGTTCCAGTCGCGCGGTCGTGGTTTTGACTGCGCTGCTCTTAGCGGCGGC
>DATLBY010000214.1:0-7340 GCA_035526665.1 Bryobacteraceae bacterium
CAACCATTGGGGCGGGGCTACTTTTTTGTTCCGGGTACGCAAGGCGAGGAGCGCGGCGACTGCATGAGTGAACCGGTCATTTTGGTGGTGGACGACGAGCCGCAGCTTCGGCGGGTGATGCGCGCTACCTTATCAAACCTCGGCTATATAGTAATCGACGCCAAGACAGGCGAAGAAGCCATAGAAAAGATGCATCAGGATATCCCGGATGTCATCCTCTTGGATCTGAACATGCCTGGGATTGGAGGTCTTGAGACCTGCCGGTCGATTCGCTCCGGCTCCGATGTTCCGATCATCGTGCTCTCGGTTCGTAATACGGAACACGATAAAGTGGAGGCGCTGGATGCCGGCGCGGACGACTACGTGACGAAGCCATTCGGTATTCAGGAGCTGCTGGCACGGATTCGCGCGGCACTGCGGCGCGGACCGGGTCAGGCCGCCGATCAAAGCCAACGCGCGATCCGTACCGAAGACCTGGAGATCGATTTTGATTCGCGCAGGGTAGTGGCCGGGGGCAACCCCGTCCGGCTGACTCCCAAGGAGTTCGAGCTGCTCCGGATCCTGGTGGCAAACGCGGATCGCGCAGTACCCCATCGCAAACTTCTTCAGTCCGTCTGGGGTCCCGACTACGGAGATGAGGTCGAGTATCTACGTGTTTTCGTGAATACCCTGCGGAAGAAGATTGAGCCGGTCCCATCGAGTCCCCGTTACCTTTTAACTGAGCCCTGGATAGGCTACCGCTTCTCGTTTCCGGAAAAATAAGCGAGGCCAACCAGGCAGAACTGAGGCAGCGGCTTGCATGCGGCTGCGGCTATGCAACAGTGGCAAGCCCATTCTTCTCGACCAGCGATAGCAGCTTGAGCGAGGCCCCGGAAGGCCGTTTTTCGCCGCGCTCCCACTTGCTGACAAGACTGCTCGTCACGTTCAGGTAATTGGCAAAAACCGTTTGGCTGACGTGTTCTTTCTCCCGGATCGCCTTGATCTCTTCAGGCCTCAATGGCCGGATCGGCGTAAGGCAGGCATCATTGAATCGCCGCATCGTCTGTTTGTCAATAGCCCCAACATCATGCAAGGCCTCCATGGTTTCATGGACGGCCGCCATCGCATCGCTTCGATACTTTTTGCTCATTCGTTTTTCACCTCCATAAAATCGCCTCTCTTCAACAGCTCCGCCAGTTGCTCCTCCGTCAAAGCCAGCACGTGCTTCGCGGCTTCCTTGAACTGTTCTTCCTCATCGTCTTCGATGTTCGCCCGCTGGCTTTTGGAGAACCCGTACATGAAAAATGCTTTGGCTCCCCGCCTCAAAAAGATGATGGTACGGTAGCCTTTCGATCTCCCTTGCCCTGGACGGGCAATCCGCTGTTTGATGACCTCACCACCAAGGTGGGCGTCGATCTGGCCCTTTTCCGCCGGAGCAACAGCCTCACGCAAGATTGCATCCGCTATTCCTTCCTTCCTTCCTGGCGAAGCGTTGGAACCATCTGGATTTGAAGACTCGCACGACTACCTACATTTTATAGCACTAGGTGCCACAGTAACTCATTGTCTTTTACAGCGACTTAGCGGCTGATGGCGATATCTACCTGGTCATGAAAGGCGTTGGGAGTCGCGATGGCGATCGGAATGTTCGATCCGCTTCCGGCATTCAACGGCACGGTCACATTCATCTGATAGCCCGCCAGCCCCGGCGCAAGACCATTGAACGACACAGCGGCCGGAAGACCATCGATATAAACGTTCAGGGGAGCCGTGGTGATGCTGAACGGGGGCGCCGAAGGACCCGCCGTTCCATCTTGCACCGCCGGCGATACCGCTCCTAGGCCTGTCAGAAATACCAGAACGGTTTCACCTGGCCGGGCCGGCTGGCTGGCACTTACCAGTGAGAAATCGGCATGCAGGATCGCCCCTGGCCCGAAGCCCGCGGAGGGGACGCTGAATATACCAGGACTCGTCCGCGCCACCGGGACCGTTACGCTGTTTGACCTGCTCCCGTTGTTGTTCACCACAATGCTTGCAGTCGATTCGGTCGTGCCGAATGGCACTAGAGCATTGATCTGGCCGGGACTCACGAAACTCATCGGGGCGAGCCGGTTGTTGATCAGTACCTGGACACCGCCGAGCGTGGTGGGGAAAGGCAGGCTCGAAGCGGTGGTCAATCCCGGCGCCAGGCCGCTTCCGAAAAGCGAGATGTATTCACCCGGAGCGATGGGCGCTCCCGTGGGCGCGAAGCTGGCGGCGTTCGTCACTCCCTGCGGATTTAGGAAAACGCTGGTGGTCCCCGTAACGCTAATCGCCCGGACACCGACATACAGTTCGTACACTCCGGTGGCATTCGCCGCCGTCCCTCCGCCCACGAAGGCCTGCCCTCCGCTACCCAACCCAAACGTATTCCACTGGCCGGCGCTCAACCCCGTGCCATCCGGATTCACGCTATAGCTGTTCACCGCGGTGAGATCCAGAGGTCCGGAAAAGGCCCGCACACGGCGCGTGGAGACTAGCCTGCCCTCCCCCGTGGCGGTCGACGCGGCCGCGTAAGAGTTCATCTCGTTCTCAAAACCCAAGCCGGCGGCGAAGTATGGTCCCTTCAGGCTGGCATTGGTGGCGCCGCCTGTGATCGCCTTCACCCCGACAATCATGTCTTGTCCGCCGTTCGCGCTGGACCCAGCCAGGAAGAAATTGCCGTCCTTGGACACATAGAGCGCCTTGCCGCCGCTGACAAGTTGACCGGCTGCAGTAGCGCCGGATGGGAGGGGGAACACGGCGGACCCGCTGCCGTCTGCCGTCAGGTTGTAGGTAGCTCCGGAAACCAGCTGGGTCACAGTCTGGTTGCCGAGATTCGCGGCCTGGCCGCTGATACTCAGGTCGCCGAAACTCCCTGCATTCGCGTTCACTTTAAAGAATGCCTCCCGGATCTGAGCCGTTGTGCCGCCGGGGAAGTCCAGGCTGCTGACGAAATAGGCGCCGCTCAGCGCCCCATTGGTGACGCTGCCGGTGGGTGCGGGCACCGCGATCAGCAGATCGTGGAGATTCGATCCGGAATCGGTGCTCGACCCGACAATCGCATTCACTCCCACCCGCGCATTCACGCTTGCTCCGCTTTGCTGCGGGCTGGAGAGAGTGACGAATCCATTTCCAAGGACGGTATAAGTGCCGGACCCACTGAGCGAGGCCGGCGCGCTACTGCCAACCGTCTGTTGGCCCTGCCATGTCAGGCCGCCATTTCCGTCGAATAATAACGTACCGGAAAAACCTTTGATGGTGGCGATATCCCTGGCGCCGCTCATCGTTATTTGTAGATGCCGCACGAAATATTTCCCGTTAAGCAGCCTGTTATCAGGAATTTGACCGAATAGCAGGCTTGCGGCGATGATTTCCAGGAATATAGCGCGGCTCAACATGGCGTTATTGTACCTGTGTGAACACCGCTCTCCCGCTACGAGTTTCCCTGGAGTCGGACGAGGAATCTGCCGAAATAATCAGGATAGGCAACTCCTGCCACCCCGCGGGGTTCAACTATGCATAGCAGGTCCCGGTAACGAGAGGACCTCCAAAAAATGAACTGGAATAAAGAGAGAAAACATCTGGTTGCGGGCGGTGTCGCGCTGTTCGTCGCCTCAAGCTTCTTCGTATCCCGCGCTGACGATGTCCAGGACCAGGCGCGGCAGCTCTCGGTAGAGCATGCTGAGTGCGCCTTTTTCGGTCCCAGGCACGATGTCCTGGTGCAAGGTGGACTGGCTGGATCAAGAAACCCGGATCGAACTCTCAGCGCTATGACCGAACAGGTGACCGCTTTCCTGGCCGAATCATTCGCCGAAGCCAGTACGCCGGTAGCCGTGCCGGGTGGCAGCCGGACAAACGCCTCCCGCCGCGGGAGCCGGACGAACAGTATCGACCGGTATCTCTTCGCCGCTATCGCCGATGCGGGTGTGAAGCCGGCATTGAAGACTACGGATGTGGAGTTCGTGCGGCGAGTCACCTTGGATCTTACCGGGCGCATTCCCACGGCGGAGCGTGTGGCCGGCTTCGTGTCCGACGGCTCTCCGGACAAGCGATCGAAGTTGATCGAAGAGCTCCTGGCGAGCCCGGAATTCGTGGACAAATGGACCATGTATTTTGGCGATCTGTTCAACAACATCACCACCAACACGCAGAGCGGTGTGCAGCACTACGCGCCGGGCCGCAACGCCTTCTACAACTGGATCAAGCAGCAGATCGCGTCTAACCGGCCCTATAACGAGGTGGCCGCTGACATCATCGCCGTGCAGGGGACCAACAGCTATGACAACGCCCAGGGTCACATGAACTGGTTGGTGAACGGGCTCATCAACAACGGACCCGCGCAGGATACGTACGACCAGCAGGCGGCGAACATCGCTGAAACCTTTCTTGGACTCACGCAACAGAACTGCCTGCTCTGTCACAACGGCCGCGGGCATTTGGACTCTCTGAGTCTCTGGGGAAAAACTTCCACCCGCACCCAGGCTTGGGGACTCTCCGCGTTCCTGGCCAAGACTGCCATGGGCCGCACTCCGGTGAACGGCGCGGTGAATAACCAACCGTACTACTGGAATGTCCGGACTAATCCCGCCGCCCGGGATTATCAATTAAATACCACCACCGGGAACCGTCCCGCCCGCTGTCTGAACGCCCAGCCGCTAAACGAGAAGGGGCAATGCCCCGCCACCGGGACTGCGCTGCCGGTGTATCCCTTTAGCGGCAACTCACCGCAGCCGGGCGAGGACTACAAAACAGCTCTGGCGCGCGAGGTCACGAACGATTTCCAATTCTCCCGGGCGGCTGTTAATTACGTTTGGAAGGAATTCTTTGGGCGCGGCATTGTCAATCCGGCGAATCAATTTGACCTGGCTCGCCTGGATCCGGATAATCCGCCGCCTGCCCCCTGGACGCTGCAGCCATCCAATGCCCGTCTGCTGCGTGTTCTGGCGCAGGAATTCATCGCCGGCGGTTATGACTTGAAGTCGCTCATGCGCCAGATTACGAACTCCGAGGCCTATCAGCTCTCCGCCCGCTATGCGGACAACTGGGATTCGAATAATGAACCTCTTTTTGCGCGGAAACTCGTTCGCCGGCTGTGGGGCGAGGAGATTCATGACGCGATCGCGCAGTCCAGCGGCATCCTGCCGAGCTACAACGTGGAAGGGATCGGCAGAGTCTCCTGGGCGATGCAGCTTCCGGAACCGCGAGGCATGCCCGATGGTCAGAATGGGGCAATCGCCAGATTCCTGGATAGCTTCATCCGCGGCAATCGCGACGATGAGGACCGGCGCCAGGATGGATCGCTCGCTCAGGCCCTGAATCTGATGAATGACAACTTTGTCATGAGCCGGATCCGTGCCAACACCGTAAACGGCGTCCCGAGCCTCTTGCAGAGGTATCTCGGCCGTTCCGACGAGGAGTTGGTGAACAGTCTCTATTTGAGTGTGCTCTCGCGCTATCCCAACGACGCCGAGAAGCAGATCGCACTGAGCAGCCTGAAGACCGGCACGCGCGCACAGCGGGCGGAAGACCTGCTGTGGTCGCTGTACAACAAAGTGGATTTCATTTTCAATTATTGAGGCCGCGCATGGAAAAACCGGAATTCGACGCGTTTCTAAAAAAATATCCGCATCCGCACCGGACCTTCTTCGATCGTCCGCACTTCACGCGGCGGCACTTGTTCGAGGTTGTGGGCGCGGGGATAACCGGAGCGACGCTGGTGGGGCGCGCCACCGCGGCCGAGGTGTCGGCACAAGCGTCGGTAACCACCATCAACCAGGCAAAAAACGTCATCTTTATTCTGCTCGCAGGCGCTCCCAGCCACACAGACACCTTCGATCTCAAGATGGTCAACGGAATTACTCCCGCGGACTTCAACCCGGCGGAGGTCTCCGGTCTCCAGTGGCCGACGGGCCTGCTGCCCAAGCTGGCTGGCAAGCTTCCCGATATCGCCATCGTCCGATCCATGCGCGCGTGGGCTTTGGTTCACAACCTGGCGCAGACCTGGACGCAGATTGGCCGCAATCCCGCCGCTGCCCTGGGGGACATCGCGCCCAACATCGGTAGTATTGTGGCTATTGAAAAACAGGCGGAGCGCACGCCGGGCCAGGCCTTCCCTACTTTCCTGGCTCTCAATTCTCCGCAAGGGGTGGGCCCTGGATACCTGCCGTCCACTTATGCGCCCTTCAAGACCCTGCCCGCGGCCAACGGGCTGGCGAACACGACGAATCCGGATGGAGCTGTCCGGCTGGATGGCCGTTATAGCCTGCTGCACTCGCTGGACGATCCGCTGCGCGTGAACTCCCCGTTAGGCCGGCCGCTGCAGGATATGGACGATTTCTACAAAGCGGCCAAGCAGATGACTTACAATCCCGCCGTGGACAAAGCGTTTAAGTTTACGGCCGCCGAGAGCGCGCGCTATGGGAGCTCGCCCCTGGGGAATGCCTGCCTGGTCGCCAAACAGGTGCTGGACGCCAATCAAGGCACGCGCTTCATTCAGATCACCGCCGGTGGTTGGGACATGCACCAGGATATTTATGACAAGGTGAGAAATCCCCGAGGAAATCTGTATGTGCTCGGCGGGCAGATGGACGCGGCTGTCGCCTCGTTGCTCGATGATTTAAAATCCAGCGGATTGCTCGCCGGCACGATGGTTGTGATGGTGGGAGAATTCGGCCGGACCGTGGGCGGACTCTCGGCCCAGAACGGCCGTGATCATTACCTGCAGCAGTTCTGCATGTTCGCCGGCGCCGGGATCCGGGGCGGACGCGCCATCGGATCCACCGACGCCCGCGGCGCTTTCACCGCGGACCCCGGCTGGTCGCAAAAGCGCGATATTCGTCCCGAGGACGTGGAGGCCACCATCTACTCGGCACTGGGAATCAATTGGACCAATATCCGTTATGACGATCCGTTCCACCGCGGATTCGAATACGTTCCCGGGGGCTCGGAGGGCGTCTACTCTCCCATCCAGGAGCTCTGGTCATAACGCGCTTCGGCCGTCTGATTAAATAGTCGGTGTGAAAATCACCGCCATTGAAACCTATATCGCCGGGAATCCCTGGAAGAACTGGCTCTTCGCCAAGGTCATCACCGACGAGGGAATCTACGGGATCGGCGAAGGCACGGTCAACTTCTTTGCCAGGACGGTCGAGACCGCCATTCACGAATTAAAGCCTCTCATCCTGGGAATGGACCCGTTTCAGGTGGAGATGATCACGCAGAAACTGGTTCGCGATGTCTACACCGACGGCGCGCAGATTCAGATGTCCGCCATCGCGGCGATTGAAATCGCGTGTTGGGACATCATCGGCAAGGCTTGTAATCAGCCGGTGTACAACCTC
>DATLBY010000215.1:0-6122 GCA_035526665.1 Bryobacteraceae bacterium
AGTATCTTGATCTCGGGCGGCACCGGCGCCGGGAAGACCACCTTTCTGAACGTCCTGTCAAAGTTTATCCCTTCCTCCGAGCGTCTCGTCACCATTGAAGATGCGGCGGAGTTGCAGTTGGCGCAGGAGAACATTGTCCGGCTGGAGACACGCCCGCCCAATGTGGAGGGCCAAGGCGCGGTCCGGCAGCGGCAACTACTGATTAACAGCCTCCGCATGCGACCCGACCGCATTATTGTGGGTGAGGTCCGCGGAGATGAGGCGTTCGACATGCTCCAGGCGATGAACACAGGTCATGAGGGATCAATGACTACTATTCACGCCAACACGCCCAGGGACGCGGTTTCCCGGCTCGAGTCGATGGTCGCCATGGCGGGAATCAATCTGCCGGATCGCGCCGTGCGTCAACAGATCACGTCGGCGATTTCTATTATCGTGCAGGTGTCGCGGATGAGTGACGGCAGCAGAAAAGTAGTGGCGATTTCAGAGATTACCGGGATGGACGAGAACGTGATCAGCATGCAGGACATTTTCTCGTTTGTTAGAAAGGGGATCGGACCAAATGGAAAGGTGGTCGGCACGTTCCAGCCCAGCCGGATTCGGCCGAAGTTTCTCGAGCGCTTGCGCGTGGCTGGCATCCTGCTGCCCGCTGAACTGTTTGAGCGTACGCTAGAGGTCAATTGATCCGGGCCGGAGTAACAAAGATATGGGCTTAATTCTTGCATTTGTTTTTATCGCCGTGTTTGTCGTCGTCGTACTGATCATGGCGGCGCTTGGAACAGGCGCTACGCAGCAGACCAAGCAAGCCATGGCGATGCTGGATTCCGCGCTGGCTACCACGGGAGTGGGTTCGGATGACGAGGTGTTGGACATTCGGCGCCAGGAGTTGCTGAGTTCCATTCCGTGGTTAAACCGCTGCCTGATTAAACTGGACCTCGCGCCAAAACTGCGCGGGATTCTAAACCAGGGAGAGGTCAAGTGGACGGTGGGAGGATTGCTGCTGATGTCCGCGGGCTGCTTTGTGTTCGCTGCCTATGCTGTCTATTTGCGGACTGATTCAACCTTTCTGGCCCTGGTCTTGGGGTCAGCGGCGGCCTCTGTTCCGTTTCTGTATGTACTTCGGAAACGCGCCAAGCGATTTGAGCGATTCGAAGCGCACCTGCCGGATGCGCTGGATCTGATCGTGGGTGCTCTCCGCGCGGGACATAGCTTGATTTCCGCTATCGGAATCGTAGCCCGCGAAGCGGCCGACCCAATCCGCCGCGAGTTCCGTATGTGTTTCGATGAGCAGAACTTCGGGGTCGAGTTTCGTGTCGCGATGCTGAATCTGGTGGCCCGGGTCCCCGTGCAGGATCTTCGGATTGTAGTGACAGCGATGTTGATTCAAAAGGAGTCCGGAGGAAACCTGGCGGAAGTGCTCGAAAAAGTCGGGCAGATCATCCGCGACCGCTACCGGCTGAAGAGACAGATTCGCGTCCACACTGCGCAAGGCAGGCTCACGGGCTGGATCCTGTCAGTGCTCCCAGTCGTGTTGGGGCTTGGCATGTACCTGATGAATCCGAAACACATGAGTGTTCTCTGGGAGCGGCCAATCGGGATCAAAATGATCTACTCTTCCATCGTGATGACCTGTATCGGAGCTTTGGTGATTCGCAAAATCATCCGCATCCGTGTTTGAGGAGTATCTATGGGCGTCGTATTCTTTACTTTTATCGCAGTTTTTTGCCTGATTATCAGCGCGGGCGCCCTCGTGTTTTATCGCGAGGCAATGATGAAACGCCTGGCCGGCGTCGTCTCACCTGACGTCTCTGAACAATTAACCGGCATGGAGCGAGTGCGCGCCGCAGGCGTGTCTATCGGAACCTTGGTGGAGCCGTTGGAACGGGTCTTGCCCAGGACAGCGGAAGAAACGTCGGTGGTGCAGACCAGGCTAATACGCGCCGGCTACCGCCAAGATTCGCACCTTAAGATGTTCTATGCCGCCAAGGTGCTCGTCCCGGTCGCGCTCGCTGTTTTGGTGACTATCACAGGAGTGTACGAGTGGGGAGCGTTCTTTGTGTATACAGTGGCTGCGGGGCTCGGGTTTTTGGCTCCGGATTTTTGGCTGGGTAACCGGATCGCCGCGCGGCAGCTTGAGATCCGTTTGGGCCTCCCGGAGGTACTGGATTTCATGGTCATTTGTATCGAAGCAGGGCTCTCACTCGATCAGGCAGCGCTGCGTACCGCCGATGAGTTGCGCCTCGGCCAGCCTGCGCTCAGTGATGAACTCGGGCTGGTGAATCTGGAACAGCGTGCCGGCCGTGCCCGCGCGGATGCCTGGAAACATCTCGCCGAGCGTACCGATATCGACGCGGTACGAGCGCTGACCGCCCTGATTGTACAAGTGGACCAGTTTGGGAGTAGTATTGCAAAGGCATTACGAGTACACGCGGAAACGCTGCGCACGCAACGGCGGCAGCAAGCCGAGGAACAGGCCGCCAAGACGGCTGTGAAACTGGTGTTTCCACTGGTGCTGTTCATCTTCCCGTCGATATTCGTTGTGGTGCTTGGTCCGGCGATGATCATCTTGCTGGAGTCGTTCGAAAAGTATTTGCTTACATAAAAACAAAAAAGGAGAACACCCATGGATCCAACTATGATTCGCATCATCGCAGGCATTGCCGCTGTCGTGGTCCTGCTGATTCTGATTCAGCGCAGGCGGAAGCATGTCCGCTAGCTGATTGCAGCGTTGCTCTATCGGAGGAGCCGGCTAGATAACGGCTCCTCGGTCTTAATCTTGGAATCGCACGAAAAACGGGAAGTTAAGGGAGGCGGGGTGTTGGGTTGGTGTTACGCATGAAAGACACGATGTGTGTGTTCAATCGCACTCGAGAATCGTTCTTAAGCCTGAGCGTCACCCGGGCGGAAACGCATCTGGCGCGTTTGAAAGGGCTGATTGGAAAAGTGTCTTTGAAATCGGATGAGGCGCTCTGGACGATTCCCTGCCAGGGAATCCACACGGTCGGCTTATTATTCCCGATTGATCTGGTTTACCTGGATGCCGACAATAGGGTCATTCACTTGATAGAGAATTTGGGGACGTTCCGTTTCAGTCCGATCCTGCGGGAGAGCGCGAGTGTATTACAGCTGCGTACCCGGACGATTTTTTCCTCGAATACGCAAATAGGGGATGAGTTGCTGATTTGTTCGCCCAATGAGATTCAAGAGTTGTGTACTATCCGAAAGGCCGGACAAATTTCCGGGTCTTAAGGCGTGTAACTAAGAGGTGCATACGCGATGGGTTTGTTCAATTCGGTGAAAGACAGTCTGCAGGGTGTTGGCAACCGGCGGCGAGCTCCGAGACTGACAGATCCGCGTGTTCTGTCCTACTACTGGAACGGTGCGCAGCCGGTGCCGCACCGCCTGCGGGATGTGAGCCGGAACGGCGCCTACATCTATGCTGCTGAGCGTTGGTATCTGGGGACAATCCTTCAACTTACACTGGAGGCGGACACGAAAGGCCAAACCGCCGAAGCGCCAAGCGATCCGGCGCCTTCCGTAGATCCAGCGTCTTCAGTGACGCTGTGGGCAAAAGTAATCCGCTACGGCGCAGACGGAATTGGCGTGGAATTTATGTTCCCGAAGGTTGGTCAGAAGAAACAGTTAGAGGCATTATTGATGGAAGCAAGCGTACAGCCTGGAGAAATAAAAAATGAGTAGCCCCCGTCGCCGGGAGCAGGGGCAGTCGCTCATTGAGTTCGCCCTGACTCTCCCGCTCATTCTGTTGCTCATTGTGAATGCGGTAAATTTTGGTAGCTTTCTCTTTGCGTATATCACCGTCGCCAACGCGGCGCGGGCTGGGGCGGAATATTCTCTCATTGGGGGGGCAATGCCGGGCTACCCTAGTACTCCCTCTGCGGCCCAAGTGACAGCGCTGGTGACCAATGATGTAGTGTCGCTTCCCAACAAAGCCAGCTTGGCGGTCCGCGTCTGTACGGTGAATAATGCGGCTCCTGTATGTGTGGGAACAGGTTCCGGCACAACACCTACCGACCCGGAACCGAGTAATTACGTGTTGACCGCGGTGGACGTCACTTATACTTATCAGCCGTTTGTCCCGCTGTGGAGCTTTCCTTCACTGGGCATTTATGCGACCCTTCCGCCGACTACGATTCACCGCACGGCTTCGATGAGGAGAATGCAATGAACCGGGTCCCGCGCCGCCGTGGCGGCACCCGCGGCAGCACACTGGTGGAATTCGCGCTGTGTGGATTCCTTCTCATCATTACGCTCCTCTCCGTCGTCGAGATTTCCCGTATGGTACTGGTGTATACCACGGTCACAAACGCGGCCCGCGCAGGAGCGCGTTACGCCATCGTCCATGGCGCGTTGCGCACGGGGGGAGGCACAAATGGTCCGAGTGGGCCCGGAAATGACCCGCCGGAGGTCGTTCAGGTCGTGAAGAACTTTGCTACCGCCGGACCGCTGGATCTTACGAAGCTCACCATCAAGGTCACATATTTCGGGGGAAACGCGATAGGAAACTCTGTCAATGTGGGCGTCTCGTATGCCTACGATCCCATGATCGGCTATCTTCCTCTTGGCGTCCCATTGTCCAGCGAGTCACGAGGGGTCATCGTTTTCTAATGAAAACTGCAAGCAAACATTCGGGCGAAAAAGGTCAGGCTCTCCTGATTGTTGTACTGGCGATGGGAATTTTCTTGATTGGAGCACTGGGTTTAGCCGTGGACGGCGCACAGATGTACGGCCATAGGCAGATGGCTCAAACGGCCGCGGACGCAGCCGCCCAGGCAGGCATTCTGAGTATTTTCAATGGAACTAATGGTGCGGGAGCCGCTGGGTTTGCGGCTACACCCGGTACTTCGTTTGTCTGCGCCATATCGGATGCGAGAACGCCATGCGTGTATGCGGCCAGTAATGGGTTTGGCGGGACCAACGCCGATGTTGTGACAGTGAATTTTCCGAATCCCCCTGCCGCCGCAGTTCCCGGCGTGACATTGTCCACGTCTGACCCGACTTCCGTTATTAAAGTTACCGTTCAGCGAACATTGAATACGGGGCTGATCCGGCTTCTTGGGCCATCGACTTCCACCATCCAAGCAGCAGCCACGGCTGCCATCGTGGATCTCTTTGCTCCCATTCCCATTCTGATCACACATCCAAATCTTTCCGGCGCCTTGAGCTCGAACGGGAATCCTTCGGTTACCGTCTGTGGAGGGGCAACCCGCAGTATCCAGGTGAATTCGCTCAGTTCGACTGCCTTGACCATGAGCAGTAATACCACCATCGACCTATCGAAGGCAGGTCCGTACGATTCACTTGTGAATCCCTGCACTACCGGAACCGGCGCCGACTTCGGCAACCATGGCGGTCCAGCAGCTTACCCGTTCACTTTTATTCCAGGCATAGGCAAGTACGTGCAGCCCGCCTCAGTAATCGTGGATCCGCTTGCAAACGTTCCTGCCCCTAGTGCTCCGAGCACGATCGGCGTAAAAGTTCCTCTGGCAGACGGAGTGAGCGGATGTCCCTCGCCGTCGCCCAAGGCATGTTACTTGTACTCCCCAGGATTGTATACCGGCGGCATCCTCGTCAAAAATGAGACAGCGGTGTTTAAGCCCGGCCTGTATTACATGGACGGCGGAGGCTTCAAGAATGAATCCAACGGGTTAATGCTCATGGGCACCGGTTTTGCGTCTGATCCGAGCACTGGCGCCGGAATGGTGGTTTACAACACTGGGGTTGGCACCTTCGACGTAGGGTCCAATGCCGACGCGAGCCTGGTGGGATCGGATGTTACATCCATTTATAAAGGCATTCTGTTTTTTAATGATCGCAACGGGCCCGCAAACACTGGGATCGGCGGCGGCGCGGATGAACATAAGTTTGGCGGCGGCGGAGCGTCGACTTTTAAAGGCACCATTTACATTCACAATACAGTCGCTGTCATGAGCGATCCGACACACTTCCAGAGAGTCCTTTTGCAAGGTAATCCGGGCAGCACTACAAAAGTGATCGGCGAAATTATTGTAAATGCCTTGCAGTTAGGCGGCAATCCAGCAATTCTCATGCAACTGGACGCTACGGCGCTCCTGAATGTACGCCAAGTCGCTTTGGTCCGGTAA
>DATLBY010000216.1:0-3741 GCA_035526665.1 Bryobacteraceae bacterium
TCGGGGAGGCAGGGTTAGTGCCCTGCGACGCATAGAATGCTGTACGGATCGCGCTGGTGGACATACTTATTCGGCTCGAACTTTTGCCACGGTACGCTTTACGGCTTCGCTGATCCTATCCTCGATATCCGGGGAAAAGCGTCCCGGAAAATTGGAAAACCGGAAGGCTTCGCCGCCTTCATAGCCGCCCTCCTTCCAGACGCGCAGGGAGGGGATATAACCGAATACATCATTGGAGTAGCCGGCCACCCACGTAGTGGCGGCTCCATACTGCGATTTGAAGCGCAGGGCGTAGTCGACCGTGAGTTCACCCGAAAGCGCGATCAGAGTCAACGCATCGCCCATCCGCCAAACTTCCACGGCGTACGGGCGCGACTCGGGAATTTTGTCCCCACGATCCAGAATGGCCAGCATCCGGTTGCCGTGCGCCGCTACCGGCTTCTCCTTGGAAGCCGCCTCTTCTAGCCAGCGCGAGCGGTCGAACGGTCCCTGAAAGCTAACCTGGGGAAATTCGATGGCAGCTTGAATGCGCCCCGCGAGAGGCTTCATCCGTCCAGCAACCACCTGCTCCACCGCGTCGGCCAGGGTCGCTCCGTAGCGCTGCAGATGCTCGGCCTTCCGGCGTGGAAGCGGATTTGCGTCCGCACCCGCTCCCTGAACGAAGAGCGCGACCGCTCCCGGAAAGCGCTGCTCCAGCTCCTGCTGCGCGTATCCGGCATAGTCACCGTGGACGGTGTAGTCGTCCATGATGGTGTTGTGACAGGCGTAGCCGAACAGGAGCGCGATCACACTCCCATCGGGTCCCCTGGCGGCGAGGACGGGAACATCCGGATCCACAGGACCGGGATAATCGCGGCTGATGAGGCGGCGGCGGTTGACCGCGAACCCAGCTTCGCCAACACCATAGCTGACGGCGGCGGGCCGCAGATTGGCCACCGATTTTGCGATCGCCTCGTAGATCAGTCCGGGAAGCCGTTCGGTGTAGCGCGCCACGACCGCTTGCTGCTTTTCCCGGTAGACCCCCATGATGCCGGCGTAGACACTGGTATCGCCGGTCAGGGGTGCGCTGTGCGTGTGGGATGCGTTGAACAGGAGATGCTCGCGCTCGATGTGCAGCTCTTTGGCGGCACGCGCGGCAATCGGCTCAATCATCTCGCGCCGGAAGCCCACCAGGTCGAGCGTAACGGCCACGGAAAGCGCGCCGGAGTCATCTTTCAAGGCCAGCGCCTTCACATGGATGGGCCGGCGCACCGCCTCGGACGGCTTGGTGCGGGCAGCGTAGCCTGCCAGCCAGATCGGTTCAGTGGGGGTAATGTCCACTGCCGCGGCGCCCGCCTGCCAGGCGGCATGCAGCGAACAGGTGATCGAGAAGAGGAGCAGTAGTGTTTTACGCACGCTTAGTGCCGTTGATACACAAGCTTTCCGCCCAGATAGGTCTGCTCCACCTGAATGTCTTTCACTTCGGCTACGGGGCAGCTCAGGATGTCTCGATCCAGGACTACGAAATCGGCCAGCTTGCCTTTCTCGATGGAGCCTTTCTCCTTCTCCTGAAACATCAGATGCGCATTGTTGATGGTGTACAACCGCAGGGCCTGCTCACGGGAGATGCGCTGCTCCAGGTGCAGCGGCTCGTCGGTCCAGCGCGGCTGCCGCGTGAGCGTAATCCACATTCCCAGGAACGGATTATACGGATTAATGGAGCGCATGCTGCCGATTTTCTGCATGTGATCGGATCCGCCGCCCACCACGACACCACTATCGAACAGGCTCTTGTACGGCTGAAAATAGGCGAGCCGTTCGTTGCCGAACTGTTTGCGCAGGGTGGCGCCATCCAACCAGAGCCAGACCGGCTGCAGGTCGGCGACTACGCCCAGTTGCTTCATTTTCTGAATTGCCTCGGCGCTCATGAAATTCGAGTGCGTGATCGAAGGCCGCGCCGGACGTACCGAAAACTCATTATTAATCTCGGTGTAGGCATCCACCATGGCATGGACCGCGCCGTCGCCTACCGAGTGCGCGGTGAATTGCAAATCGTTCTTCAGAGCGACGCGGGCGATCTGATACAGCTTGCCGGGCTCAATATAGCGCATGCCCCGGTAATTGGGGTCGGTGATGGAATACACTTTGCTGACGCCCCACGGCTGGCGCATGTAGGCGCTGCCGGTGAGCATGCCGCCGTCCAGGTAGACCTTGATGCCCCGCAGCCAGAGCATGTTGTTGTACTGATGCAGCGGATGGCGCGAAGCCGCGAGAATGCGCGCGGTGATCTGATCGACCGGCATCTGTGCATCCACGCTGTACATGACGAAGACACGGCAGGTCAGCTCGCCGCGGTCCTTCA
Organism: Bryobacteraceae bacterium; assembly: GCA_035526665.1. Classification (GTDB taxonomy): domain Bacteria; phylum Acidobacteriota; class Terriglobia; order Bryobacterales; family Bryobacteraceae; genus DATLBY01. Next base: position 2,342 of record DATLBY010000216.1, read on the forward strand.
GCTCGCGGTAGATCTCGAGATTGCTATCGCCGAGGTCGCGCTCGGAGATGCTGGTAATACCCACCGAGTTGTAATCGGCCAGCAGCATTTTCAACCGCTGTTTCCGGTCATTTGCCGTCGGTTCCTTTTCCCCAGTGTGGAATTTGATCAGCCGGCTGCAACTGCGCAGAATACCCGTGGGATTGCCAGCTGCATCCCGCTCGATGCGGCCGGCCTTTCCATCGCTAATCTGAAAATTCTTATCGATGCCGCTCAGCTTTAGAGCCCGGGAATTGACCGAGGCATCAGGACCCGTGCCGAAATAGACAGGATTTTTCGGCGCCGCCGCATCCAGTTCGGCGCGCGTCGGGAACCGCTGATCCCTCAGGCGCGTAATGAACACCTGGGTGAGGACTACCCACTCCCCCGGTTTGGCCGCGGCGGCCCGCGCGCTGATGTATTTCAGTACATCGGTAACCGTCTCCATATCGGGAACGGGATGATCGAATTCGTACATCGATGCATCGGCCGCATGCGAATGCGTGTCCATCAACCCTGGGATAACGGTCTTGCCTTTCAGATCGACCTGCCGGGTTCCCCGCCCGGCGAACTTACTTGCCTCCGCCCGGCTGCCGGCTGCCAGGATTCGATCGCCCCGCACCGCGATGGCCTCCACAATCCGGAAACCGGAATCCACCGTGATGACCTTGCCGCCGTACAGAATCAGATCCGCATCCTGGGCATTCACAACAGCGGGCAGCAGGCTCAGGACCAGCGGGAGAAGAAATGTCGGGAGCCTCATTTCTCAGTGGAACGGATTACATCCCGCATTTTCGCGATTAGCTTGGGGACATTCGCCCTTGGGTCTTCTGTCACTTCATATTCGAGGGCCAGATATCCTCGATAGCCTGCCTTGCCTAGAATGCCAAGGACGCGCGGCCAGTCGGCCGGCTCATTCTGGCGGTTTACTTTCACGTGAGTCTTGAAGTGCACGTTCGTGGCATAGGGCGCGCACATTTCAATCTGGTGGTATCCGTTGTCGGGAAAATTGCCGATATCCAGGTTGATGCCGGCCCACGGTGTGTCGGCCTTCTTCACGATCTCGACCGTGCGGTCGGCATTCGTCGTCAGGCCGCCGTCATCCTCGAGGCCCAGCGTAATGCCTTTTTTCGATGCTTCGTCAGCGCACCGCTTGAGGGTTTCGACAGCCCAGCCCACAGCCTGATCTTCCGTGGCGCCTTTCGGTACGGGACCTCCAAAGATGCGGATGTGACCGGCGCCCAGGCGCTGGGCGGCGTCCGCCCAGTCGCGCACGCTCTTCACCTCCGCGGCCTGCAGTTCCGCGGTCGGCTGAGCCATGCGGGCGCGAATACCGATGGTGTAGATCGAAACCGCCGACTGATAGGCCAGCTTCTTCAGGG
>DATLBY010000217.1:0-12106 GCA_035526665.1 Bryobacteraceae bacterium
CTCATCCGGTTTCAGCTTCGTCCCGAGCGGCATCTTAAGCCCACCTTCGTGACGGACGGCTTTAATCAAGAGACTATGATCGGGATCGCCCGGCTTGGCAGCGGGACCACTGCGGCCGCCCTCCAGAATCCGATCCCTTCCGTCGAGACGGAGTGATGAAAACTGCTTCTCCGGGCCGTGACAACTGTAGCACTGTGACGCCAGCAGCGGACGGACGCGCTTCTCGAAGAATTCCAGGTCTTGCGCCGAGACGTCGAGACGGCAGAGCGCACTCCACAAAACAAGAAAGGCCGCTCGGATACGCAATGGCGACATGGCTATAAGGACATGCTAGGCAGCGCTGGCATCATACATCGCTTCATAGCACGCGGGTCATGCTGGTAGAATGATTGTCCCACGTCGCTCCGCCCGAGCATGGAGTCCCCATCAAAGCCTGGACAAAAGGCGTGGCGATGGAGGAGTCCGCCCGCCAGCAACTGCTGAATGCGGCACAACTGCCCTTCATCTACAAGTGGATCGCGGCCATGCCGGACGTGCATTACGGAATCGGCGCCACCGTGGGAAGCGTAATCCCGACTAAAGGCGCGATCATTCCGGCAGCCGTTGGGGTGGACATCGGGTGCGGGATGATGGCGGTGCAGACCAGCCTCCGATCCTCCGACCTGCCTGACAGCTTGAAAAAGCTGCGTACAGCCATTGAGAAGGCCGTGCCGCACGGCAGAACGAACCAGGGCAAGAAGCACGACCGCGGCGCATGGCAGGACATTCCCGAACGCAACAAGCAAGTCTGGTCCGTATTGCAGCCCGGATACGATTCCATATTGGCCAAGCACCCGACACTGGGGCATGGCAACTCGTTAAATCACCTGGCTACTCTCGGGACCGGCAATCATTTCATCGAAGTGTGTCTGGACGAGGCGGAAAACGTCTGGATGATGCTACACAGCGGCTCGCGCGGCGTGGGGAACCGCATCGGCCAGTACTTCATCGAAATGGCGCGGGAGGACATGCGCAGCCACCACGCGAATCTGCCCGACATTGACCTGGCGTATTTTCCCGAAGGCACGAAACACTTCCAGGACTACGTCAGCGCGGTGCACTGGGCGCAGGAGTTCGCTCGCATCAATCGCGAGCTGATGATGGAGAATGTGATTCGCGCCGTCCGCCAGTCGGGCGAAGTGCCGCCATTCAGTGCCGAGGTCCAGGCGATCAACTGCCACCACAACTACGTGGAATTGGAGCGCCACTATGGCGAGGAGGTATTCGTCACGCGCAAGGGTGCGGTCCGGGCGGGCAAAGGCGATCTCGGAATCATCCCGGGCAGTATGGGAGCCAAGTCCTTTATCGTGCACGGCCGGGGCAATCCGGAGAGTTTTGAAAGCTGCAGCCACGGCGCCGGCCGGGCCATGTCGCGCAATGAGGCGAAGCGGCGCTTCACTGTTGCGGACCACTGCAAAATGACGGAAGGGATCGAGTGCCGGAAGGACGCCCAGGTGATTGACGAGACGCCAGCCGCCTACAAGCCGATCGACGACGTGATGGCGGCGCAAAAAGACCTGGTGGATATCGTACACACATTGCGGCAGGTGGTCGTCGTTAAGGGCTGACGGTACACTGAAAGCTGCCGCATGCGAAGACGTTACGAATGGAAGATCCGGAGTACGTCCATTCAGCTCGGGGATCACACCCTGCTGATGGGAATTTTGAATGTAACGCCAGACTCGTTTTCCGACGGGGGTAAATATATCGACCCCGACCGGGCCTATGCGCGCGCTATCGAACTGGAAGACCAAGGCGCGGACATCATCGACATCGGCGCTGAATCCACCCGGCCGGGCTCCCTGCGCATCAATGAGGGCGAGGAACTGAGGCGGCTGGTTCCGGTTTTGAAGCGGCTTAAAAATAACCTCAGCATTCCCATCTGTGTCGACACTTACAAGGCGGCCGTGGCCGAAAAGGCCATTGAGCACGGAGCCGAAATTATCAACGACCCCAGCGGCCTGACCTGGGATCCGTCGCTCGCGAAAGTAGTCTCAAACGCAAACGCCGGCATCATTCTCAACCATATGCGGGGGACGCCCGAAACCTGGGCAAAACTCCCTCCCATCAAAGACGTGATGTCCGCGGTGGCGGTCGACCTGGAAGCAACCATTCACCGCGCGGTGCGGGCGGGGATCGATAAAGCGCGCATCGTGGTGGATCCGGGCCTCGGCTTCGGCAAGCGCAAGGAACAGAACACCGAGATGCTGGCACGCCTGCAGGAACTGGTGCGGCTGCACACTCCCATGATGCTGGGCCCATCGCGCAAATCCTTTCTCGCCCGTCCCACGGAACGCGAAACGGCGTTTGCCAACGCGGCCGCTGTGACAGCGTCAATTCTGGCAGGCGCACACATAGTCCGGGTGCACGAAGTTGCCGAGATGAAGATCGCCGCCCAGTTCGCGGATGCCGTGCTGATGGGCATACCCGAAATCAAAATGGATGCTGAGGTTCGTGACCGCCGTTAGCGCCGAACGCCGCTGCCGAACAGGACGCCCAGGCGCATTTTGTAGGTGAGTTGATTGCCGGCGGGAGTCGCGGCCCAGCCCACACCGACATTCCACACCACATTTTCATTGATCTGAATATCCGCGCCGGGGAAAAACAGATGCACTTGCTCGCCGCGGGGCAACGGACCGAAGACCGGCCCGGTTGCTCCGTAATACTCGAGACTCGGCTCGAACCGCCTGGTTAGCTGGTAGGCGGCACGAATAGCCGGTTCAAACTCCCATCCACTATCCGTCCCGGGACCATGCAGGGCGCGGGCCAGCACGGGATTGACATCCAACTGAAATTTGCCGAACCTCTTCTCAAATACCGGCCTGAGTTCGATGGTGGGCGAGCTGTCCTCATACATCTTGCGGGGAAATCCAACCTCCAGGCTCATGCTGAATTTCACCGGCCAATTCCATTGCTCGGGAGCCTTCCAGCGGGGGCGCACGCGCCAGCCGGCGAATTCAATTGGACCCGGATAGCCGACCCTGCGGGCAGTCACCAGATAGCCTGCCAGCTCCCAGTTCTCGGATAAGCCTCGAGTCAGCTCGTAGGTCATGTGGAACTGGTTATTGGTCGGGGCAACCGTACCTTCAAAGGAACGGGTTCCGCTCCCGATATAGTTCAAATGCGTTTCCAGATTCCACTTATTCTTCGGCACGGTCTCGTATTCGTACACCTGAATTTCAAAGGTATCCTGCGCCAGGCAGGAACCGCATATAGCCGCCATCAGCAACAGGGTTCGGAGCGTCGTCATGATTAGTGTCTGATTTCAAAAGAAGTGCAGTGTTCCAGAGGCGCCTCTTTCTCATCCACGCCGCGGACTTCCGACCAGGAGGGCCCTCTCCAGAGAGCAGCCGCTAGATCCGCGAGTTGATTACGCGTGCCGATGGCATAGACTTCCACGCGGCCATCGTCCAGGTTACGCGCATAACCCGCGAGGTTCATCTGGTTCGCAATCTTTTGCACGAAATAGCGAAAGCCGACACCTTGCACGCTTCCACGGATGAAATAGCGGCGGGCGAGGCTCGGAGGCACCGTATGATTTTACCTTCTCCACTTTTGCTCTACTCTAAAGACATATGGCATTCCCGGTCCATCGCTTGCGCAGACTGCGGCGCAATGAAGCAATGCGGTCGCTGGTGCGAGAGACGCGTCTCTCCCCAGCCGAGTTTGTTCTGCCTCTTTTCATCTGCGAAGGCGAAGGCATTCGCAAAGAGATTTCGTCGATGCCGGGACACGCCCAACTGTCCATCGACCACATCCTCGACGAATGCCGGGAGGTGCAGAGCCTGGGCATCGGCGGTGTGCTTCTTTTTGGAATTCCTCACATTAAAGATGAGCTCGCCTCGGGCGCGTATGACGAGAACGGCATCGTGCAGCGAGCTCTTCGCGCCATCAAGGCAGAGATGCCCAACCTTCTGGTTGTCACTGACGTTTGCAATTGCGAATACACCAGCCACGGGCACTGCGGCAAAATCGTGGAGGGCGATGTGGATAACGACGCCACCCTCGGGTGGCTGGCCGCCTCCGCCGTCTCCCACGCCCGTGCGGGAGCCGACATCGTAGCGCCTTCCGATATGATGGATGGCCGCGTCGGCGCGATCCGGAGTGCACTGGACGCCGCCGGATTCAACCAAACTCCCATCCTGGCTTATGCCGCAAAATTCGCCTCGGCCTTCTATGGTCCTTTCCGGGAGGCGGCCGAGTCGGCTCCGCAGTTCGGAGACCGCAGAAGCTACCAGATGGATCCTGCGAACGCCCGTGAGGCCATGCGCGAGATCGAACTGGACCTGCAGGAAGGGGCGGACATGATCATGGTGAAGCCCGCGCTGGCTTATCTGGACCTGATCCGCAGCGCACGCGATCGATACGATGTGCCTGTGGCTGCCTACCAGGTAAGCGGAGAATTCAGTATGATCATGGCGGCGGCCCGGAACGGCTGGATCGAGAAAGAGCGAGCCATGATGGAGACCCTCATCAGCATCCGGCGAGCCGGGGCCGATGTCATCCTGACCTATTTTGCCAAGGACGCCGCACGCCTCCTGTAGGCCATTTCGTGACGGGCGGGAGCTCATTTTTTGAGTTCCGGGCTGCAATTTCCCTATCAAAATTGCCTATTACAGCGTCCTACCTGCAGCGGACATCGACCGCCATTTTAGGAGGGTAATTATGGGATTATTTGATAAGACGTCAAGCGGTGCAGGAGCCGCGGAAGGCAACACAGAACAACGACTTACCGAGTTGAAGCAGAAGTATGCATCGGTTCTTAACACCATCCATCAGCAAGGTGTGCGGCTTTCTCACGTGCATGTTCAAGACAATAAGCTATTCATCCAGGGCGCTGCGCCTTCCGAAGACGCGAAGAACAAAATTTGGGACCAGATCAAGCTGGTAAATCCCCAATTCGATGACATCACGGCGGATATTTCCGTGGAAGCTGGAGCTGAATCGAGCAGGAGCCGCACAGCCGACGCCGGGCAGACGTACACGGTTCAGGCAGGCGATACCCTCTCCAAGATCAGCAAACAATTCTACGGAGACGCCAATAAGTACATGGACATCTTCAACGCCAACCGCGACAAATTGCAGGACCCGGACAAGATTCAAGTGGGACAGGTTCTCACCGTCCCTTCGCGTTAAGAGTTTTCGGCTATAAGGAGGCCAGATATGGATTGGCTCAATCAAATTGGCGGCATGCTGCAGCAGTATGCCGGCGCCAGCCCGGACAGTGCTCCCGCGACAACGGAGCAGGACTTCGATCACGTGGTGCAGCATGCACCGCCCGCCACAGTGGCTGACGGGCTGGCCGGGGCGTTCCGGTCCGACCAGACGCCTCCGTTCGCGAATATGCTCGCGGGTTTATTCCAACAGTCTAATGGATCGCAACGGGTAGGTGTTTTAAATACGCTGCTGTCGGTCGCCGGACCAGCGTTGCTGTCGGGGGGACTGTCGCGGTTTGGGTCGCTCGGTAATCTGCTGGGCACCCAGAAGGAGATTACTGCGCAACAGGCAGAGCAGATATCGCCGCAGCAGGTGCAAGAGCTAGCCAAAGAGGCCGAGAAGCACGATCCGTCGATCGTAGACCGCGTCAGTCAGGTTTACGCCGAGCATCCGACGCTGATCCGGACGTTGGGCGCGGGCGCGCTCGCGCTGGTGATGTCCAACATGGCGAAGCAGCATCGCGGCTTATTCTAGAGGGGTGCAGCTCACCCAAGAGAGCGAACTTACCGTCAAAGCTGTTGGTTTGGGTATGTTTCTCGCGCTGGTATTTGGCGCGGCGAACGCATATCTGGGCATGAAAGCGGGTCAGACTGTCTCGGCTACCATTCCGGCGGCCGTGATCGCGATGGCCCTTTTCCGCATTCCCGCGCTTCGCGGGACGCTCCTGGAACAGAACATCACGCGAACGGCCGCTTCCGTGGGGGAGGCGCTGGTATCAGGGGCGATCTTCACTATCCCGGCCTTCATGATGGTGGAGGTCAACGGCGCGCGTCTGTGGACCGATCTGCGCGTGCATTACTGGGAAGCCACGCTAATCCTGCTGTGCGGCGGGCTCATCGGCGTGTTCTTCATAATTTTTCTGCGTAGACCTCTTTGCGTGGAAGCGAATCTGCCGTGGCCCGAGAGCATCGCCAGCGTCAACATCGTCAAGGCGGGCGGCGCCTCCAGGGACGCTCCCCGCTATATCTTCGGCGCAATGGCGTTCGGCGGGCTTATCCAGATTCTGAAGAGCGACAAGGGGCTGCAGATCTTTCGCGAATATACCGAAGGATTTCTGCAGTATCCGCGCTCGGTGGTGCACCATTTCAATTTTCAGAAGCACCCGATCGGCGATGTGGGGCACGGCGGCGGGATTCCCTGGTCGACTCCGGGCCTATCGCCGGCGCTCATCGGAATCGGCTACATCATTGGTCCTAAGTATGCGTTCATTAATGCAGCCGGCGGAGTCCTGGCCTGGTGGGTATTGATCCCGTTGCTGCTGTTTTTCGATCCCGACCTGCCGCGACGCCTGAACGGTGGAACCGGCGTTCCCACCGACGTGCTCGCGTATACCGTTTGGTACAACATCGTGCGGCCGATTGCCGTGGGCATGATGCTGGTTGGCGCCTGCAGCACCTTGTTCTCCATGCGGTCGGCGATGCTGCAGTCTCTGCGCGGCGCCTTCGCGGTGTCCACTTCACGAATCGCCATGTCGGCGAGGGAGAGGACGGAGCGCGATATACCAATGCGCTGGGTGGTGCTGTCGACTCTGGCTCTGCTGGTTCCGATTACAGGCCTCTATTTTTACTTCACCGGCGGCTGGCTGGCGGCGATTGTCGCGGCTTTCGCCATGACGCTGACGGGTTTCATCCTATCGGCAGTGGGCGGCTACCTGGTCGGGCTGGTGGGAGCCTCCAATCAACCGCTTTCCGGACTCACGCTGTCGGCGCTGATCCTTTCCGCACTGCTCCTACTAGCGTTTGGAGTAAAAGGCATGGCCGGCATCGCCGCCGTGCTGGGCGTCGCATCCGTGGTGTCGTGCGCCTGCTCGGTCTCAGGCTCCTTGATTCAGGACTTCAAAGCGGGACAGCTCCTGGGAGGAACGCCCTGGAAAATGCAGGCGGTGGAAATTGGAACCATCGCGGTCCTCTCGTTCTTCCTGATGGGACCCATTATCGCTTTGCACGAGGCGAACCTGGCGACCGGAGGCATCGGGGGCCGCGCCCTCCCTGCCCCACAGGCGGGTTTGATGGCCCAGCTCGCCAAGGGGATTGTCGGTGGAGAAATGGCCTGGGGCCTGTTGGGCATTGGAGCAGCATTCGGCATCGCTCTCATTTTCACCGGCGCCCGCGCTCCCATGCTGGTGGCTGTCGGCATGTACCTGCCATTCGACACCTCCGCCGCAATGTTTGTTGGCGGAGTCATCAAGTCAGTGCTCGACGGTATGACGGGGGCCTATTCCGACGAAGAGAAGCTGGTGGTGGAGGACCGGGGCACACTGCTGGCGTCCGGTCTGATCGCCGGAGAGGCCATTGTCGGCATTCTGCTGGCCGTTACGTTCCTGGCGGGCGTGCCGTCTTTCACGCGTCTGCTTACCGGGCGGGATGAGCTGCCGTTTTATCCCGCGCTAGGCGGCTGGCTCTCCCTAGCCGCGTTCGGTGCGATTGGATGGGTCCTGATCCGTATTCCCATGAAAAGGCCCGGTACAGTAAATTTGTGATCCGTTACGCGAATTGTCCCGTCTAACTTCAGAGCGCGCCTTCAGCCAGGGCGCATATCACAAGGAGTTTATGAGAAAAACATTGTCCTTATTATTTGTTATAGCATTCGGGGCCATGGCCCAGTTGCCCCTTTCGGTCGGCATTAAGGGCGGCGTACCGTTGACGGAAGCGTTCAGCACGGTAAAGGACGCAACGAATGGATATATCTCCGACACTCGCCGCTACATTGTAGGACCTAGCGTGGAGTTGAATCTGCCCGCCGGCTTCGGGGTTGAGTTGGACGCCCTCTACACCCGATTGAATTTTTCCCAAAATGTACTGGGCGCAATCGCAGCTACTACCACCTCGAATTCGTGGGAGTTTCCGCTGTTGTTGAAGTATAAATTCTCCAAGGGCCCCGTGAGGCCATTTGTCGACGCGGGGGCCTCATTCCGGCACATTACCGGGATCAGCCGCGTGGGCTCATTCCTCACCGGAAGTTCTAATTCGACGGAGTTGCGCGACCCGAACGCCACCGGCTTTGTGTTCGGCGCCGGTATCGATTTCAAGCTCCTGATTATCAAGGTGAGTCCTGAGATCCGCTTTACCCGCTGGGGAACGGAAAACTTCCGCAGCGGAGTCGCCGATCTGTTGCGCACTAACCGCAATCAAGGCGAGTTTCTGGTTGGAATTAGCTTCTAAAATACGTTACAACAGATAAAACGCCAAGCCGATCGACAATTCATTCAACTTGAGTTGCCCTGTTTTTCCAGGAAGATTAAACGGCTTCGGATTCAGGTACTGCTTGGCGTCAAACCGCAGCATAAACTTTTCAGTCAAACGGAATTTGACTCCCGCGCCGTAATTCACGCCGAACTTGGTCTCTCCCTGACCCTGCGTGGCGGACGCTCCGGGCGGAACAAAGTTGCTGAAGTGACCTCCTCCACTCACGAAGGGACGCACATGTTTTCCTTCAGGTGTTGCGTAGGCAAGGAAATGATACAGACCCTGATGGATCGCCATCCCACCCTGATCCTGCCCATTGAAATTCAGATGAGTGCGGTTGTAGGCGTAGCCGAATTCATGCCCGAAAAATTTCTGGTTGTTCAAAGTGACGCGAAAACCCATGCGGGTTCCGTCCGCCAGGCTGTATCCGGAGCCTAAGTCGCGGCTGGAGATGATGGACCTGCCGCCACTCACGGAAAATTCAGCCACCTGGGCAAACGATGCGGTGGAACAGCATAAAATTGAGAAAGCAACGATCCAGGTTCTCATTATATTTATTGTAAGCGTTAGATTACGATTACATGGATTTCACCGGGACCGTGAACACCGCGGATGAGAATCTGTTCAATATCTCCGGTGCGGCTGGGCCCGGTGATCAGTACCATGGAGCTGGTGAGGTCGGCCGGCTTGGGCAAGATTGTAAATAACTCGTCGAGCCCGCTGAGGATCCGGCTGCGTTCCACCACAGCGATGTGCAGCGGCGGGAGCAGCGAAATCATCCGAGCCTCCTGCGGCGACGAGAGCATTACCAGAGTCCCGGTATCGCCCAAGGCGTAATCCGCGCTGGTGATGCCGGCATCCAGGCTGGCGCACAGGTCCCGCAACTCCGCTTTGCCAGTGATTCCGCTGCGCACACCATGCAGCGCGGCGATGCCACAACGTGTCAGCAGCTCTGCATTGGAAGCAATGGCTGTTCTGCCGGCGAGCAGCATGGCGACGTGCCGGCACGCGTCTTCACGCGAGCTCGCGTGATACGTCTTTCCGGCGAGTTTTTCGATTGACAAAAAGAAAGTGTTCAGCCGGACCTCGGGCTCCGATGGATGAGCGCTCAACCGGACCGGGGGAAGATGCGCGGGCGCCTGCCCCGGTTTCCTGCCGAGAGCGCTCCGGATGCGGCCGAGAACGGCTTCGCGGGCACTCACTTGCGTTCCATCCATTGCCGCCGGAAACTCTTACGGGCAAGGGGCGGCAGATCGCGCTCGCGCAGCCAGGCGCGAATCGGCGCCGGCGCGAATGGCACGTTCCGGATCCAGCCCGGACCGCGTGGGGCAAACATCACGAGGGTCTCCAGCAGCGCTTCATAGATGACCGGATGCGTCATCAGCCAGGCAAAAGAACGATAGACCAGGCGCTCTGTGAGGGAACTGCCCTTCTGCACCGCGTCGGCCCGTAACTCCAGCAATAACTTTGGGATGTCGATCTTGACCGGGCACACCTCCGCGCAGGCGCCACAGAGGCTGGAGGCGAAGGGAAGCCAATCCCCGCGGGCCGCGCCATGGAACTGCGGCGTGAGTATGGCGCCAATCGGGCCGGAATACACCCAGGGATAGTTATGGCCGCCGATCTTCCGGTACACGGGACAGTGATTCAAACAAGCGCCGCAACGGATGCAATACAGGGACTGCCGCCGCTCGGGTATCTCCAGCAATTTGGTCCGTCCGTTATCAATGAGGACCACGTAAAACTCTTCCGGACCATCGATCTCGTCGCCACGCCTGGGCCCGGAGAGGAACGACGTATAGGAAGTAAGTGCTTGGCCGGTAGCACTCCGGCCGAGCAGTTTCAGAAAAACAGGCAGATCCTGAGCCCGCGGGATCAGCTTCTCAATGCCGGCGATCGCAATATGGATCTTCGGGGCGCTGGTGGTGAGACGCGCATTGCCTTCATTTTCCACCAGCACCACGGCTCCGGAATCCGCCACCAGAAAATTTCCGCCGCTGATGCCGATGTCGGCGGCAAGGAACTTCTCGCGCAGCACCGCCCGCGCGATCATCGTCTGCTTCTCCGGGATAGTCTCTTCCTCGACGCCCAGCTCACGCGTGAAAATTTCCGCGACGTCGTAGCGCGTCATGTGGAGGGCTGGAGCCACAATGTGATACGGCTTTTCACCCGCTAATTGAATGATGTACTCGCCGAGATCGGTCTCCACCGCATGGAGTCCGTGATGGTCCAACCGTTCATTCAGGTCGATCTCCTCGGTGGTCATCGACTTCGATTTGACAATCAGCTGGGCGCCCCGGCGCTTGGCGAGATCGAGAATAAAATCCGCGACTTCGGTTCCGTCGGCGCAAAAGACTACCTTGCCGCCATGCGCTTCCACATTCGATTCGAACTGCTCCAGGTAATAGTCGAGATTCTCGATGGTGTGCTTCTTCAGGTCGTGCGCATGGGTCCGAAGCTCCTGGTAGTCGGGCAGGATATCGTCGGTGACCGCATGCTTGCGCTTATCGATCAGCCGGCTGGTATTGCTATAAATGGCAAGCTGCAGGTTGGCGTCGGCCAGAGTCGTATGAAAGCGTTCCGTGGGAGGCGTCGGCATTCAATTAGCCGCCAGGACTTCCGCCAGGTGCATGGTGCGGATCGGCAGCCCGGCCCTGTGAATCGCCCCTTGGAGCTGCATCAGACAACTGGAATCGATGGAAATGACCAGATCCGCTCCAGTGCTTTGGATGGAGGCGATTTTGGTGCGTGCCATGCCTCCGGAAACTTCGCCAAATTTTACAGAGAAGGTGCCGCCGAAGCCGCAGCACTCCTCCGCGATCTCCATCTCGCGCAGTTCCAGGCCTTTAACCTTTGCCAGCAGGCGCCGCGGGCCGTCTTTAATCTGCAGCTCCCTGAGCGCGTGGCAGCTATCGTGATAGGTCGCAACCGCCGCAAGGCGCGCCCCCACATCATCCACTTGGGCAACCTCCAGCAGGAATTTTGAGAACTCCCAGACGCGGGGCTTGAGCTTTTGGACTTCCGCAAGCCGGAAGGCATCGTCCTCAAATAATTCGGCGAAGTGGTGCACGATCATCGAGGTGCAGGAGCCGGAAGGCACGACGATGTACTCCGAATCGCGAAATACGTTCAGAAAGTGTATGGCGACCTTGCGGACGTCGTCCCGGAATCCACTATTAAAGGCGGGCTGGCCGCAGCAGGTCTGCGCAGAGGGAAAGTCAATGCTGTATCCCAAACGCTCCAGAACGGTTGCCATGGCCATGCCCACATTCGGGAAGACCTGATCGACAATACAGGTGACAAAAATAGCAACTTTACCAGCCATTTTGAGGGGGTTCGCTTCCTCCGAATCTTATCGCACTCAAAAACGGGTCTGGGATCGGGAAGTCGAATCAAGGTTTATCATGGAAGTAGTGGAACGCAGAAGATTCTTGCCGTTGCTTTTCCTGGCCGCCCCGGCTCTGGCAGCCAACCCCTCCTCCACTTCTGTTCGTGGAAAGCTGGTGACCGGCCCCCAGGGTACGCCGGCGTTGCAGGGCGCTGACGGTAAGTTGACCTTGTTGTCCGGGGATGAGCCGACCCTGGGCGTACTGAAAGACGCACGACTGGCGGGAGCTGATTTCGAAGCCCTTGGCCATGCGACCGGCGCCGGCCAGTTTACGATT
>DATLBY010000218.1:0-2710 GCA_035526665.1 Bryobacteraceae bacterium
GACGCCGGATGGCCTGCAAGGTAACGAAGGTACTTTCAACATCTGTACCTTCTGGCTGGTGGAAGCGCTCACCAGGGCAGGTAAGCTGGAGCGCAGTCGATTAGACGATGCGCGGCTGATGTTTGAGCAGATGCTCGGCTATGCCAATCATCTTGGATTGTACGCGGAGCAGATTGGACCAAGAGGCGAAGCGCTGGGGAATTTTCCGCAGGCCTTCACGCACCTGGCGTTGATTAGCGCTGCGTTTAACCTGGATGCGAGCCTCGGTGGACAGGAATAGGATTAAGGAGCAAGGATGTATTTTCAGAAAACACTACCAGCCTCGCTGGCGATCGCCCTGGCGTTAACCATGCAGCTGCAAGCGGCGGCGCCGGAAGTAAAGATCTTCAAAACGCGTACCTGCGGCTGTTGCGCCAAGTGGGTGGAACACCTGAAGGCGAACGGATTTGTTCCGCTGGTAACCGAAGTCGCCAGTACAGCCGAATACCGCCGCCAATACGGCGTGCCGGAGAAGCTGCAGTCCTGTCATACCGCCGTGGTCCAGGGGCACGCGATCGAGGGACATGTACCGGCCTCCGATATTCACCGCCTTTTGAAAAGCCGGAAGAAGGGGGGATTGGCAGTTCCCGGTATGCCGGTAGGATCTCCCGGAATGGAGCAGGGCGACCGGCAGGCGGCATATTCCGTCATCTTGTTCGATTCCGAGGGCAGCACCTCGGTCTTTCAGAAGTACGAAGCAAAGTAGCTCTGCCGCTTCGTCCGCAGGGAGAGTAAACTGAGGAATCGCGGGGCAAGCCGCTCCGTCAGGAGTCAAGCAATGTTTAGCACACGACGGCATTTTCTGAGTGCTACCGCCACCGCGGGTGTCGCCGCCTCCGCGCTGGCGCAATCGCCGGATGTGAGGAAAATCTCGCCCAACGACAAAATACGGATCGCGTTGATCGGGGCGGGCGGCATGGGGAGCAACGATGCCGAGTCCTCTCTCGCCCAGCCGGGCGTAGAGCTTGTGGCCGTCAGCGATGTCTATGACGGCCGGCTCACGCGCGCGAAGGAGCGCTGGGGCAATCAGCTGTTCACAACACGGGATTATCGGGAAGTACTGGCGCGTCCCGACATCGATGCCGTGCTGATAGGAACTCCCGACCACTGGCACGCGCAAATCGCGATCGACGCCATGCAGGCCAAAAAAGATGTGTATTGCGAAAAGCCGATGGTTCAGAAAGTGGACGACGGCAAACGCGTGATCGAGGCGCAGAAGAGCAGCGGCCGCATTATGCAGGTGGGTAGCCAGCGCGTGAGCTCCATCGTGTATCAGAAGGCCCGGGATCTCTTCAAGCAGGGCGCCATCGGGCAGCTCAACATGGTGGAGGCGTGGTGGGACCGCAACTCCGCCATCGGTGCCTGGCAATACTCCATTCCCGGGGATGCCTCGCCTGCCACTGTGGATTGGGACCGTTTTCTCGGTTCGGCTCCCAAGCGGCCGTTCGAGCCGGTTCGTCTGTTCCGCTGGCGAAACTATCGCGATTACGGCACCGGTGTCGCGGGCGATCTGTTTGTGCACCTCTTTTCAGGCATGCATTTTGTGACCGGCTCCATTGGTCCCACGCGCGTGTTCTCCACTGGGGGGTTGCGCTTTTGGAAGGACGGGCGCGACGTCCCCGATGTGCTTCTCGGCCTGTACGACTATCCGGCCACTAACGAACATCCGGCCTTCAATCTGGCTCTGCGCGTGAACTTTGTAAACGGCTCGGGGGAAACATCCGGCTTCCGCTTCGTGGGGAGCGACGGGATCCTCACCATAGGGAATGGCGTGACTTTAGTCAGGCAGCCGCGCGAAGCCGAACCCGGCTACACCATCGACACATTTTCGAAGGCCCAGCAGCAGGACTATCTGAAGCAGTACCGCGAAAAATACCCGCAGCAGCGCGCCACCGCCGACGCGATCCGGCCGCAGGCGGAAGAGCACTATCTGCCGCCGAAGAACTACAGCGATCATCTGGACCACCACCGGAACTTCATCAGCGCGGTTCGCTCGCGCAAGCCTGTGGTGGAAGATCCGGTGTTCGGGCTGCGCGCCGCCGGTCCGGCGCTGCTCTCGAATATCAGCTATTTCGAACAAAAGGTCTGCAAGTGGGATCCGCGGACCATGACCCTGGAGAGCTAACGTGCCTTACGCAGCGAACGATAAAATTCAGATCGCAACCATTGGAATCGGTGGCATGGGCATGGGCGATACCCGCCTGTCGCTGAATCTCCCGGGTGTGGAACTCGTGGCCGTCAGCGATCTCTACGATGGCCGCATCGCACGCGCAAAGGAGCTATGGGGCCAGCAGATTTTCGCCACCAAGGATTATCGTGAGGTGCTGGCGCGCAAAGACATCGACGCGGTGATCATCGCGACCCCGGACCACTGGCATTCCCAGATCACACGGGATGCGCTGGCCGCCGGCAAGGACGTCTATTGTGAAAAGCCGATGGTGCAGACCATCGCCGAAGGCAAATCAGTGATTGCTGCCCAGCAAAGCAGCGGACGAATTCTGCAGATCGGAAGCCAGTACGTCAGCTCTTTGATTTACATCAAGGCGCGCGAAATTGTGCAGTCGGGCGCA
Source organism: Bryobacteraceae bacterium (assembly GCA_035526665.1). Taxonomy (GTDB): domain Bacteria; phylum Acidobacteriota; class Terriglobia; order Bryobacterales; family Bryobacteraceae; genus DATLBY01. The sequence continues at coordinate 2,610 of DATLBY010000218.1, forward strand.
ATCGGTGAGTTAAACATGGTGGAAGCCTACCTGGACCGCAACTCGGCCGTGGGCGCCTGGCAATATTCCATTCCCACCGACGCCTCGCCGCAAACCGTGGA
>DATLBY010000219.1:0-17543 GCA_035526665.1 Bryobacteraceae bacterium
GTCAAGATGCTGGATGAGGTGAAGGCTCTCGGCTTCCTCTACGCCACCCGGGCCGGTATCTCAATCGGGATTGACGACATGGTTGTCCCGGTCATGAAGGCCAAACTGGTCAAGGACGCCGAAAAGCAGGTGATCGAAGTCCAGGCGCAGTACCAGGAAGGCGCCATCACCCAGGGCGAGCGCTACAACAAGATCATCGAGATCTGGTCGAAGGTGACCGAACGTGTCTCCGACGAAATGTTCAAGTCGATGGAAGAGGACGACCGGACCGGCCGTTACCTGAACCCGATTTACATCATGGCCGACTCCGGCGCCCGCGGATCGAAACAGCAGATTCGCCAGCTTTCCGGTATGCGCGGTCTCATGGCCAAACCCTCGGGCGAGATCATTGAAACGCCTATCACCGCGAATTTCCGCGAAGGCCTGAACGTGCTGCAGTACTTCATTTCCACGCACGGGGCGCGTAAAGGTCTGGCCGATACCGCGCTGAAGACGGCGGATTCGGGTTACCTGACGCGCCGGCTTTGCGACGTGGCCCAGGATGTCATCATCACCGAGAGCGATTGCGGCACCGGCGATGGTATCTACGTCGAGCCGATTATCGAATCGGGGGAAATTATCGAGAATCTGCGCGACCGCATTGTCGGCCGCGTCGCTCTCGAGGATCAGCTGGATTACGAAGGCAGCGTGATCGTCCACGTGAATCAGGAGATCACCGAAGAGTTGGCCGTCGCGATTCAAGCGGCCGGTATTGAGCGGGTGAAGATCCGCTCGGTGCTGACCTGCGAGTCCAAGCGCGGCGTTTGCCAGCTCTGCTACGGCCGCAGCCTGGCCACCGGACGTCTGGTGGAGCGCGGAGAGGCGGTGGGTATCATCGCCGCCCAGTCCATCGGGGAGCCCGGAACCCAGCTCACCATGCGAACGTTCCACATCGGTGGAACCGCAACCGGATCGAGCGAACAGTCCAAGCAGGATGCCAAGTCCGACGGCTTTGTGAAGTTCCTGGGCGTCAACGTGGTTCGCAACGCGAAGAACGAAATTATCGCGATGAACCGCAATGGCATTTTGGCCATCGTCGACGATAAGGGCCGTGAAAAGGAACGCTATCAGGTTGTCTACGGCGCCAAGATCTTCGTTGAAGATGGCGCGCCGGTGAAGAGCAACCAGGTCCTGCTCGAGTGGGATCCTTACACGTTCTCCATTCTGACCGAAGTCACCGGAACGGTGCACTTCAAGGAATTGCATGACGGGCTCACCATGCAGGAACAGGTGGACGAGATCAGCGGCAACATGCAGTTGGTGGTTGTGGATTCTCCCGACGAGAAACGCATGCCATCCATCATCATGCGGCCGACTGGCGGCACCAAGCACGACGAGAAAAAATACTTGATGCCGACCCACGCCCACCTGATGGTGCGCGACGGGGAAGAGGCGCACGCGGGCGACGTTCTGGCAAAGATTCCGCGCGCCACCACCAAGACCAAAGACATCACCGGCGGTCTGCCGCGTGTGGTCGAGCTGTTTGAAGCGCGGAAGCCCCGCGAGACGGCCGTGATCGCCGAGATCAACGGCATTGTGAAGTACGGCGAAGTTTCCAAGGGTATGCGCAAGATCTACATCACCGGCGACGACGGCGAGCAGAAGGAATACCTGCTGCCGCGCGGCGTCCACATCAACGTCCAGGAAGGCGAGCGTGTCCGTTCGGGCGATCCGCTGATGGACGGCCCGCGCAATCCACACGACATCCTGCACGTCCTCGGCGAGCAGGAGCTGCAGAAATACCTGGTCAATGAGATCCAGGAAGTCTACCGTCTGCAGGGCGTCAACATTAACGATAAGCACCTCGAAGTTATCTCGCGCCAGATGATGCGCTGGATCAAGGTCGAGGACATCGGAGACAGCGAGTTCCTGCCGGAAGAGGTAGTGGACAAGTTTAAGTTCCGGGACGAAAATCAGCGCGTGATCGAGGCCAAGGGTAAGCCGGCGCAGGGCAAAGCGGTCCTGCTCGGTATCACCAAGGCTTCGCTATCGACCGATTCGTTCATCTCCGCCGCCTCCTTCCAGGAGACGACTCGCGTACTCACCGAAGCCGCCATCAACGGCAAGGTGGATTACCTGCGCGGCTTGAAGGAGAACGTCATCATGGGCCGCCTGATTCCGGCCGGCACGGGCATGGACTACTACCGGCACGTGAAGATCGCCGGCGAGGACGTGGTGGAAGACGAAGTGGTCACCGAGCCCGACGTGACTCTGGGCGAAGGCATTCCCGGCTACGACGAGGACGCGCGCGTCCAGTACGCTGGCGGATTGACCGAGGCTACCGCGGAAGAGTTGACCGAATAAACCATTCGCACAGTTAAGTTGTAAATAGCCGGGGCCCGCAAAGCCCCGGTTTTTTATTGCACCCCGGAGTATCATGATTATCGGGTATGAAGTACTTCTTTACTCTCAAAGGCGAAAAGAGTGAACAGTTGTACCGGGTGGTGGGCTTTGCGCGCGGCAGCAGTGAGCTAAACCCGCAGCAAAAGGTTGCACTCGAAGCCGCCGTAGTCCACAAAGTTTACGGAAATTTTGCGGTGAACGGCGCGGCGTCCACTATCTATCTCACGGGTACGCACAGCGAACCGGGGAGCGCCGCGGCCAATGCCTACCTGGCGGGACTGCGCGCCCTCTCCGTCAAGAAGTTTCTGCTGTCGAAGATGTTGCACTTTCCGGAGTCGCGGGTAATCGCGCGCGGCAGCAGTGTGGTACCGGAGATTGATCCGGCCATCACAGCCGGGCTCTCGAGCATAGACTTTTACCAGCGGGCAGTGGAAATTCGAGTCACTCACCATTAGCGGCTGATAAGATATTTATGGTCTCCCTCATTCCCTAAGGAGGCCGGCGAGACTGCACCGGGCTGGCGGCCCGGCAGGAGCAGAGCTTGGCGAGACTCGGTACGAAAAATCGCTCTTCCTCCCAACAGAAGCATCATGACTACAGAGCCCTGACCATCATTTCCATGATTGCGCTGGTGCTCCAATCGGGGCTTATCTTTCTAGCGCTTTTTGAGCCGATTCTTCCTTATCAGCTGGAGAAGCCGCCGGACGGCAACCTCGCTTCAGACCAGTTCGTCCGCACCCTGCAGGCGCTCTCCGGGGGACAGCTGCACCGGCAGTCGAAATTTGAGGTGCTCACCAATGGAGCTTCGTACTATCCCGCCGAACTGGCTGCCATCCGCGCAGCGCAACAGAGCGTCAACATCGAAGCCTATATTTTTGAGGAAGGCGAGATGGCCGCGCAATTCCGGGAGGCCCTCACCGAGCGTGCACGCGCCGGAGTAAAGGTACACCTGCTGATGGACGCCATCGGCAGCGCGAGCACCAAAGCGGCTACCATGAAGGCACTGCAGGACGCCGGCGGCCGCGTGGATTGGTATAACCGGCTGCGCTGGTACACCTGGCCGCGGATCAACAACCGCACTCACCGGGAATTGATGATCATCGATGGGAACGTGGGATTCATCGGCGGCGCGGGCGTGGCCGACCATTGGTTCAAACCGGTGGATGGCAAACCGAGCTGGCGCGACACCATGGTGCGTGTGGAAGGCGAAGCCGCCGCCGGCCTCCAGGGCGTTTTTGCGGAAAACTGGCTGGAATCGTCAGGCGAGGTGCTCACCGGGCGGGAATATTTTCCCTTCAGCACGGCTGCTAATACCGCAATTTCGTTAGTTGTCGGAAGCGCTCCTACCACAGGACAATCCACGAGTGCCCGCGTATTGTTCCAGACGCTGCTCGCATCCGCCAGACAGCGCATTTACGTGACGACCCCGTATTTTCTGCCCGACGCCAGCATCCGAAAAGAAATGGTTCGCGCTATTAAAGAACGCCACGTCGAGATCCGGATCATAGTGCCGGGGAAGGGCAATGACCACACCCTTACGCGCCGTTCGAGCCGCCGGCTGTACGGCGAGCTGCTGCAGGCAGGAGCCAAGATATACGAGTATGGGCCAGCCATGATCCATACCAAAGGTCTGGTGGTTGATAGTCTCTGGAGCGTCGTCGGGTCCACGAACCTGGATTCGCGTTCGTTTGGAATCAATGACGAAGTGAACATCGCGCTGCTGGACGCCGGGATCGCCCGTCGTCTCGAACAGGATTTCGAAACCGACGTCAAGTCCTCACAGGAGATCAGTTATCAGCAGTGGAAGAACCGTTCCGTATTCGAGCGCGGGCATGAGTGGCTGGGGGCGGTTCTGGAACGGCAGCAATAGTCTCAACGTAAGTGGTTGAATTAGTTCATAATTCCTTGTTAGTCGGGGCCTGAACCTGTTACCCTAAGGTTTCTATATGTCCAAGCTGCAAGTCGTACCCCTTGGCGGATTAGGTGAGTTCGGCATGAACTCCATGGCGCTGCGCTATGGCGACGACATAATCGTTATCGATGCCGGCATGATGTTTCCGGACGCCGAGTTGATGGGTGTCGACATTGTCACCCCCGATTTCGCCTACCTGGAAGAGCATCGCGAAATGGTCCGCGGTCTGCTCCTCACGCATGGCCACGAAGATCACATCGGCGGCATTCCGTTTCTCCTATCCCAACTGAACATCCCGATTTACGGCACTGCCTTCACACTGGCTCTCGTGGGGCGGCGGCTGGAAGAACATGAGTTGCTGAAGGGCGCTTCCCTTAACACCGTGAAAGCGGGCGACAAGGTGAAGCTCGGGCCGTTTGAGATCGAGTTTATCCGGGTCACGCACTCCATTGTGGCGGCGGTGGCTCTCGCCATCACGACTCCGCTGGGTGTGGTGATACATACCGGCGATTTCAAGGTGGATCCGACTCCCACCGATAACGAGCTGTTCGATCTTCACACTTTCGCTGAATACGGCAAGCGCGGCGTGCTGCTGCTGATGTCGGATTCCACCAACGTCGATCGACCCGGCTATACGGAGAGTGAACGCGCGGTCCGTCCGCGCCTGGAAGACATTTTCAACCGAACCGAGCGGCGGCTGGTAATCTCCTGCTTCAGCTCGTCCATTCACCGGCTGCAGCAGATCCTCGACCTTTCCGCTGAGTATGGCAGGAAGGTCGCATTCCTCGGCCGCAGCATGAACAACGTCACCGAGATTGCGCATAACCTCGGGCTGCTGCACATCCCCGACAACATCCTGCTTCGCCCGCAGGACATCATGCAGGCAGCTCCCGGCAAAGTCTGCGTAGTCGTATCCGGCACGCAGGGCGAACCGATGTCGGCGCTCTCCCGCGTGGCGGTCGACAATCATAAGAACCTGACTGTGGATAGCGGTGATACCGTCGTGCTTAGCTCCCGCATTATTCCGGGAAATGAGAAGGCGATCTACCGGATGATTAATCATCTGGCGAAGCGCGGCGCCGATGTGATCTACGGAACCATGAACCCTCCGGTCCACGTCTCGGGCCACGCAAGCGCCGAAGAGCTGAAGCTGATCTTAAACCTGGTCCGCCCGCGCTATTTCATTCCAGTCCACGGCGAATACCGTCAGATGGCGAAGCACGCTTCTCTCGCGAGTCACCTGCTGCACGCGGGACTGGAAGAGAGCTTCATCCTCGAGAGCGGGGAAACGGTGGAGATCGACAAGACCGGAGCCAGGCGCGGCCCGCGCATCACGGTGGGACGCATCTGCATCGATTCGGGGTCCCTGGATGACGTGGTGGAAGATATTGTCATCCGCGATCGGCGGCATCTGGCCGAAGATGGCTTTGTGCTTCCAATCATCGCAATCAATAAACACACCGGAAAGAGCGAAGGGCTGCCTGAGATCGTCTCGCGCGGGTTCGTCTCTCTGGAGGATAGCGCCGCCGTTCTGCAGGAGGCGCGGCTGGTGGTTGCCCGCACGCTGGAATCATCCAGCGCCGAGGAACGCACCGACTGGGGCGTCATGCAGGAGAAGATCCGCACCGACCTGAAGCGTTACCTGACCAAGCAGACCTCTCGCCGGCCTCTGATCATGCCGGTGATCCTCGAGGTCTAGCAAAATGGGGGCGCGATGAACCCGGCCTACCTCGAAGATGCTTCGGGTTTCAGCGGCTACGCCGAGGCCGTCTATATTCCCTCCGGAGAGCAGGAACTGGCGGCAATCCTCCGCGAGGCATCGGAAAAGAAAGTGCCGGTTACCATCGCGGGCGGCGGTACCGGGGTCGCCGGCGGACGTGTTCCGTTCGGTGGCTGGGTGGTGTCGCTTGAGAAATTTACCGAAATGCGGATTGAACCGGGAGTTGCTACTGCCGGTGCGGGTGTTGTATTGCGGGATTTGCAGCGGGCCACACTCCCATCCGGGCAATTCTATGCCCCGGATCCCACCGAGGATGCCGCTTTCATCGGCGGCACAATCGCTACCAACGCCAGTGGTTCGCGAAGCTTTCTCTATGGAGACACGCGGCGGCATGTTGCCGGTTTGACCGCGATCCTGATGGATGGAACGGTCCTGCATCTGAGCCGCGGCGACAAGATTGACTTTCCAGTAGAGGCCATTCCCGTCCCGCGCACTACCAAGCACTCCGCCGGTTTTCTCCTCTACCCCGGGATGGACGCCATGGACCTTTTTATCGGGTCGGAAGGCACCTTGGGCGTCATTACCCAGGCCCAATTGCGGCTTCTTCCTTCACCCAAGGAGCTTTTGGCGGGCGTGGTCTTTTTTGCGTCGGACGAAGAGGCCCTGAATGCCGTGGATGTTTGGCGATCCGTCCCGCGGCTTCGATTACTCGAGTATTTCGACGCGGGGTCGCTGACCCTTCTGCGCGCTCACTATCCGGATGTTCCAGCGGCTGCGAACGCGGCATTGCTGATGGAACAGGAGATTCACCAGGATTCCGAGATTGACTTTTGGGAAGCCGCGCTCCAGGACGCACACGCGCTGGCGGAACAGTCGTGGTTTGCCACCACCGATCAGGACCGGGAACGCTTCCGGAAATTCCGCCATGCCGTGCCCGAGGTGGTTAACGACACCGTTCGCCGCCGGGGACTCCTGAAAATGGGGACTGACTTTGCAGTGCCCATCGACCGGAATCGTGAAATGCTGCTCCTCTACCGGGAAGCGATGGAAGCAGCCTTTCCCGGTCAATATGTAATCTGCGGGCATATCGGCGACGCGCATGTGCACGTCAACATTCTTCCCCGGAATGCCGAGGAGGCGGAAAAGGCAAAGGCTCTCATTTCCCACTTCGCGCACAAAGCCGTCGAGCTGGGGGGAACGGTAGGTGCTGAACACGGATTAGGCAAGCGCAAAGCGCATTTTTTAGAGATCCAATACACGCCAAGGCAGATCGCGGCCATGGCTGCCGTGAAGCGGCGGTTTGACCCTCAGTGGCTTTTGGGCAGGGGCACTCTGTTCCCGGTTCCCCAGGGCGTCTAGATCTGGCGGGACTCTAAATCCAGGGGCGGCCGGCTCTCGTATTACAAGGCGTAAGAGCAGTTGCACAGTAGTCAGTTCTCCGGTATAGTCAAGCTGTTCAGGCAGTCCAAAGTTGGGCTCGAAAATTAATAATCCTTAAGGAGGATTTCGCGTGAAAAAGCTTCTTGTAATCTCCTCGCTCTTCGCTGTCAGCGCTTTCGCGGTTGACATGAAAGGCGTAATTTCGGATGCCAAATGCGGCGCTGCCCACGCGGATGCGTCCGCCAAGGCGCAGAAGTGTGTTGCTGGCTGTGTAAAAAGCGGCCAGGCAGCCGTGTTCGTAACGGAAGGCAAGGTCCTGAAGATCGACGACGCTTCCAAGGTTGCGGATTATCTCGGCCAGAAAGTAGTTGTGAGCGGAACGGCGGACGGGGAGTCCGTCAAAATCGACTCCATCAAGAAAGACGAATAGGTACTTGTAGTCCTCGGGATGGACGAGCCGCCGGCCCGTCCATCACCCCTTTATTGTAGTTTTCCTCGTCCCTCCACCTTCCAGACAGTTTCCACTTGGTCGCCCCGAAGTCCGTACACCTGTTCGTGCAGGTTCATGGCAACACAAATATGATTGGGGATAATTTTCACCCGGTCACCCACCCGGAAGCCATTCGGGACGGCGATAAACCCGTGCTCCTCGTTCATCTTCTCGAAGACGGCATGCGGTGCTTCCACAACCCTTCCGAAGCTGGGCGCTCCCGAACCAGCCGTACGGTCGGACGAAAAGGTCTTGGATCCACCGTCGACAATCATCTGTCCCTTCACCGCCGTGGAAACCACGGTAACCATAATGGAGGCGGCACAGTCAGTCCACTCCACGGCGCCGCATTCGACTGTGTTGCGGTCGTTGAATATGTAGGTTCCCGGCCGAATCTCGTTAAGCCTGGCCACCCGGTGAGAGTTCAGCAGGGTCGGAGTAGACCCGCCGCTGACGAGTCGAACTTCGAATCCGGCCACCTCCAGATCCGTAACGGCGCCGGCCACCACTTCGCTTAACGCCTCGAGTGGTGCGCTGGCGCTCCGGATGTGTCCGGGATAGAAGGCAATGCCGTCGAAACGCAGGCCCGGCAGGCGCTCAATCGCTTTTGCCAGCGCCACCAGGTCAGGTCCGGGTTGAACGCCCACTCGCCCTAGTCCGGCATCGATCTCGGCCAACACGCCGATGGTGACGCCGGCCGCCGAGGCTGCCTCGGAGAGCTGCGCAGCCGCGGTTTCGCTGTCCAGTGACACTGTCAGAGCCAGGTTTCCGGCAAGCTTCATCAGACGTGCTAATTTTTGCCGCCCGATTACTGGAAAGGCGATCAGCAGCTCCGGCGGCTCGGCTTTCACCATCACTTCGGCTTCGCTGACCTTTGCCACGGTCAGACCGAAGGCTCCCAGTTGCAGTTGTCGGCGGCCAAGCTCGGGGATCTTATGGGTCTTGGTATGGGGACGAAGCCGCAGGTTGTGCGAGCGGGCGTAGGTAGCCATTCGCTCCAGATTCCGCTCCATGATGTCCAGATCGATCAGTAGTGCGGGTGTATCGAGGTCTTCCACATGCATAGTTGCTATTTTTTAAACTCCAGAATCATGCGCCCGGCTGGGCTCTTGTACAGCAGTGTCATGTCTTTTAACTTCTGTTTGCCTTCGAAAACGAAATAAAGCAGTCCGGAGACTGCCTCATTGGTTTCCACTTCGGGCAGGATCTTGGCTCTTAATACAGCAAGCAGAGGATTTTCCTCTTCGCCTTCGGCCGTTTTCGTGGTTGCTTTCACCTCGCCGGGGGAGCCGGCAGAGGAGACGTCATCGTCGCCCCCAATGCGCCGCGGCCGTGAACCAGTGCCCGGCGCGCCGCCCCAGATGGGTCCATTCTGTCCGCCGTTCCCGAAGCCGACTCGCGGCCTGCTGCCCTCCGAGCGAGAAACGATCATCGCGCCCTTCCCCGCAATCTGGCTGGGAGCCATGGGTTGCGACTTCTCCCCGTCTTTGCTGGAGAGAAGCGTGAAATCGTCCAGCCAAATCTTCACCTTATTGTCGGCTCTGGGTGCGAGTTTCACTTGCACCACCACCAGATTCATCCCCGGGTCGCGCCCAAGGGCTTGCCTTACCACTTCTCTATCCACCATCAGGGTCGCGTCCAGCGCCAGAATTTCATCCGATCCGGCGGAGGACATCGTAGTCCTCTTCTCCGCGCCGGATAACGTGAACACCAGAAAAAACAGGAGGAGCAAGCGCTGCAAAATTTGGCCTCAGGGGCATTATGCCAGAACTGAGCAGAGAGAGCTTGGATAGGCAAATAAGAGGCCGCCCTAAAGGTTGGGAAGAGACGGGTCGATGAATCAGTGTGCGGGATCAGTCCGCCAACGTCATCAATGACTCATTCACGTCCGGTCTCTATATCGGCCATTTTGGCCAGCTTGCTCCTAATCTCGGCTGCGGCCCTTGCCCAAACGCCGTTAAGCAGCATTGTCATCTCGGCGAGCGTACCTGGGGCTCGGTTTCAGGTGGATGGGCAGGACTATACACAGCCCGCAACGTTCGTTTGGCCCAAAGGAAGCAAGCACATCCTGGCGATTCCTCCGTCGGCCGTCACTTCCACGACGATTTTGGCGGGCAACGTGACTTGTCCCGAGCTGGTAAACAACACAAATCCGAATGTGCAATATGACGCATTTTGCCGGACACGCTACACTTTCAGCGCGTGGAGCGACAACGCCGGCCTGTTAGGCTCCGGGAGCTCCTTGACCCAGATCGTGACGGCCGACCCGACGGTGACCTCTTATACCGCCAAGTTCACCGTGGAGTACAAAATCAGCCTTAGCCTTTTTGACCTGGGGCCAAACGCCCCGCCCGCCGATGGGGCATGCTCCCAGGCCTTGGGGCCGCGCCCGGCCATGGCCGGAGCTGGCGTAGCTTTTGTGGACGGTGTCTGCTTCAAGTACAGCGCGAATCTCTGGATGAGTGCGGGTCCGCACACGCTCAACGCGTTTCCCTATGATGGATTCGTTTTCAAGGGATTTACTTATGACGCGTCGCCCACAACGGCCTATTTGAGCAATTTCACTGTGGTAGGTCCGGGACTGCTGGCGCCCATCTTTGAGCCAGCTAAGCGGGTTAGAATTGTCACCGCGCCGCTAGGGTTTAAGGTTTCGGTCGACAAAGATGTTGTTCCCAGCTTTGACGCCTCTGAATTCGTCACTACCTATCCGATTCCCGGTAATTTCGATTTTGCTCTCGGCTCTGTTCATACGCTCGGCGCACCTACCCCGCAGCTAGACCGCTCGAGTAAATATTGGGTATTCGATTCCTGGAGCAACGGCGGCGGCCAGGATATGCAGTACGTAGTGAAGGATACGAACATCCCGGAAACGCTCACAGCCAACTTCATCTTGGGCGCACATGCGAGCTTCGAAACCGTCCCAAAAGGACTCAAGCTCAAAATCGATGACCGCGACTGGCCGTCCTACACCTTTACTTGGGGTATAGGAAAACCTCACAGCGTGTCTGCGCAGGATGAGCAGATCGACTCCAGGGGCCGCAAATACATTTTTAGAAGCTGGTCCAACGGAGGAGCCGCCACCCAGAGTGTGGCTTTGGACGCAAGCGGGTTGCGCCTGATAGCCACTTATGAAGCTTTGCCGCGCGTCGTCATCCAGAGCTCTGCCCCGGGAGTTCCCATAAAAGTCGATGGCGTCGATTGCATGACGCCGTGCAGCATCGATCGCGCGCCCGGTGCGCAGGTGCAACTTTCTGCTGCTGACCTGATCAAGGTAGGTGACTCATCGCGGCTGGAATTTATCGGATGGGGCGATGCTTCCCGGCCCGAGCGTTCAGTCACCTTCAATCAGGATTTCCAGACGGTAATGGCGAACTACCGTGTGGCGAACCGCCTGGTCGCCCTGGTCGACCCTGAAATCGGCGCTAACCTGCGCCTGGAACCGGCGTCGGGCGATGGGTTCTATTCGTCGGAAACGCAGGTGAACATCACCGCCGACACCAAACCCGGCTATCGCTTCCGGCGTTGGGACGGAGACCTCTCCGGGACAGTCAAATCCGGAACTATCTCCATGTCGTCGCCCAGGGTGGTTCGGGCGCTTCTGGAGAAAGTGCCCGTCATCGCGAGCGGGGGTGTCAGGAATGCCGCGGGTGGCGCAGCTGAGGCCGGCGGCGTAGCTCCCGGATCGCTGATCAGCATCTATGGTGGAAGTCTCGCAAGCAGGTATGAGGTCGGTCCGGTGAATCCCATGGCCCAGTCTGTCGGAGACGTTGCTGTCCAGCTAAATAACCGCTACTTGCCCATCATCTTCGTCTCGCCGGATCAGATCAACGCCCAGCTCCCGTCCGATCTCGAGCCGGGCTCCTATACCCTGACGGTGAAGGCTGCGGGCCTGCCCGAGGTGAGCGCTCCCGTGACTGTTGTCAGGAATGCTCCTGGACTGTTTTCCAATGCGGTCGACGAGAAGTCCTACGCGCTGGCGCTGCATGAGGACGGATCCCCCATCACCCTCGCTAGCCCGGCAAGGCGAAGTGAAACCATCACTTTGCTGGGAACTGGATTCGGCCCATACGACAGACCCGTCTTCGATGGCTTTACAGTGATGCCCGCGCCGGCCGTAAAGCTTACCGATCCAGCGGACTTGATCGGGGGCGGCTTCCCGTTCCAGCCAAGCTTCATGGGCGCGGCGCCGGGATTTGCCGGAGTTGCCGCAGCCAAATTCCGTATCCCCAAGGAACTTCCGGGAGCCGCCTCGGTTGAAATGCGGATTCGGGTGAACGGCGCGGAAAGCAACGTGGTTATACTACCTATCGAATAACCGGTGCAACTCGTGGCTTGGGCGCGGCAACCGTAGTCCTGCGCGCCCACCTGTGCCTGATCCGCCCGCTTAAGTGTCCATTTTCCGTCGAATTAGCCCCCTATCCACCGAACCCTCCCTTCATCAGCTAGAATAAGAAGTTAAACCTGCGCCAGAGTGGACCATTTGGAACCTGCCCCGCGTGGAGCGCGTCTGGAGAGAGTCGCAGAGTGGAAAGGACCCAGCTTTACATGATGTTTTCCAGGCTACAATGCCTGACCTCACTAGCAGTGTGCACGCTCTCGTTGCTTGGTTTTTCGTGCTTGCTGGATGCCCAGCAGCCAGCCCCGAAGGCAAACCAGCCGGCGCAGCAAACTCCTCCCGCTCAGCAGAAGCAGAATCCGTTTGAGTCGGTTCCACAAGGCAAGGAGCCGCCCCCTGGGACAGTTCCCGTGCAACCTAAGCCGGGAACTCCGCAATTGGAGACTCCAAAACCTGCAGAGGCGCCAAAACCTGCGGGAACGCCCGAAAATGTTATCGACGAAATTCAATTCCGGGGCTCGCGCCGCGTTCCGCAGGATACCCTCCGCGCCTTGATTTTCACCAAGAAAGGCGACAAGTATGACGAGGAGGCGTTACACCGGGATTTCATGGCGCTCTGGAATACCGGCCGCTTCGATGATATCAAAATGGAGAAGGAGCCCGGCGCCAACGGCTGGATCATCCGTTTTGTCGTGACGGAACGCCGGGTTGTTCGATCCATCAAGTACGATGGCGCGAAGTCCGTGACGGTCTCTGAGATTCTCGACCGCTTCAAGGAACGAAAAGTCGGTCTCAGCGTGGAATCTCAATACGACCCCAACAAAGTCCAGCGTGCGGCCAATGTTCTGAAGGAATACCTTTCCGAACGCGGACGCCAGTTTGCCACGGTGCAGCCCGACGTTCGACAGATTCCCCCTTCGTCCCTGGAGATTGTGTTCAAAGTCAACGAGGGGCCAAAAGTGAAGGTCGGCAACATCGGCATCGAGGGCAACAAAGTATTTAACGACCGGACGGTCATTCGGGCCATGAAGAACCTGCGGCCCATCGGCGTGCCTCATTCCCTTGTCCTCGAGAATATGTTTGCCAAGAGCTTCGATTCCACCAAGCTCGAAGAGGATAAGGACCGTATCCGGAACTTCTACCAGGAGCACGGGTATTTCACGGCCCGCGTGGTGGAGCATAAATTGAACATCGTGGACGTGGGTGGACACGGCCTGAAAATTCCACTGTTCAAGCCAAACCGCCCAGGTAAGCGCGCGAATCTCGATCTCTCGGTAGAAGAGGGCCGCCAGTACCGGCTGAACAAAATCAATTTTGTCGGCGTAAAACTCTTTAGGACGCCCGAAACCCTGATGCGGCCCCTGTTTCAGATGTCTGAAGGCGACATATTTTCCACCGGAAAGCTCCGCAAGGGCATGGAAAATATGAGAAAGCTGTACGGCGAGTTCGGCTATATCGACTTTGTGCCGGAGCCGAATCCGGAGATCGTGCCCAACTCGGACAAAATCGACCTGACCTTCAATGTGGATGAAGGCAAGCAGTTCTTTGTCCGCCGTATCGACTTCTCCGGCAACACCACGACGCGCGACAAAGTGATCCGCCGCGAGCTGCTCATCGATGAGGGCGATATGTATAATACGCGCCTCTGGGATGTCAGCATCCTGCGCCTCAACCAGCTGGGCTACTTCGAGCAGTTGAAAGAAGGCGAGGCTACCACTCTGAATCGCGATCCGAAGACTAACACGGTCGACCTGACGCTCAAGGTGAAAGAGCGGGGCAAGAACTCGATCCAGCTCAATGGCGGCGTCTCAGGAATCTCGGGGAGCTTTATCGGCTTTTCGTATTCCACCAACAACTTTCTTGGCCTGGGTGAGACGCTGAGCCTGGATTCTCAGTTGGGAGATCGAATCAGGAACGTGACGTTCGGCTTTACCGAGCCTTACCTGTTCGACAAACCTATGCAGGCCGGGTTCACGATCTACACTACCCGCTTCAATTACGACCAGGGCCGCGAGGTGTCGCTGCTTTCGGGCCGCAACCTGCTTCCTCTTTTCAATACGCTCGGCCAGGACAACCTGTTGAACTACGTATCGAACGGCTACGGGTTCACTACCTTCCTGAGCTACCCGCTGAAGCGAAGCTTTGCCCGGCTCGGTCTGAGCTACGGCTACGATACGTCGAATATTCATACGTTGACGACAGCCTCGAAGCAATACTTCGAGTTCATCAACTTCCAGGGCGTAGGCGGTCCTAACTCGCTCAGCGGCATCAAGACGAGCAAGGTGATTCCGTCCTACAGCTACAACACCGTAAACCATCCCATTACGCCGACCGCCGGTAAATCGCTGTTCTTCTCCACCACTTTTGCCGGAAGCTTGCTCGGCGGCAACGTGAATATGATTGAGCCCACCGTCGATGCCAAGTATTTCCGCGCCGGCTTCCGAAAAGGCCACGTGATCGGTATGCACGGGCTCGGCCGTTTCGTTAGCGGATACGGAGGTAAGGTAGCGCCGCCGTTCAACCGGTTCTATATGGGCGGTGAGAACGACGTTCGAGGGTTTGATATCTGGGGCATCAGCCCCATCGGATTCATTCCCAGCGAAGCCAACGTACAGGTGCTGAACAACGATGGCACGGCTCGGACCCAGAAGGTTCTGGTGAACGGAATCGAGCAAAGCGTCGCCGTCACACAGCGCATTCCCGTGTACCAGTTGACCTTCCCCGGCGGCGACACGCAGGCCGTGACTAACTTCGAGTACCGCATTCCGATCTTCGGGCCTGTCATCCTGGCGGCCTTCTTCGACGCTGGGTTAAACAAGATTTCCCGGCCGGGTCAATTGAAGCTGAATCCCGGACGCATTGACGAGTTGAACGGTACCTTCCCGCAGGCGGGCTTCGACGGCCGCGCGGCAATCGCGCCCAACACGCAGAAGATTCGCACTTCGACGGGTTTGGAACTGCAGGTCATGATGCCTGTGGTCAACGCCCCGTTCCGGCTCTACTGGGCCTACAATCCGACTATCGTGCAGGAGTTTCTGCAGCCGCCGATTGTAGCCGACCGGTCTTACTTCCCGAATCAGGCCACTTTCCTGAATTCTATTTCACAGTTTGGCCGTGCGTCCCCATTCTTTGAAAAACGGAAAACCTTCCGGTTTTCCATCGGGCGCACATTCTGATGGGACCAGGGGCGGGGATCGAATCCCGCCCTTAACATTCTTTGACAGGCGGCCTGGCACTGGAGCCGCAGTCAGACAACCAATCCAGTGTGATAGTATAGAAAATTCAGGAGTTATTACTTTGAGAACACGTGTTATATTACTGTGCGCACTGGCTGTCAGTGTGGCTTCGTTTGCCTCCGCGCAGCCGCCGGCGAAGGTTGGAATCATCCACATTCAGAACGCCTTGCTGGGCACAAAGGACGGTCAAAAAGCTCTGGCCGAGCTGGAAGCCAAATCCCTGCCAAAGAAGAAAGAGCTCGAGCAGGAGCAGTCGGGCATAGCTGCGCTGCGGGATCAGCTGAGCAAGAGCAGCAATGCCGGCAGTGAAGACGCTAAAAACAGGTTGATGCGCGACATCGACACCAAAACCAAGGCGTTCAATCGCAAGGTGGAGGATGCGCAGGCGGATCTCGATCAGGAGCAGGGAAAGGTGCTCAACGAAATCGGTGGACGCATGATGGCGGTGCTGGATAAATACGCTAAGGACAACGGTTATGCATTAGTGCTCGACGTAAGTTCGCAGCAGACGCCGGTCCTTTTCGCAGCCAATGGTATTGATATTACGCAGGATATCGTAGCGCTTTACGATAAGAACGCCCCGGCCGCCAGTGGTGCGGCGGCAGCGCCGGCCATGACTCCTCCCGCGGCTGCTCCCACCCGGATGGCGCCTGCCAGACCGCTTGGCGGCGGTACTGCCGCTCCGCGCTCGCCTGCCGTTAGACCTGGAACACCCGCCAAATAGTCGGAAAAACTGCCCTAGAATCCGCTGGGCGCGATCCAAAAGCTTTCGCGCCAAGTGGATCCCGGGGCCACTGACTGCAGTGTCTTCCACGTGCCTGCCTGCAGCATATTGAAGTTGTTGGTAGGGCCGGCCATGGGCTCAAAACATATGAAGTCCCGGCCGGGAGGCGCGTACACCACCGCTACCGGGAATTTCGGGCCGAAGAGGACCGAAATCTTCTCCTTCTTACCCATCACGTAAAACTCCGACCGCCCACTCTCGCCAGGCGTGAGACCCGTGAACACATCGTCCAGCTGTGTGCCTGCCAACGGCTGCGGATCCGCGTAAGGCATCGGCCGGGTCTCGCCCGTTGGGACCAGAACCTTGGAAAGTACGACGTGCTGTTTCGCGGGCATGTGCACCCGCCACTCATCCCTGGGCGCGTCATGCAGCGTGTAATAGGTGTGATAACCCAGTGAAACAGGCATGGCTTCCGTGGATAAATTTTCCAGTGTGGTCTCCACCTGTAGAATTCCGTCTTGCAGGGAGTACGTCATCTCGACGTTATGCGCGAAGGGGAACTGCTGCATCCAGTCCGGCTGGCGCCAGAATTCCAGGCGGCTGGTCACCTTGGCGGATTGCTCGTCCGCCTTTACCTCCGTGACCTTCCACTCGGATGCATACACCACTAGCCCGTGAATCGGTTTGCCGTTGCCGTCCGCGCGGTAGTTCTTGAGCGCCGGGTTGAGTCTGTATTCCTTCCCGTTGGCAAAGTAGCCCTCATGGTCGAGACGGTTCGCCCACGGCCAGAGAAACGGGTTCCCTGCCTGCGCGGGCTTGGCCTGCAATTCCTTCAGAGTTTTATACGGCGACCAGAAAATCTGCTTGCCGTTCACCTTCATCTCATAAGCGTTATTACCGAGCGATGGCGCCACCGACACTTCTGTCTTGTGGGACTGATCCGTCAGCCGAATCACTTCGATTCCGTCGACGATGGCTTTCTCGGCTGTGTAGTTGGCGGCGTTGGACATGGTTGCGGCGAGCAGTGCTAAGACGGGCGGCCAGGCTGGTTTCATTTCTTATCGACTTTATCAGGATCGCGAAGATCAAGCCGGGTGTCCTCCTGACAACACCAGCAATTTCCCGGAGTGTAGGTCCTGATATAGCAGATATCGCACCAATAAGTGACCATCAGGCGCTTACCGTCCTTGTGGACAAACAGGGCGCGGGTATGGATGGGATCAATCGTAAACTGGCCGGCGCCGGTCGCATGGCCAAGGGCTTCGAAATCAGCTCCCGCCAGTCGTGCGTCTTTCAGTACGCCCAGGGTCGGCTCATCCCCGGACAACAAGGTCAACTTACCGTCAGCGCCCTGCAACGCCGG
>DATLBY010000220.1:0-12534 GCA_035526665.1 Bryobacteraceae bacterium
TGGTCCTGACCAATCACTCTCCCGCCGAGATGCTTCTCCAAGGCAAGAACCGTGGAGACCTCATCTTTTAGCATGTTGCCAACCGGAATCCCGGTCCAGGCGGAGATCACGTTGCCCACGATCTGTGAATCGACGGCTACACGCATCATGGGCGTCTCGCCCTGCAGCTGGTCCAGCTCTTTGTTGAGCTTTGCCAGTTCGGCGCGCAACGGCTCCGCTTCGTCAGCCGTGCCTTCATGCGTTTCCAGCTTGCCGCGCAGCTCGCGAATGCAGCCGACGATCTGGCGCTCTTTGTCGAAGCGCTCGCGCAATTTCGCCAGCCGTTCTTCGGTCTCCCGCTTCTGGCTGGCAATGTCCGCCAGGCGCTCTTCATGGTCGGCCCCAGTGGCCGCCTCCCGCCGCAGGACGCGGTCCTGCACCGTGAGATCGTCGATGCGGCGTGAGGCTTCCTCGAGAGCGGCGGGAATAGAGTTGTGTCCCAGGGCGAGACGCGCGCAGGCGGTGTCGAGAATACTCACGGCCTTATCCGGAAGCTGACGCCCGGCCAGGTACCGGTGAGACAGGCGGACGGCCGCCTCGACGCCTTCATCGAGAATTCTCACATCGTGATGTTTTTCCAGCGATCCGACGATGCCGCGCATCATCACCATGCACTGCGCCTCGGTCGGCTCTTCCACCTTTACTACCTGAAACCGGCGCGCCAGTGCAGGATCTTTCTCAAAATATTTCTTGTACTCCGACCATGTAGTGGCGGCAATGGTCCGCAGTTCACCGCGAGCCAGGGCCGGCTTCAGCAGATTGGCTGCGTCGTTCTGACCCGCCTGCCCGCCCGCGCCGATCATAGTGTGGGCCTCGTCGATGAACAGGATAATCGGAACCGGGGAAGACTTCACTTCCTCAATCAAGCCCTTCAACCGGTTCTCGAACTCTCCCTTCACGCCGGCGCCGGCCTGCAAGAGCGCGAGGTCAAGAGTACGCAAAACGACGTTTTTCAGGGGCGGAGGTACGTCGCCATGCGCGATCCGGAGCGCGAATCCCTCCACCACGGCAGTCTTGCCAACGCCGGCCTCGCCGGTGAGAATGGGGTTATTCTGACGGCGCCGCATCAGGATATCCACCACCTGGCGAATCTCCGTGTCGCGGCCTAAAACCGGATCAATCTTCCCCTTCTTCGCATTCTCCGTGAGATTGACCGTGAACTGGTCTAAATTAGTGGTCTTTCCGCCTTTCCGCGGCTCGGCGGCAGCCCCGTCGCTTCCCCGCGGAGCCTCGGCGTACTCGTCGTCTTCCTGGGTTCCTTTGACGATCGCCAGAAAATCTTTTCGCAATAGCTCCGGCTCGATCTTTTGAAATTCCTTGCTTACCTCCCGCACCATGCGGGCAAGCTTCTCGTCGCTGGTCAGCGCCAGCAGAGTGTGGCCGGTGCGCACTTCAGATGCGCCGTAGTCGATGGAGCCGATCGTCCAGCCTTCACGGATCATTTCGAGCAGAGATGGCGCCAGCGCGGGTCCTCGTCCGTTGCCGGCTTTAAACTTATCCAGACTGCGGGTAAGCTCCTTTCCAAGCCGCGACGTATCCACTCCGAACTGCTTGAAAATGCGAGTAGCGTCGCTATCGCTGATATCCAACAATTTCATCAGGTAGTGCTCAATTTCGATATCGTAGTGAGTCCGGGCCAGACATAGCCCTGCGGCTGCTTCCATCGCGCTTTTCGCGGTCGGGTTCAGTTTGCCGATCAGCGCTTTCATGTTCAAAGCCATAAGAAAACCACCTCTCAAATGCGAAGAATAGTATCACTCGGATCCCGCGTCATCGCGACGGATTTCACCCATGTGGACCAGCCAAGGCGTGGACTGGCATCACCCAGCTCACAGGCGGGAACCTCTTCCCGCTTTAATATGAGCTGTACTTCAAAATCCAGCTCGCCACCGGAAAAAAACTTCGTGATGGCGCGCAGCGGTTCATAGGCCGAGCCTTGCGGCAGAAAATCGGCATACTGTTGTGCCGTGAGCGGCCCCAATCGCAGCCGGATGCCGGACTGTTGATCCCAGATCTCGTCGCCCACAACGGCGCCCAGGCCCAACTGTTCCGAGTAGCTGTTGCCCCACTGGAATTCGCACTGATCGGCGGGATCGAGCGAATGCCAGGCGCCCATAAACTGCTCCACTTCCACCGGCACGTCGAAGTAGTCGGCCAGAATTTGTTGCAAGGAAACCGCGGACCTCGCGTGCAGCGAGAACAGACCGGAATAGAAGAGCAGGGAATCGTCCGCCACAGCCTGCCGGCGGGCCAGTCCCCTGGTTCCCAGGCCGATGAGATCCAGCAGGTGATGGGAAAAGCGGTCCCGTTCGCCGCGCTCATACGCGATGGTGAAGCGATACTTCTCCCATGCCTGATAGAACAGGGAGATCATCCGGTGGTTGAATAGATCGAGAAACGCCAGCAGCGTTCGGTCCTTGGCGCGTACCCGCTCCATCAGCAGTTCGGTGTAGTACAGGGGAAGGATGCCCATGGGCCCTGTCAGTCCCATGAAATTGACCAACATGACAGGTTGGGCTCCCGGCTTCCAATCCAGCCCCTGGATCTGGCTGGCCGGGAAGGACATGCCGGGATGCGCGCCGAAACGGACGATCTCCTTGGATGGCGGCACAAATCTGCCGACGGGCTCGCGCTCGGTTAGCACGCGCTGCACCAGGCGAACGGCTTGAAAAAACTGGAAGTGCCAGGGATCTTCCCGCAGCAGCTTCTCCACCTTGACGTAGCGCGAGCTTACATTAAGATCTTCTGACCCGCTCGGGGCGGCCATTCCTGAATGACCTCCTTCCGTTGCGTCGAAGATGCAACGAGCTGACTAAAACTGTTCAAGGACACGTACAGGCCGAGAAAATGCTCCAGAACGCTGGCGAACAGGTACACGCCGCCACCCACGAATTGCTCTTCGTCGAACTCCATGTCTACCCGGGTTCCGCGCGCGAAGCTGATGCCCCCGTCCGACATCACACGGGCGAAATGTTTGCGGCTGCGCAGGCTGACGATCCCATCGATCTGCTTTTGCGAATAGGTCGAGTCGGTGAAATTGTAGAGCTTGAGTATCTCCTGAAGGGAATCCTTGCCCTCCTCCACCAGCGACAGATAATTCAAGGACAGATGCGAAATCAGGCGCCACAGCACGTCTTTGCCCACGGGGGGACGCAGCGTGTTGGTGGGCTTTTTTAACGCCACGATTTTCGCAACTGCCGAACCCGCCTCCAGATCGAAATCCCCCTGTTCATCCCCGAATGGAAGGCGGCTGGGAAGATCGCGATTGGTACAAGTAGTTCGAATGGTGAGCGTATCCGTATCCGGGTGCACGGGCCGCGAAGAGAGGTCGACCAGCGAGAGATAGATCTCTGTCCCCTCATCGTTGCGGCGCCCCGACGGCCGCCGGTTTGCGATCCAGAAGGTCTGCTTTTTTTCGCGACTGGTAGCGTGCCGGTATGAGTAGAAGGGCTCAAAATTCATCATCTCGCGGGAGTGCGGATCGATGCTGACTACCTCGTCGATGGAAAATATTTCGGTCGCCTGCGGTCTGCGGACATCCGGCACTACCGGATATTCAAATTTGCGCTGATCCACCAGAATCGGCTCCGCCGTTTGCGGGAACAGATTGATGATGGGTGTACAACCGAGGCGGAAGGTTTTGCCGCTGATCCCCAGCTCGAGCATCTGTTTTCGTTGATTCTGGTCGTAGTCGCCAATCAGGAAAACGATTTCCGCACGCGCGCCGAATCCGGCCTGGAATGCCTGATCCAGACCATTCAGGTCGATGAAAAAAAACTTTTCCGGAAACGTGAAATATTCCTGCAGCAATCGATAGCCGACGAAGGAGCGGCCCGGGTATGGCAGCATACCCTCGTCACTCGAGAAACCAACAGGCTTCAGCGCCGATGCCGGCAATAGCACCGGCCGCACGCGGCTGTTCGGCGTGGGATCCCGTACCCAGATCTGCAATGTATTCGAACAGAGCAGTTCATAGAGGGTATGAATCACGTTGCTCTCGCCGTTCAGGTAGAAGCGGAGCGATGACAGATCCAGCTTTCGCAGTTCCACGTCGGGGAAACACTGCAATTCCAGGCGTAGCGCCGCTATGGCATCGGGCGACTTCATGGCCGGCTGCAGGCGGTCGGGCGTTTTCCATTCAGCATCCACGACGGATAACGGCCAAAGAGTGGTGTCGTAGGATGTCCGAAATTTGCACGGTGCTCCCGCGACAGGTTTCGAGTACAGCACGGACTGCCGCGGAACCCTGAGAGCACCGCCTAGCTTCCCCTGCTCGGGATCGAGATGAAACTGCACCACGGACATGGAGGGGATGGGGCGTATGTAATGCGGATAAACAATGCTGAGCAGCGCTTCGGTAATCTGGGGAAACTCGTCGTCGAGCTTCAAATGCACCCGCGCGGCCAAAAACGCGAAACCCTCCAACAAGCGCTCCACGTGCGGATCGTCACACTTATCGTGTTCCAGGATGAGGCGCGAGGCGATTTTCGGATACTTTTCGGCGAACTCCGCCCCCATTTGCCGGAGAAAAGTCAGCTCACGCTCGTAATACAGGAGCAGGTCGTCACGCACCGCGATCACCCTTCACCTGGTATTCGCCGCTGGTCAGTTGGAGGACCGTATCGAAGGAAACCTGCTCGGGCGCGGGATCCATTTTTAAGAGGCCCTCAATCTGAAAGCGGAGGACACGCGCGTTCGGCCCGCCAGTTGTTGTTTCAATTGGCGTCACCCGGATGGCATCCAATCTGGGTTCGTAATGACGAACGGTCTCCTCCAACACGCGCAGCAGCTTCTGGCGGTCCTTAGGACTGGACAGTGTGAAGGATGTGAAGTCCGGGAGACCGTAGTTGTAAAGCGAAATTGCCAGCTCCGGGAATTCTTCGCCTGCCTCCTCCGCGATGCGCCTGGTATTGAGGAGCCACTCGAGGTCGCGGCGCAGCGAGGATTTCAATTGACGCACCGACTGAGCGCGCGTCAATGCTGGTTCGGACCGCGTCTGCGGCTCCGTGTCGATCAGGCGGTCCAAGAGCGACAGAGTGACGACGGAATCGGCTTCATTTCTGGTCACGCGTCACCTCGAGACCACCAGCGCCTGCATTGGATCGAGCCGGCAGATGCGCGCGTACAGCTTCTGCTTTTCGACCGGATCACCGTCGAGCTTCTGCATACAGGCATAGAGCATTCCCAGAGCATGGGCGACGACGTCGGCAGCCTCCCATTCTTCCAATTGGTGGCGCTCAATGGTGCGCGCCAGCTCTTCGAGAATGGACTTGGCGATCGGCTCGTGTCCGATGGAAATGCAAAGTTGCGCCAGCTGCAGTTTGCGCTGAAACCTCCCCCTGCCGGAGTTCTGGCGGGCAATCTCACCCGCAAGAATCTCGATACCTTCCTGTGCACGACCCGAGCGCGCGGCCTCCATGGCGAGCGCGAATGAGTCGATGACCGCCTCGGAGGACTCTTCTCCCGGCTCGCTCAGATCCATAGTGGGCGCGGGATGCCGCGCCTCAGATCGGCCCGCCGCCGTCAGCTCTTGCAGCCAAGCCTGGGTCTCGGCGTTGGCGGCCGGCGTATCGTCGGTGAGTGTCGCTGAGAGCAGGCTGGGGATATCCTGCAGCAGAACGCGCAGTTCGGACTTGATTGCGTTGGCAATCGGGTCGTAGTAAGTGCTCTGCTCCTCGCAGGCGCGAACCACGTGACGCTGTAAGTCCAGCCAGGCGCGTCCGCAGGGCAATGCCATGGCCGCCTCGGCCGCTTCCAGTAGATCGTTCCAGCTACCTTCATTCGCCAGACGCCTGAGTTGCTGCCGGGTCTGTGTGGGCGGAGGCTCCAGCAGATTCGGGTCCGGCACCGACCCCGACGCACGCAGTTCCCCCCAACGCAGCGCGCGCAGCAGGAGGTACGGAGCGGGATTATAGGGATCTTCCCGGCGCAGAAAAGCCGCTGCTCCGACTACTCGCTGAATCGCGTCCTCCCGGTCTACGGGTTCGGCGCTGGTGGTCTTCCGGGGAGCAGCTGCGCGCCGCACGGTTTCGACCGGCGCTTCTTCCACTGCAGGCGCGGCCTCCTCTTCCGGGACCGTGGCGTCTTCTATAGGATCGGGATCGGCCTCGCGTTTCTTCTGCAGAAAACTATTGGCGGTGTGCCGCACCTCCTCCAGCGCCTCGCGCAACCGGCTGAAAGAGGGATTGAATTCGCCGAACTTCTCCTCGCACAGCGTTTGCAGCTCCTCGATCACTTGCAGGCAGCTGTCCAGATCACTCACTAACTGCTCATAGAACGCCTTGGGGGTGGAGGCGAGCGCTTTATCGAACTCCTCGGGCGTTAGCTTGCCCTCCGCGATCGCGGCGGCCCGGGCTTCGGCTTTGGCTTCGCTTTCGGCAGCGGCCTCTTCATACCCGACCGTCCGGGACTCCTTGTACTTCAGCAGTCCATACCCGGAACGCGTCAGCGGCGCTTCCCGGACAGCGATATCCAGGCGCATCCCGACCCATTCCACCGGAGCGGCGCGCAATTCCGATTCGCCGTCTTCGATCTCCGGGTAAAGAGTGTCCCAGAAATTCTCGATCAGGCCCCGAATGAGATTCAGCCCCGCCAGCATCCCGCCGATGCTCTCGCGTTGCAAGAGTGCCTCGGTGAGCCAGGCTGCCAGCTGAAGATCCTTGCTCTTAGTGGCAAGAGCGTCACCCGCCAGCTTGGTTACGAGCGCATAGTCGGCTACTTTGCGTTCCCGCTGCCACTCACCCTGCGGTGCATCATCGTCCTGCCGGCGTGCTTCTTTAATCTTGTCGTAGACGGGCGCGTAGCGAAGGTTTTCGCCGCCTGGGTTGGATTCAGAGATGGGCTTAAGAAGATCGTCCCGGAGAGGCATGGCGGTCAGGCTGACTCTTTCAGCGTGAACTCCAGGTTCCGCACTTCCAGAATCGGGAACTCCTCACCGTCCAGCAGTAACATTTTCTGGCCCCCGGGGATCCCGTTTTCATCCCAGACGGTAGAGCGGCCCAGCCGGATATTCTCGTCCGCGTGGTTTCCCGAATGGGGGTAGATCACCGGAATCAGCACTTCGCCCAGCTCTTTGTCCTGGAATGCAGGGCCGGTTCGAACCAGAGCGGGCAGCCAAAGCATGTCGCGCAGCTTCTTCGGAGGCTGAGTTTCCACCGACGTAATATGTTCGAAAGGGATCCACAGGTAGGCGCCGGCGGCAAATACCTCCAGCCGCGGGCCGATCCGCGGGTCGGCGTCTTCGATGGATTCAAATGCTGCCCCGTTCAGCGTGCCGCCGAGCTGAGGCAGTTGCGCCTGTAAGGGCAAGTCCTGCCTGGCAAACATCTCCTGGCGCGTCTTCTCGGCGTGTAGGGCCGAGTGATAAAGAACAGCGCCCAGCTGTGTCTCGCTGTTGCCGGAGGCGAGCACGTTCAACTGCTTTTCCGCGCGATCGTATTCACCGGCGAAACACAGCAACTCAAACAGAAATGTGCGCCGCTGCGCGTCGGTCGGATTGTCCCGAACCTCGGCGCTCAGCGCGCGCACAGCCTCTGTCAGTTTGCCGGCCTGAAATAGCTGCTTGGCCGTCATTGAAAACAAGCTAAACGGATTTATTCGACTTCAGATCGTAGCCCGCTTTTATAGGCCCGCTGAGCGTTCCGTCAGCCTTCTGCTCCTTGTATTCGTATTCGATCTTCGAGTAATTGAACGAGATCTGATCCATCGGGACTACATCCCCATGGCTGGATCCGCCTGTCTGGAAGGATGAAACCAGCAGATCGGTGAACTTATATTTCAAGAACTCCTGCTGTTCCTTGCCCGCTTTGCGGCAGACCAGGGTGGCTTCCTTGATATGCTCGCCATTGGCGCAGGCAAGCAGCAGCTTCGGGCTGGCCTTGTTCACACGCATAACAAAGTGGAAATCCTGCATGACGACTTTGCCTGCGCCACCTCCACCGCCGCCGTGAGAAGTACCGGCCTGGGTCTCACCCCAGGAAAAAGATTCGACCTCGATCTCGCCCTTATGTTTGGAATCCTGGCTCTCGCCATCGATCCCCGTAATTTTCAGAAAATAATCAACTGCAGCCATATGTTTCTCCTAATTTGGATTCGAGAGGCAGAGCGGTTGCTTGCGCTGCCTCTTTTGATATGCGTCAATGGATCGCCTAACCGCGCGCCGAAGGTGGCAATTCGGCTACCAGGCGCAAAGATACGGATAGTTCGTCCAACTGAAAGTGCGGTTTCAGGAAGGCTACGGCCCGGTAAACACCCGGCTTGCCTGGAACCTCCGAGACCTCGATGCGGGCCTCACGGAGGGGATGTTGCGCTTTGACGGCCGCGGAAGCGGTATCATCCGGCGTCACGTAATTCGTGATCCATTGATTCAGCCATCGCTCGCAGTCGGAACGTGACATGAAGCTGCCGAGTTTGTCGCGCATCATCGCTTTCAAATAATGCGCAAAGCGCGAGACTGCAAAGATGTAAGGCAATTGCGTGGAGAGCCGCGCGTTGGCATTGGCCGCTTCCTTGTCGTACATCTTCGCCTTTTGAGCGGATTGAACACTGAAGAAGGCCGCGTAATCGGTCCCCTTGCAGTGGACCAGCGGAATAAATCCGAGATCGGCAAGTTCCTTCTCACGGCGATCTGTAATGGGCGCCTCCGTGGGGCACTTCATCGTGACGTCGCCTTCATCGGTGTAGAAGTTGTGTACCGGCAGGCCTTCGACCAGCCCGCCACCCTCCACTCCTCGAATGGTGGCGCACCAGCCGTAATTGGCGAATGCCTGGGTCAGGCGGCCGCCGAGCGAGTAGGCTGCATTACTCCAAACGTACTTCGAGTGATCGGAACCGTCGACATTTTCCTCGTAGCTGAAGCCGTCGACCGGCTTGGTGTCTCTTCCATAGGGGAGGCGCGCCAACGTCCGGGGCAGGCATAGTCCCACGTACCGGGAATCTTCTCCTTGCCGGAAGGATTTCCACTTGGCGTATTCCGTAGTATCGAAGACTTTGCCCAGATCGCGCGGCGCATCGATTTGGGTAAAGCTCTCGATATTGAAGAAATCAGCGCTCGCGGCTGAAAGAAACGGGGCATGTGCCGCGGCGGCGACCTGTGAAACGCGCTCCAATAACTCAATATCCTCCGGAGCCTTGCCGAATTCGTAATCGCCAATGAGAGCAGCGAAGGGCGCACCGCCGAAGATACCGAATTCTTCCTCGTATACCTTCTTGAAGAGAGCGCTCTGGTCGAATTCGGCGGCACGCTGCAGATCGCGCAGCATGTCCTTCTTCGACACGTTCATTACTTTAATTTTCAGCTGTGCGCTCGTCTCGCTCTGGTCCATCAGGTGCTTCAATCCCCGCCAAGTGCCTTCCAGTTTCTGGAAGGTGGGGTGATGAAGAATCTCATTCAGCTGAATGGAGAGAAGGTGATCGATCTGCGCGATGCGGGCATTGATCATGGCCTCCGCATCCTTGGAAACCGTCATCGAGCCTTCCAGCACCTGCGAGACGAACTCCTTTACCAGATCCTTTCCGCGCTCCCGTGCCGCGGGATCGCGAGCAAGCCGGCCCTCTTCGACGATCTGATCGAGCAGGCCGGTTTCTACTGTTTGGCTGGGTGCAGCGCCGGCGGGCGCCTTTTGCGGATCACTCATTAGAGCCTCCCTCGCGCGGTCCGACTTCGCCCTTTAATTTGTTCAGCTTTTCTGTGTTGCCAACCGCCTCGATCAGCAACTCATCCAGCTTGTCGTTGCCCTGCAGGCTTCCCCGGAGGTCGGAAAGTTTCGTCCGGAGATCCAGCAGCTCCTTGAGCGGCTTCACCTGACGGGCGACGTTTTCCGGTTCAAAATCGTCCATGCCTTTAAAGTGAAGATCCACTTTGAGCTGCGGCGCATTCGAGTCCTCGCTCAATTTGTTCTCCACGCTGAAAGCGAGATGGGGCTTCATACCCTCAAGCACGCTATCGAAGTTATCGGGATTCACCTCGACGAACTTCCGGTCCCGGAGACGCGGGAGGGGCTGCTCGGGCATCCCTGTGAAATCACCGAGAACTCCCATAACGAAAGGTAGTTCTTTGAGTTCTATCGCATCACCGACTTCGACGTCGTAGGTGACATGCACCCGCGGCGGCCGGACCCGGTCGAGTTTGTGTTGTGTGCTTGCTTTTGCCATACAAGGGTTCCTCTAAATACTAAAAGTGTAATCTGATTGGGAATCGTATCACTGAAGGGAGCCGCGGTGCTGATTAATCCGCCGACTGGGTGCTGGCGAGGAGTGTGCATGAGTTACTCGACAGTTCGAACGCTTCGATCGCTCCGCCTTTGTAAGCGGCCAATTACGCGATAATACTACTGCCCCTACACTACTGATGGGCATAGACAGTGTATTACCCAACAAATTTGGCCCGGACGAGGTCGAGTATATCCACGCCCCTCAGATGTGTCAAGCCTGAAACATCTCCTTGTCGCGGCAAAATGAGATGTCCTATTAGAGCAAAGTAGAAATGTCCTACTGACGGGGTGGAGCCTGCGAGTTGGCTATCCAAGGACAACTGCTCATGACACAGAGCGATCGGATCGATTGGTAGCCCTAAAAAAGGCGAAGGACAAGAAGATTACCCAGCGGCAGGCAGCCGGGGAACTGGAGCTGAGGGAGCGGCAGGTACGGCGCTTGATCGCCAGGCTGCGAGTGGTTGGAGACCAAGCGGTGATCCACGGGCTGCGAGACGGGAATTTTAGCAGTGTCCCTCGGCCGCCTCCTAATCCTCCTGTAGCCATTTGTGATACTTTGAGCCAATGAAACAACTGCAGCCTGTGATTTGGATGAAGGGCACTTTTCTGAGCCCGCAGCACCTCCAGACGCAGGACCGGTTCCTCGAAGATGCGCTGCAATTTCAACTGGAATCGCTCACGTTTCAGCCCTGGGGTTTCGCCTCCCTGCAAATCGATCAGGAGGCGCTTGCCGCCGGATCATTCGCGATCGCCAGCGCGTCTGGTATGTTCGCCGACGGTCTGCTATTCGATCTGCCCGCAGCCGATTCTCCTCCGCCGTCCCTGCAACTGGCCGATTGTTTTGAGGCCGATCAGAACGAGCTTGAGGTGTATTTAGCGATTCCGCCGCAGCGGGAGCGCGGCCTGAACGTCTCCCTGGCGCGGCACGACGCCGATACCCGGTACCTGGCCGAGATAGCCATGCTGCGGGATGAAAATTCAGGCCTCACGGAAAAGCCGGTGCAGGTGGCGCGCAAGAACTTCCGGTTGCTCGCAGCCGACCAGGCGCAGCACGGTGTCTCCGCCCTTCGCGTGGCTACCGTGGTTCGGACACCGGCCGGGACTTTTCAGCTAGACTCGAAGTTCGTTCCCCCGCTGCTGAACATCAGCGCAAGCGACTGGCTGATGTCGATCAGCCGGCGTCTCGTGGAAATTTTAGCTGCTAAAAGCAGCGTGCTGGCAGGAACAAGACGTCAGAAAAATCTGAGCTTGGCCGATTTCGGGACCGCGGACATCGCAAATTTCTGGCTCCTCTATACGATAAATTCCCATTTCCCGGCTCTGCGTCACATATTTGAGGTGCGGCGCGGTCATCCCGAGTACTTGTTCCAAACGATGTTGGCGCTGGCC
Source organism: Bryobacteraceae bacterium (assembly GCA_035526665.1). Taxonomy (GTDB): domain Bacteria; phylum Acidobacteriota; class Terriglobia; order Bryobacterales; family Bryobacteraceae; genus DATLBY01. The sequence continues at coordinate 11,640 of DATLBY010000220.1, forward strand.
GGCAGCCTCACTACCTTTTCGACCGAGATTCACCCACGCGACCTTCCCAAATACGATCACGACCGCCTCTCGGCCTGCTTTACGGAGCTGGACGAAAAGCTGCGTCTGCTGCTGGAAACCGTTGTCCCCAGCAATTTCGTTTCTTTGCCGCTGAAACTGGTGCAGCCGTCGATTTACGCTACCTCCCTCTCGGATGAGAAATACCTGAATGACACTAAGATGTATCTGGCGGTGGCAGCCGACATGAATGAAGGCGACCTGATCGCCAAGACTCCGTATTTGATCAAGGTGTGCTCGGCGAATCACATCGAGCATCTGGTTCGCCAGGCGCTGCCGGGAGTACCGCTTACCCACGTCGCCCGGCCACCCAGCGCGATTCCCGTGAAGCTCAACCAGCAGTACTTCAGTTTGAATCAGTCGGGTGTGGCCTGGGAAGCGATTGTACGCGCGCGGAACCTGGCGGCGTATGTTCCGGGCGACTTCCCGTCACCGCAGATGGAACTCATTATCCTGCTGCCGCACGCTCGCTGATTCTGACAAATCCGCCGGATACGAGTAGAAGCAGCGCCCTGGCAAACTCTTCCGGCGCGGTGTCGGGATGGACGACGGATTCCTGCTTGAGCATTCGCAGGTGATCCAGCCCGGTGCGCACGCCGTCGCAGCGGCTTACCAGGTGTGCCAGCCACGGCTGGATTTCGGTTTCCATGCTAAACGGGAAATCAACCTGGAGGACATAATTCTCTGCTGCCCAGTCGCCATTCTCCAGCTTGTGGAGGATCCGCAGCTCCGCCCCGGAGGCAGCCGCCAGCGGATAATTCAGGACCATCTGGACGCCTGCGCTGGTGAGTGCCGCAGCTTCCCATTCCAGCAGCCACTCCGTCTCGTCGCGGCCGGT
>DATLBY010000221.1:0-14397 GCA_035526665.1 Bryobacteraceae bacterium
GGGACCATGTGGAGTTTGTATGCGCAGGATCAATTCAAAGTGAACCAGCGGCTCACACTGAATTACGGCTTGCGGTATCAGTTAAACGGACCTTATTACGACCGCTATGGCAGCATCGCCAACTTTGATCCGAAATCCGGAGCTTTCGTCCTGCCGGAGGATGGGCTCACTCACGTAAATCTGTTCTACCCAAAGAACATTCCCATTATTTCCGCATCACGGGCCGGCTTCCCCGAGCGCACTTTAGTACGCTTTCCCAAAGATAGTTTCTATCCGCGCGTAGGGTTTGCGTACAAACCTTTCGGCGACGATAAAACTGTGATTCGGGCGGGCTATGGAATCTATGGCAACCTGATCTATGGCAGTCTTGCGCGCGCCTTGGGTGGCGGTCCTTTCTCCGGAAGCACGACGTACACGAACGCAATCAATGGTGGCGTCCCTCTGTTCAGTTTTCCTTATCCCTTCCTGCCTTCGGGCACCTCGTCCACCCAGAATGCCTTCGGAGTGAATCCCGATTTGCGCACGCCCTACACTCAGCAGTGGAATTTGACAGTCGAGCGGCAGCTGGCCGGCGCCGCAGTGAGGCTTTCCTATGTCGGATCGCAATCGGTCAATCTCGTTTATACAAGAAACATCAATCAACCCACCGCGAGCACGACGCCGTTTGCAGGCAGTCGCCGGCCTTATCCGATCTTCAATTCGATCAGCTATTACGACAACGGCGGTAACCAGTGCTATAACGGTCTGCAGGCGACTGTCGCGAAGAACTATGGCAAGGCGCTCACCTTTAATGCCGGCTACACGTGGGCGAAGGATCTCACCGATACGCAGGAAGGTACATTTACCGGCCAAACAATTCAGAACCAGTTCGACCGCCGGTCGGAGTACGGTAATAACCTGCTGACGCCCACACATCGAATATATGGATACGCCATCTACACACTGCCGTTCGGTAAAGGCCGGCAGTATCTGAACAAACCTGGAGTTCTCGACGCAATCTTAGGTGGATGGCAGATGGCGTGGAATGCCATGGCGCAGTCCGGCCAGTTCTTCACGCCGTCATTCACAAGCTTCGACCCATCCAACACGAACACAATCGGAGGACGGCCTGACGTGGTTCCCGGGGTCAATACGAAGCCGGCTGACCGATCCATCAACAATTGGTTCAATCCTGCAGCGTTCAAAGTCCCCGGTTGTCCGGACAATAACCCGGTCTGCGCGCGGCCGGAAAACGTGGGTCGATTCGGAAACGCGGGAATAGGCATTTTGCGGGGGCGCCCTATTGCAAACGTAGATTTTGCGCTTTCCAAGAATTTCCAGATCAAGGAGAGATTCAACACTCAATTCCGCGTCAATATGGCAAACGCCCTCAATCATCCGAACTTCGCGCTGCCCGCGGCTAACATTAGTTCACCTTCGACAGTTGGGCGCATCACATCCACTGTTCCGGCAACTTTCGGCACGGTGGCGCCGCGAGAAATCGACCTGCAGCTACGACTGTCATTTTGATGGCTTGGCAGCCCTCAAAAGAGCAGCGTTTCGCAGCCGCCACGGCGACTGTGATTCGATATACTTAACGAGTCAATCCGGTAGATCCGCCATGCGACCGGTCTCACTGTTTCTCGCCTTTTCAACGTTTGTCGTTCCGAGCTTCGCGTCGGATCGGACCGTGGCCGAATGGGTACTGCGAATCGGCGGGAGCGTCAGCGTGGACGGAGCGCGTCTCCCTGTGTGGCGCCTTCGAGACCTGCCTCAGCAAGACTTCAAACTGACAGGCGTCAATCTCGTGCCCGTTACGGTCGATCCGCCGGAATTCCAACGACTGGCCGGCCTCGCAGGTTTGAAGGAGTTGTACGTTTCGGGCCGCACGTGGCACTCGATGCCGGCTAAGGTGTCGCGGGAAACGTTGAAAGGATTCGGCGCCCTCACAACACTCGAACGTCTCGTTCTCAGCCTGCCGGTGCAAACCGAAATTCCGCTTGACGATGACGCGCTCGCGGGTCTGGCTCGCCTCGTCAACCTCAAGGAACTTCGCCTTGCACAGACGATTGTCAAAGGGCGAGCACTTGAACCGTTCACGCAGCTTCGGTCCCTCGACTTAGACCGCACCCGCCTTAATGACGCAGGTATGCGCAACCTTCAGGCCATGCCAAATCTCACGAAGCTCTACGCGCGTGACACCATGATCACGGACGAGGGATTGCAGTACTTGAAGGACCTTCGACAACTGACCGAGTTGGACCTGTACGGCACTAGGATCAGCGACGCCGGCATCGTTCATTTACGGGAATTAACAAAACTTAGAAAGCTGAACCTCCTCGGCGCCAATGTCACAGATGCAGGCGTGGAGATTCTTACCGGGCTGACCAATCTCGAAGAACTCAATCTATACCGAACGAGGATCACGAATGCCGGCGTTGAGAAGCTGAAAACCCTGTCGCGGCTTCGCGAACTGGACCTTAGATACACGCGTGTCACAAGCGGCGGCGCGGCGTCTCTTGCGTCCGCACTTCCGAAGTGTCATGTCGAGTTTATGGATGCTTCGGGAGCGCAATCCACCTCGGTTCCACAGCCCGAGGGCTCAGGTACCGCAAACATTGCCAAATGGATTGAACGACGCGGTGGCAAGGTCAAGATCGAAGACGGCATGGTTCGCGAGGTATCGATGGTGTCAACGGGCCTCACTGACGCGGAAATCGGCAAGATTTCGGAGATTCTCCCAGCGCTCAGAAAGATTAACCTTCAGGCGACGGAAGTCGGTGACGTCGGAATAAAGCAGCTCGCGAGCTCCTGTTCCGTAGAAGAACTGGAACTTGCGTACACTACCGTTTCCGATGAAGGGATTAGACTGCTCACCGGCTGCAAATCGCTCCGTAGGCTTGGCCTTAGCTACACTCTTGTGCGCGGCGCGTGGCTTGGCGCATTTCAGACACTCAACGAACTGGACCTCTCTGGCGCCTCGATCACCGATGAAGGCTTGGCCGGGTTCGCCGGTCTAAAACAACTGCGTCGGCTCTCATTGAAATACTCCGACATCACCGACGCAGGACTGGAGCAGCTGAGTTCCATGCAGGGACTGGAACGGCTGGATCTAACAGGTACTGACGTTACCGATGCCGGATTGAGGCAGATTGGTAAGTTGACCGGCCTGACAGAGTTGTTGCTCAGTCATGGCCGTTTCACGGACAAGGGACTTTCGGCCTTAACGGGGCTCAAGAGTCTGAAGCGTCTTGAGCTTGTGCGCACCAGGACTACGGATAACGGCTTAGCTAGTCTCGCTGCATTGAAGGGATTGACTAGCCTCAATCTGGATTACACGGCCGTGACCGATAAAGGCGTATCCGCAATTGCGGTGCTGCCGAATCTCTCGGAATTGCGCCTCGACAGCGCGACCATCACCGACGCCGGCGTCGACGCCTTGAAGACGCTGAGCGGGCTAAAGACACTGAATTTGTACCACACCCTCGTTACGGAAGCGGGTTACCAGAAGATAAAAAGCGCACTGCCAGCCTGCAGGATCATTTGGGATCCCGCGTCGGCCCAGCCAACGAGGAGGGGAAGCTGATGCGACCGCTGATCGCCGCGCTGGCAATGTCGGCTGCTCTGGCGACCGACTTGCCCACGTGGATCGCGGATCAGGGCGGGCGTGTCGATACGGATGCCCGATTGCGCGTTGTCGCAGTAAGGCTGCCATTCGGGTGGGTCACCGACGCCGACCTGCAACCGATTGCTGCATTATCGACTCTCAAGACCCTCGACCTTTCACTGTCCCTGGTGACAGACACCGGAATCGGAAGCCTTAAGAATCTTGAGAATGTCGAAGACCTGAATCTTGCTTCGGTTGAGCGCATCACCGACGTCGCGATCTCGTACCTTCGCGGCTGGAAGAAGCTCCTGAAGCTGAACCTGCGTGGCACCGACATCACGGATACGAGCGTTCAGTATCTCGCTGGAGTTACGTCTCTCACATCGCTCGACATCAGCTATACGCAAGTGACAAACAACGGGATGGAATACCTCTCCGGACTCCGCAATCTCGAAGAGTTTTCGGTCGGCGGGAATAAAGTGACGGGCGCGGGTCTGCGCGTACTGAGGACACTGCCGAGGCTAGCCGTACTAAATCTGAGTGGAGCCCAAAGGCGGAACTCGGGATCATGGGTTGTGACCCTGGCTGATCGGGACCTCGAAGTAGTGGCGGATCTGAAGCAACTTCGGACCTTGAATCTTGCAGGGATGAAGATCACTGACGGAGGCCTCGCGCAGCTACAAAGCCTATCGCAGCTGAAATCGCTAGACCTCGGACAAACGGACGTCACAGCGCGGGGGCTGGCGGCCTTGTTTCGATTGAGCAATCTCGAGGCGCTGAGTTTGTGGCATGCGAAGAAGATCGACGACGCGGCTGGCGCGCCGCTGTCTTCTCTCAAGAGCCTGAGGACGTTGGATCTCGCGGAGACGGCGATCGGAGATGCGGGGCTGGCAAAGCTTTCTGCTATTCCTGGCCTGCGAAACCTGTATCTCAGCGGATCGAGGGTGACAGAAGCAGGAGTACAGGCGTTCCTGCGCGAACGCCCTAATTGCAAGGTGTCCTGGAAATGAGAGCAGTGTTCGCGTTGGCCGTACTGGTCGATTCATCCGCGTTGCTATTTGGCGAAACGCACCCGGCGAACGGAAGCCTCCGGCGGCTGACGCACAGCCAATACAACAACACCGTTCGCGATTTGCTGGGCGACAACACCCGCCGGGCTGATGCGTTTCCGCAAGAAGATTATGTCAACGGCTTCAAGAACCAGATTGCGGCGCAGGATATTTCGCCGTTGCTCGCCGAAGCCTATAACACCGCGGCCGAACGCCTGGCGAAAAGCGCGTTCCTGGGCGGGACGGACACGAATCACCTGATCCCGTGCAAACCCTCCGCGGCCGGTTGCGCCAATAAATTCCTGCGATCCTTTGGCCTTCGTGCCTTCCGCCGGCCACTGACTGATGTGGAATTTCGCAGGTACAAGGCCGTCTTCATGAAAGGAGCCAGTGGCGGAAGCGGCTTCCTTTCCGGCGCTCAACTCGTCATCGAAGCGATGCTGCAATCGCCTAAGTTCCTGTTCCGGGCGGACGAGCCGCGTCCGTATGCAATCGCCACGCGGCTTTCGTATTTCCTGTGGGACACAATGCCCGACGAAGCGCTTTTCCGAGCCGCGGCTGCCGGCGAATTATCAACTCCTGCGGGAGTAAACAAAGCAATCGAACGCATGATTGCCGATCCGCGCGCGCGGGAGGCCGTCGACGAGTTCGCCGCGCAGTGGCTGCGGTTCGACCTCGCCCAGACGGCCACCAAGGACCGCGCGTTGTACCCCGAGTTCTCGCCTGAACTGGCCATTGCCATGACGGAAGAGACGAAGCGGCTGATCTCGGATCTCGTTTGGAACGACCGCCGCTTTACCGACCTGTTTACGGCCCCGTATACGTACTTGAATTCGGATCTCGCGTCACTGTACGGCATACCTCAGCCGCTGAACGACTTCGACCGGGTCCCGCTGCCGGACACCACGGAACGCGCGGGCATACTCGGGCATGGCATGTTTCTCACGCAAACAAGCAAACCCGGTGAGACATCGCCAACGGTGCGTGGGTACTTCATTCGCGAGCACTTCTTTTGTCACCAGGTGCCGGATCCACCCCCGGGGACGAACAGCAACTTGCCGCCGCTTACAGTGGATCGCCCACAAACCAATCGTGACCGGCTGACCGAGCATTTGATCAACCGGAGTTGTGCCGGTTGTCATAGCCTGATGGACCCGATCGGTTTCGGCTTTGAAAAATTCGACGCGATTGGAAAACGCCGGGAGAAGCAGACAATTAAGTTCTTCCCCGATCGTAAGGCGAAGGACCAGACTCCGAAAACAGTCGCGCTCGACCTCGATACGAGCGGGAAAGTTTTGGGCATGGCGAACTCCGACTTCCGCACACCAGTTGAGCTCGGGCGGATTCTGGCGAATAGTCCTGGTTGTCAGGAGTGCATCGTGAAGCAGTTGTTCCGGTACGCGTACGGCCGACGCGAAACGGATACCGATAGGAAGTTGATAAGCGAGGCGACCACCGCTTTCCGCGATTCCCAGTTTCGACTAAAAGTCCTTATTATATTTTTAGGCAGATCGCTCGCGCTTCCACCATCGGAGGGTAACTAAATGCCGTTGAAACGCCGCCCATCGCGGCGGGCCTTCCTGAAAGGCCTAGGCCCGGCCGGAGCCCTCGTCCGCGTCGGCTTGCCGCCGCTCGAGGCCATGTTCAACACGCACGGCACTGCCTACGCCGCGGATGAGTCGCGCGTTGGGAACTCCGTCTCGCGCATTCCGTCGCGTTTCGTGCTTTGGTTCAACGGCAATGGCATTCCCGAGAGGTATTGGATTCCGAGTGAGACCGGGCGTGATTACCAGTTGAGCCCGTGCCTGACGCCGCTCGCGCGCTTCCGTGACGATTTTCAGATCATCACCGGGTTGGATAATCCTGCCTCGCGGCATCCTGGTCCAGGTAATGACCATCACCGATCCATGAGCGGGCTGATGTCCGGAACAGCTTTCACCGGAAGAGGCGCAGGCGGTACGTCGATTGACCAAATGATCGCGGGTAAGATCGGTGGCAATTCGCGCTTCCGCTCACTTCAGATTGGCGTCTGCCAGGAGTCCCACGGAGAGAGCATTCACCGCAACATGAGTTGGGCCGGATACGAACGTGCCCTCCCACCCGAGATGATCCCGCATAATCTGTTTGACCGCATGTTCGGAACGAAAGAGCAGAGTTGGATCGAGCGAAAACAAAGCGTTCTCGATGCGGTTCGTGACGACTTCAAGGAAATGAACGTCTCCTTGGGCAAGACGGATCAACAGCGTCTTGACGAGCACCTCTCGTCCGTTCGTGACCTGGAGCGCGCGATTGTAAGCCTGCCGCCGGAATACACCAAGGTACAGGAACCGGGGATCGGTGGCGACGTTCGCGAATACCCGCGGATTGCTAAACTGCAAAGCGATTTGCTCGTTCACGCCCTCGCGTCGGGGCAGACGCGCGTCGCGACATATATGCTCACGAAGTGCCAGAGCCTCGTACGGCTACCCTGGCTCGGATACACAACGCTGCGGCACCACGACTACACGCATACAAACGCGGATTCACCTCAGGCCCAGCGGATCCTTCGTGACATCTGTCGATGGCACGCGCAGGAGTTCGCGTACCTGCTCGGCCGGCTAAAGGCCATACCGGAAGGTGACGGCAACATGCTCGACCACACATGCCTGTTGTACATCCACGAGCATGCCGAGGCGAACATTCACAAGAACAATGGTCTGATCGCCATCGTGGCCGGATACGTGAACAAGATGGTAACCGGCCGGCATGCGAAGGTGACCGGATCCATGGGTGATCTTTACCTCGGCATCGCAAATGACCTCCTAGGTGTAGGACTCGATGGATTTCCCACGGCAACGCGCAAGCTTGAAGGCCTGGTCTGATGAACAGACGACAGTTTTTGCAAGCAAGCGGATGGACTTCGCTCACATCCAGAGTAATGTTCGCCACGCCGGCTCACCTCGACGGAATGCCGGACATGCTATTGGCTTTTCTCTCGCGCAAGCTGAACGCGCTTGCTGAAAAGTGGGACACGGAGCGGGCGAAGATCCGATCGGCCGGCGACGTACAGGCCCGGAATCGTTTTGTGCGCGAGAAGCTTCGTGAGATGGTGCATGGATTCCCCGAGCGGAATCCGCTTGGCTCCGTGGTCGTGGCGAAACACGAGCGCGCTGACTATCGCGTCGAGAATGTCATGTTTCAGAGCCGCCCTGACTTCTGGGTGACCGGGAATGTTTACGTGCCGTTAAACCGCAGCGGGCCGTTTCCGGGAGTTATTTCACCCTGCGGGCATTATCCACTGTCCCGGATGGAGCCCGAATACCAGTCCGTTTACATAAACATGGTGAAGGCGGGATTCGTGGTGCTGGCCTATGATCCGATCGGCCAGGGCGAACGCCGGCAATACTGGAACCCACAGACGAATCAAACCGAGGTTGCCTCCGCATCAACGTACGAGCATTCCATGCCTGGACAGGTCTTGCTTCTCATGGGCGAGGACCTGGCCCATTACCGTATCTGGGACGGCATGCGCGCAATCGACTATTTGGAATCGCGCCCCGAAGTAGACAAAACGCGCATCTCCTGCGCGGGCCATTCGGGCGGAGGTACGCTGACGCTGTTCATCAGCGCCCTTGATGAGCGTGTGAAGTGCGCCGTGGTGAATGAAGGCGGAACTGCGCACCGCTGGCCTTCCGAAATTCGCCCCGAGAGTCGCGTCGGACCGTCGGATGTGGAGCAGAATCTCTTCCCGGCCGCGGTGTACGGCGCCGATATGTGCGATCTGCACGTTGCGATCGCTCCTCGGCCGCTCATGGTGATGATCGAGGAGTTTAATCCACGCTTCGATCGCGCGGTCCAGCACATCCGCACTCGCTACCAGCAACTCCAGGCTCCGGAGAAGTTCGCTGCCGAGCAGGCAACGGATCCTCACGCGTGGACGCCGAAGCTGCGAATCGCCGCCACTGACTGGCTCAGCCGTTGGATGTACGGCCGGCCGGGTCCGAAGTCCGAACCCGATTTCGCGACGGAGTCGGCGCAAACGCTGTTCTGCACGCCGAATGGATCGCTGCGGTATTCTCAGCAGGGCGAGAGTATATTCTCGATTATCCATAAGAAGCAGACCACCCTGCCGTCACAGGGTGCGGGCGCTACGGCCAGTCAAATAAGAGAGCTGTTGCACTATCGGAAAGTCGACGGTCCGCAAGATCCGCAAGTAAAGGTCACGACGCACAGGAAAGGTTATTCGATCGAGAAGCTCGAGTTCCTGTCCGAGCCGGAAATCGCCATTCCGACATGGGTGTTCGTCCCTGATACCAAGCGCGCAACTTATCCTGCACTGCTATTCGTAAATGAATCCGGCAAGCAGGCCGACGGCATGGAATTCGGTCTGTATGAGCGCCTGGCGAGAAGCGGAAAGCTCGTGATGTCGGTCGACGTCCGCGGCATAGGCGAAACCAGGCCGGCTCACGAAAGCTCCAGCAGCAGAATGAATGAATTCAGCCATCTATTCGATGTAGAAACGGCCATGGCGTATATGGCGTGGTTTATGGATGAGTCGCTATTCGGGATGCGCGTTCTGGATGTTGTGCGAAGCGTGGATTACCTGCTCAGCCGTCCGGATGTGGCGAAGGACGATTGGAAGCTCACCGGTAAGGGAGCGGGTGCGCTGTGGGCACTCTATGCGGCAGCGCTCGACACGCGCATTCAGGATTGCACTTGTGAGCGCGGGCTGGTCAGCTATACGTCACTTGCGCAAACCGATAGATACCTGCACAACGCGAGCATTTTCGTGCGCGACGTGCTGAAGCATTTCGACCTGCCGCAAGTCGCCGCAACGGTCGCGAATCGCCGGCTCAGGCTTATCTCGCCGGTGGACGCGATGAGACAACGCATGGATCCGGAGGCCGCCGGGAGCCTTTACAAGGACACGTTCGCCGCGTATGAGGCCGCGGGGGCCCGTGGCCGGTTCGCCATTACGTGACCGGTCAGAAGGTGAAGCAGGCAGAGAGCTGTATTTGCCGCCTTTCCGGAACACATCTGTAATGCGCGAGCGGTGCGCGTTCTCCAGAACCTAGTCGGCCTGCTTGCCGGTCGCTCGCGGCGTCGACCTTGTCCCCTTCGTGGGTGTCGATGGCGTGGCTGACACTCCCGTAGAGGCTGGAGTTGAACAGAGCTGAATTTTACGTCAGCAATTCCTTCACTGGGGAACCGGTTTTGTCTTCGAGCGAATTGGCGATCTTTACGGGTCGGCCGATCGGGCTCATGTATTCCTTCTTCCAGTCGATACCTAATGCCTGATAAATAGTTGCATACAGGTCGCCCATGGTAACCACCCGCTCTGTTACGTTGTAGCCGCGTTCGTCGCTGGCTCCAATTACCTGGCCGGTTTTGATGCCCCCTCCGGATAGTGCCAGCGACCAACAGTTCGGCCAGTGGTCGCGACCTAAATTGACATTGATCGTCGGGGTGCGGCCAAATTCGCCCATTGCGATCACCAGCGTCGATTCCAGTAGACCGCGCTCCTCCAGGTCTTCCACCAGCGCCGTGAGCGTGCGGTCCAGAGGCGGCGTCAAGCGGTCCCGGTGGCCCTTGTCGTTGTCACTATGGGTGTCCCAGGAAGTGCCGTGGTATCCAGCCGCCGTCACGAAACGGCTGCCGGCTTCCACCAATCTGCGGGCCAATAGACAGGACTGGCCGATTGAATCCTTGCCGTAGCGCTCCTTCATCGTGTCGGATTCTTTAGCGAGATCAAAAGCATCGCGCACCGCCGGCGTAAGGATCATCTTCCAAGCCTGCGCCGTGAAGGCGTCCATGTCGGTATGTTCCGCCGTCTCGTTGAGCGCGCGGTAGCGCCGGTCCACCGCTTTTAGAAATGCCGAGCGGCTTTCCACTGCCATCTGCGAAACGCTCTTCGGCAAACTTAGGTCGGTGATTTCAAAGCCCGGCTTGGAGGGATCCGGGATGCACATGGGATCGTAATCGCCACCCAGGAATGCGGACCTGAAGTATTCTTCGTATTGCCTGTTGCGGTCCCACTTCGGGACCAGCACATGCGCGGGGACTGCATTACGCGGGCCCATCTCTCGCGTGATGATCGAGCCCAGGCTTGGAAACTGCATTGCGGGATTGATCTCGTGGCCCGTCATCGCGTAGTGAGTGGCTTGCGGGTGGTCCGTCCCCCGCGTGTGCATGGACCGGACCAGGGAGAACTTGTCCATCCGCTTGGCCATCTTCGGCAGCAGCTCGGAAATCTGGATTCCTGGAACGTTCGTGGAGATCGGCTTGAAGTTGCTGTTGAGCTTGGGGTCCCACGTATCAATGTGGCTCGGCCCCCCTTCCAGCCAGAAAAGGATCACCGCTTTTGCTTTGCCATTTACGGGAGACTTGCTTGCAGCCGCAGCGGAGAGCGCCTCGCGCAGCGAGAGTCCGAGGAAGCCGAGCGAACCGGCCGTCACGAAGCTTCTGCGGTTCATGGGATGTTGCATCGAACCCTCCTTAATGATTCTCCGCGAATTCGCGGGAGCTAATCAAGGCCCAGACAAATTCGCGCAGTCCGGCTTCCCGGTCGGCGCGTTGTGCCAAGATCGTTTTCATCTCCTGCACCTCATCAGCCGCCGGAAGTCGGCTAAGCGCAGCGACGTAAAATTCGTTGAAGATTTCCTCATCGCCTGAGCCCAATTTCAGCAGCTTCGCCAGACGGCTGTTTGGCTGGCTAAGGCGGTCTAGATAAGTCGCTCCGGCGAGCACGTGCAGAGCCTGGCTGAGGTTCGGCTTGTGGTTTCGTTCCGGGACGGCGCCCCGATTGCTACGGCCATAGAGTTCTAGAAAGCGCGAAAAGAACGTGTCCGGATCACGCAGTTGAATCGCACGCGTTCCCGCCAGGGCTTGCCCCACGGCCGCCCCCTCGGTGATGGCCGTGGAGAACGTCTCGGGAATTCCCGTCACGTCAGCCACCGCGTCAAGCAGCACTTCGGCATCGAGACCGCGCGACAGAGATCGCGAAAAATTGCTCACGTCTTCGCGATTTGTGGCATTAGGAGTACGCGAAAGCTGGTACGTGCGCGACGACACTATGATCTTCATCAGGCGGCGCAGGTTGTAGCCCTGGTCCCGGAAATTCGCCGCTAGAGCGGAGAGCAGTTCGGGATGCGTGGGCGGATTGGTAGAGCGGAAGTCATCCACCGGATCGACGATGCCGCGCGCGAAAAAATTCGCCCAGATGCGATTTACCGCGGCTTCGGCAAAGTAGGGGTGCGAGGTCATCCAGCGCGCGAGCTCCTTGCGCGGATTGCTTTCAGGCGTCACGGCAAGCGGTGAGTTGTCCAGCACCGTAGGTTTGACTACGGCTTTAGTACGCGGATGCAGCAGGTCCATGCTGCCGCCCACATCTTTGGTGCCCAGGTCCATGTTCGTCGGGTGGTCCACCACCACTTGGCCCATGCGGAACATCCGCGAGAAGAAGGCAGCCATCCCCCAGAACTGGTCCTGGCTCCAGTTTTCATACGGGTGGTTGTGGCATTGCGCACAATCAAGACGGCGCCCCATGAAGACGCGAACCTCTTCGGCCATAGCGTCGGCCGGGCTTCCAACCTGGTTGTACGGCAGGAAATGGCGTGATGGCGGTTTGTAGCCCTCCACCGCGATGCGCTCGCGCGCCACCTGATCATAGGGACGATTGGTCTCGATGTTGTTGCGGATCCACTCCCAGTATTCCTCCATCCACTTGGGAGACAATCCATTGCTAAAGATGGATACACGGAACAGATCGGCGAAGCGGAAAGTCCAGTAGTCGACGAATTCAGGCGAGGCGATCAGCGCGTCAATTAGTTTTTCGCGCTTCCGCGGGTCGGTGCTCGCCAGAAATTCGCGCGCACGCCGCGGCGGCGGAAGAGTGCCGGTGAGATCGAGGCAGACGCGGCGGAGAAATTCGGAATCGCCTGCAAGATCGGACGGGATGATCTGGAATTTACGCAGCTTCGGAAAGATGTGTTCGTCGATGATGTTGAAGCGGGCGATTTCAGGATAGTTCGGAATCGGAGGTCCGATCACGCCGACTCCCGCCGTCGCTACCTGGCCGGCCGCGCGGATCAGAATGGAGGTTTCACCGCGGCGCTTCGCGCTCACCACGCCCCCGGGGCTGACAGCCGCTACGTCGCCGTCGTTCACTGTGTAAAGCGACTGGTGCGTGTAATCTTCCGTGTGACCATCGTTGAAATGCGCCGTTACCAGCAGATGGTGCTCCGCTTGCACCGGGACGATCGCCACGGAAGGATATAGCTCCAGACGAGTCAGTTTGGCTTCTGCCTGTGCTCCTGGGCTGCTATACGGAGCACCGCCGCGAATCCAACCAAGCACCGTGCGGTAATCCTCGGAATCTGTTCCGAAGCGCTTGCCGCCACCGTGCGGCGAAACCATGGTGGGCTTTGACAGCAAGAGGCTTTTCTCCGGATTCGCCCGATCGATGCGCGGGATGCGCTCTCCTTTTACTTCGGCCGTGAGCACCTGGTATCCGCCGCCCTTGGTGATCCATTCATAATCCTCTGCCGGATAAAGGGCGTTCGCAGAGAGTTTGAAGCCTCCCTGGCCCTTGACGCCGCCGTGGCACGTGGAATTGTTGCAACCGCGCGTGGTGAGGATGGCGCTGATCTCGCGCTGGAAGGTGATTGGCTGTGCCGCTGCCGCATCTTCGATCTTGAGAGTTGACTTGGCCTGAATACCCGAAAACGACGCGGTGAGTATAAGATCGCCATCTGCCGATGGGGCCACACGCGCCGGGGAAATGAACTTAGCGAGAGCAGCGTTGGAAAGATGCCACTCCGAGACCGCGGTAACATCACGCTCCGTGCCGTCAGAGTATTTTGCGACGGCAAGAAACTGTTGCGAAGCGCGTGCGCCCTTGAGCTCGGCCCGAGCCGGCGCCGTCCGTAGAGACACCACGTTGGCGGCAGGCCAGGCCGCGTTCGCGAGAATGAAGGCCGCAAACAAGAGTTTCATGGTTTCGGAAGTACCATCATGGGAACGATCTTACTCGAGAGAACTTCACCGGGCTTGCCGTCCACCAACGGACGAACCACCAGGCGTATTTCCTGCGGCTCCACGGAGGCCGGAGCCTCGGCATCGGCGGTGAGCACCACAACTACTCGTTCTGTCCTCGGCGTGTAGCGCTCGCGTTTGCCGACGGCTGGCGGTGGGTCTTTGTCAGGCTCAAAATCACCGCCGGCCATGGCGGAGACGCCTGGCGGCAGTGACTCCGCTGAGACAATCACCGAACCTCGGTAATCTTCTTCGCGGTCAAATGCCACGCGGATGACCTTCCCCTGTCCCTGCGTGAGATTGACGCTATCTGCATCAATTTTTATCTGGCCTACATGCGGGATCTGCGGCCGGACCTGCACGCGGTATTGAAAATTGGCGCCCGCCAGATCGGCGGTGGCATCGCGGATCTCAATCGTGTAAGCGCCGGTGTCTCGCAACGCCAGGATCGTCTTCGCTTGCGTCGATTTGTTCATTGCGCCGCTGCACGCACCCTTGCCGGCGAAGACGTTGCTGGCCACTTCCTCGCCCGCCGGATTCAGCAGGCGAAAGATCGGGTTGAAATACGGTGGAGCGGCTGCGGGCGTCTCGATCTCAATTGCGACGTCGGCCGGTTTATCCAGTTGAAAGCGTGCACGATGCGTTTCCCCGGGCTGCGCAAGCGCGCCTTCGAGCGTGCCCGGAATCTTGAAAAGGGCGGGTTCCGGTCCGGCACGGTACGTTTCAACGATGGGTTGCTTGCCAGGCTTG
>DATLBY010000222.1:0-5361 GCA_035526665.1 Bryobacteraceae bacterium
TTAAAGTCAACCGGCCGGGCTTCCGGAGGCGCCGCAAAAGCCACGCTCGTACTAATCCACCACACCCAGCACAGATCCACGAGGATTCGCTGCTTCAATTCTTAGCCTCCAGGGTTCCCTTTTATTTTAGACCTTTTTGACGCGGGTGGCTGCTTGTAACACCATGTTCATTTACTGTTCATGAAATGTTAACTTGATAATTTGCGCCGGGCAGACAAACTCGCGGCTCTCCTTGCCCTTCCGTGTGCGCTTGGTGCCGCGGATTCAGGGATTTACAAGTGGAACCTGGGCCGGCTGCAACTGCGTCCGTCCGGATTCCTGGAGACCCTTGGAATGGTGCGCTCGGCTACCACTGAGGACAGCGTCTCCACCCGCTTTGGGCGAATTCCGCTCGAGCTGACCCCCGCGCAATCGCTGGTGTCCCCCCGCCATTCCCGCCTTTCGCTGGATGGCGAGATGCGCCTGGGCAAAGCCAAGGTTATCGGATTCGTCGAAACCGACTTCTTCAACGCGCCGCTGGACCGGCAGCCCTACCGCTTCCGTCAGTACTTTGCCTCCTATCAACAGGGCGAATGGGAGATTTTGGGAGGCCAGGCCTGGAGCCTGCTCCGCCCTAATCGGGATGCGGTCTGGAGCGACCACGCTGTGATGAGTACTCACGTGCCGGAGCCCGCCTATCACCCGGGCCTGGCCGGACAGCGGACGCGTCAGATTCGTGTAGTTCGCAAGATCGGAGCCTGGCGCGCTGCCGCCTCCTTCGAGCACGGAAATCAATTCTTGAGCAAGGTCACACATGATGACAAACGGCTACACGGTGAATTAGCCGGACTCGCCGGCATTCACTCCGAGAGGGGCGTCAGCGCCGCCGCCGTCATACATGCAACAAAGAAAGTGGACGTGGTCACCCAGCAGTTCTGGTCGCGCGGCGCAGGGGCCGAAGCGCTTGGCGTATTGCCGGGAGTGGTCGCCACTTTTACTACCATTTCGGGTATCGAGGCCAAGGTGACCCGCAATATCGAGCTATTCGCCTATGCGGGCAATGCGCATGCCGCACGTTCCAGCAGCGGCAACCGGCACGTGGGTGCCTGGACGCTGGGCTTTCTCCAACTCTTGCGGAACCACCCTGGGCAGGGGGCATGTTCCATATCCGGACAGTTCTCTCAGCTGGAGCGCTCCACCTGGGCCGGCAAACACGGCGCCATGACCTACGTTACACTCTCCTTGCGCTACTACCTACCCACCTTCCGATAGCCTGTCGATTGCAGCTATCATGAGTCCGTGCGCATTGCGATTGCAGCGGATCATGCAGGATTCGATTTAAAAGAGTTTATTAGCGGGCGCTTGCGTGCTGGGGGACATGAGGTGCTCGACCTCGGGGCTTGCGGGCGCGACCAGCCCGACGACTATCCGGATTATGCCGCCGCCTTGGGACATGCCGTTCAGCAGAATCATGCAGAGCGTGGCGTGCTCATCTGCGGCAGCGGAGTCGGGGCCTCAGTGGCCGCCAATAAGTTGAAGGGGATTCGGGCGGGCCTCTGCCACGATACTTATTCAGCCCATCAAGGCGTGGAACACGACGACATCAACGTGATCGTCCTGGGATCCCGCATCGTAGGAACCGCCTTGGCGGCCGACATTGTCGAGGCCTTCCTGCGGGCGCGCTTCACGGGGGAAGAGCGCCACGTGCGCAGGTTGAACAAAGTGAAGGCGCTTGAGGGGCAGGTTCCTACTGTGGAACCGGCCGTCCCATAGACTTATAAACCCCCTCGATGGTCGAGATCCCCTGCTGCGCTTTCTTGTTTTCCTTATCCATTTCCAGAGCGTGCCGGTAGGCGCGTAATGCCGCCGGGTATTTCGCGCGCGGCGGAAGAGCTTCGTCAGACATCAACGAATCCGCCTTCGCCACATAAGCCTCGCCCAATGCCCGCTTTACATCGGGCTGCGGTTTGACCTTGTAAGCGGTGTCGAGCTGCGTGATCGCTTCGTCGTATTTCTTATCCGCGATCTTCTTGCGGGCCTGCGTCACGATGCTGTCGGCGGCCAGCAATGTGCCGGCCGTCAACAGAACAACCGCTAGTTTTTGATTCATCACGTGCATTGTATCCTCTACCCTAGCGCGGGCTCAGCTCGACCGACCGGACGCGGCCGTTGTCGAAGTTCATCGAACAGGAGAAGTCAAAATCCGCCATCCCGGATCTGCCGCGCGCCGTCGCCGTGCCGATGATGGCATCGTTGCGTCCGGGGCCGTCGTCGGCTTGCGCCGAAAGGATGTTCACGCGCGTATAGCCATCCCGGGTAATTCGCTGCGTGATGGCTTCCCGGCAGGCGCGGATGGCCGCGGGGCCGGCCACCATGCGGGCATCGCCACGGCCACCCTGGCCGTCGTTGTACACGCCGTCATGGCTGTGGTTGGGATCATTCCGGCGGTTTCCGGAGTTTCCATAGCGGCCGTTTCTTCTGTTGCCATTGTCCTCATCGTCATCGTCGTTTCCGTAGCGGCCGGATCTTCCATTGCCGTTGTCCCGGTAGTCACCATTATTCCCGTAGCGGCCGGTATTTCCATACCGGCCGTTGTTTCCATACGCACCGTTGTTGCCATAGGAACCGTTGTCTCCGTACGCACCATTGTTCCCATACGCACCGTTATTTCCGTAAGAGCCGCCCGTCCACTCCAGGTCAAAGGTGTAGCCCTCTCGCCCGCCCTGCGGATCTTCGATCCGGACTACGGCCATCCCGTTATTCCGCGGATCGCTCACCATGTTTACCGTGCCCCGGCCGTCGATGCCGCGAAATCGGAAATCGGTTGGATTACGCGGCGGCGTGCTCGTGCATTCAAAACGGCGCCATTCCGCTGTCTGGCCCGAGAGGGTACGCAACCGGCCTACGTTGCCCGAGATGGCGACCTCGGCCGAGCCATCCACGTCGACCTCGATGGTGCATTTCCCTTGACCCTGGGATCCCGATCCCCCGAGGATCGTGGCTTGCCGGGTCAAGGTGACGGCGCCCGCCGGAAGCAACCAAGCCATACTCAACGCTGCGATAGAAAGTGGAATTCTCATAATTCCTCCAACTGTTGGAGGCCTGCACCCGCCATGTCGTTGCACAAATGTTTATGATTCCGATGAAGATAAGTACATTTTACTTCGCTGCAATGAGCGGCCGACGCGATAGAATTACCCGGTGACTCCCGTCTTCGCTACTACCCGGACTCGTGCCGTTTATGCCGCCAGCGGCGTATTCATGCAGGTCCTCCTTGGTGTTATCTACTCCTGGTCGGTCTTCCGGGCTCCGCTGGCGCAGCTCCACGGCTGGTCGCAGGCCCAGACGATCGCGCCGTACCGCTATTCCATCCTGGCATTTGCCGCCGGCATGATCGTGGCCGGATTCTGGCAGGACCGGAAAGGGCCGCGGCTGGTTGCCAGCGTGGGTGGAATTTTGCTCGGTACCGGCTGTTTGCTGGCGGCATACTTCGGCAATACAGTGTCTGGACTAATCCTGGGCTACGGAGTTGTCGCCGGAGTGGGCGTCGGATTCGCCTATGTCACGCCGATTGCGATGTGCATCAAGTGGTTTCCGGATAAGCGAGGCTTCATCGTAGGCCTGGCGGTGATGGGCTTCGGCGTCGGACCTCTGCTCTTTGGTCCGCTGATTGAAGCGCTGATCGGAAAAGACCCTGCCGCCTTCGCTACCACGATTCCGCGTACATTCCTCGTCCTGGCCGCGATGTTTTACGTGGGTGTCGTTGGGGCAGCGCAACTCTACCGTGTGCCACCGCCAGGCTGGCAGCCGGCCGGATGGGTTCCGCCGTCCAAAACATCGCTGGGCGCCGACCTTCCCCCGGCCGCGGCCCTGCGCACCTGGCAATTCTACGCGCTATGGATTCTATATTTCGTTGGCACTTCCGTAGGGTTGACGGCGATCGGCGAAGCTACGCCGCTGCTGCGCCAGATGGCGAGCCCTACCGCGTTCCTCTCGGCCGGAGCCGCTCTCGGCGTCATGAGTCTATTCAATGGCGCGGGACGCTTGGGCTGGGGCGGCGTCTCCGACCGTTTCGGGCGCAAGACCGCGGTGATGGGGATGTGCGCCGGATCGATCATCGCCTGCCTGGGCCTGCTGCGCACCGCCGACACGTTCGGAACCCTGCTCACCGGCCTGTGCCTGGCGGCCTTCTGCTATGGAGGATACCTGGCGCTGATGCCGTCCTTCACCGCCGATTATTTTGGGCCGACCCACGTCGGCGCCAACTATGGACTGCTGTTCACAGCGTGGGGCGTCTGCGGATTCGTAGTCCCCGGGTACTTTGCAGCCATCATGGATCGCGCCAAGGCTGCGGGTACTCTGGCTGCCGGACAGGAGCAAGTCTACTGGACGCTGGCCGGCCTTTCCTTGGCCGGCGCTGTAGTGGCGGCCATCCTCCGCCCGCCGCACCGCTGATGCTGCTGCATGACCTTCCTCACCACAAAGCCCGCCTCTGCAGAACAGAGCCGTCTTATTCTCTGGGCTGGATTTGGCGGTCTTCTGCTGCTGATGGCGTTCGCCGGTGTGACTGCCATCCGGCAACTGCGCACCATACAGATCCGGACCGAACAGGTGCAGCGGGACTTCGTCGATCGCGACCGGCTCCTGCATGAGATTCGCTCGGACCTCTATAGCTCCGGAACTTACGTACGCGATTACCTGCTGGAGCCCGAACCGCGCAAGGCTCACCTGCATCTTGCCGATTTGAACCGGACCCGCCAGAGCATGGACGCCGCACTCGGGAACTATTCCCGCCTGGTAACCTCGCCCGCCGCCACCCCGTTTCTTGCCTTGAATCGCGCCTTGGTGGATTACTGGCAGGTTCTCGATCCGGTTTTTAGCTGGAGCCCGGAGCAGCGACGGGACACTGGCTATGCGTTCCTGCGTGACCAGGTGATGCCGCGGCGCGTGCAGATGCTCACCATCGCGGATCAGATTGCCTCTGTGAATGAGCGCCAGCTGGCCGACCGCAATGAACGCATGGCCGAACTCTATGCCCAGCTTCGCAGCCGTATGGCGCTCACCATCTCGCTCACACTCGCGCTCGGTTTGGCGCTGGCGGCCTTCAGCGTCCGCCGCATTCTGCGCTTAGAGAACGAAGCCGGCGAGCGTTATCGGGAGATTGAGCGCGCACGCGAGGACTTGGCTGAACTGTCGGCGCGCCTGGTGCAGGCGCAGGAGAGCGAACGCCGCGCCATCGCCCGCGAGCTGCATGATGAAGTAGGGCAATCCATCTCCGCGCTGTTGGTGGGTTTAAGCAATTTGAATGCCGCCGTTCCGGTGCGCGTAAAGCTGGATGTCCAGAGCCACCTGGACGGGCTCCGCCAGCTGGCGGAGAGCAGC
>DATLBY010000223.1:0-7164 GCA_035526665.1 Bryobacteraceae bacterium
CGGGCGGCGGCCAGCGGTTCATTTTCAATATGAGCGGCGTCAGCTACATGGATAGCGCCGGCCTGGGAGAATTGGTGGGCTGCCGCGCGTCGGCCGCGAACTCAGGGGCGAAACTCTGCCTGGCAGGCTTGCAGAAAAAAATCACCGATCTGATGACGGTCACCAAGCTGCACACCGTCTTCGAGGTCTACGATACCGAGGAAGCCGCCGTGCGCTCGTATCGCGATCAGGGGTCAGCGGCCCGACTTTAATGGCCGGCGCGGCCCTTACTATCTTTACGACGGATGGCAAATCGGGCACTGTGCCCCTTGCTTCCGGGCCGGTTACGTTGGGACGGTCCACCTCCAGCGATCTCTCCTACCCGGAAGACTCGGGGCTGTCACGCCAGCATCTAATCTTTGAGCCCCAGGGTGAAGAGTGGATTGTCCGTGATCCCGGCAGTAAAAACGGCAGCAAAATCAACTCTGTCCGGCTGGTGGCTCCCCACGTTCTCCGGCCGGGAGATCAGATCGTTGCCGGACATCTGCTGATCCGGTTCGATACCGAAAGCTTGGAGGGCGGCTCGCACACCGGGACGTACTCGGACCACACGGTCCTGTTTGTCCCCGAAGCCCCGGCATCCACCGCCATCGCCGTCAAGCTGGAAGACGCATCGGACGCCCTCAAAGGCGGCAAAGCGATTCGGGCATTGATACGCGCCGGCCAGGAGCTGTCCAGCCATTGTCCGCTGGCCGAGCTGTTTACGCTGGTTCTTGGGCTCGCGAAGGACGCTGTCGGGGCCTCACGCGGCGTGTTGATGACATTTGAGGGAGACAACCTCGCGGTCCGCGCCGCTGAAGGCAGCGCCTTTAAAATCAGCACCACGGTGCGGGATCGCGTGCTCGAGGAAAAGGCCTCTCTACTGGTCCAGGACGCGATGGGCGATGCCGCCTTCGCCGGCCATCAGAGCATCGTTCTGCAAAACGTCCGCAGCATGATGGCGGTGCCGCTGCAAGCCAATGAGCGCGTCACCGGTCTGATTTACGTCGACACGCAGGACGTGCTGCATCCCTTCACGCAGGAAGATTTGAGCCTGTTGACGGTAATGGCCAACGTGGCCGCCATCCGCATTGAACACGCCCGCCTGGCCGAGGTGGAGCAGGCCGAACGGCTATCCGCTCAGGATCTCGCCAATGCAGCGGACATCCAGCGCGGCTTTCTGCCATCCTGCGCGCCCGCGATTCCCGGCCTGGATATTGCCGGGCAAACATTGCCATGCCGCGGCGTCGGCGGAGACTATTTCGATTATTTCGTCCACCCCGACGGTTCGGTGAGCCTCATTGTGGCCGATGTAGCCGGAAAAGGGATGCCGGCGGCTCTCATGATGTCCAACATGCAGGCGCACACGCAGGCCCTGATGGAAGCCGACCTTTCGCCGGCTCGCGTTCTGCAGCGGTTAAACAGCATAATTGCGGCTCGCTGTCCCGGCAATCGCTTCATCACGTCATTCATTGCGCGAGTGGATCCGTTTTCCGGTGAAATGCTGTATTGTAACGCCGGGCACAATCCGCCTCTCCTGGTCCGCACCGATGGCAGCGTCGATGCGTTGGAGGGCGGCGGGATGCTGTTGGGAGTTCTGAAAAACGCGGCCTATGAAGACCACCGGCGGACGCTTTATGCCGGCGACATTCTGTCCCTCTACACCGATGGAGCGACCGAGGCCTGCCCGGCCGAAGTGGACGAGGAGTTTGGAGATGCCCGGCTGGCCGAATTGCTGGCCAAATGGCGGACTGACAGCGCCGTCAGCATGCTGACGAAAATTCTGGGCGAGCTGACCTGCTGGATATCGCCCGCACACTTTGCGGACGATGTTACGTTGATCGTGGCGCGCCGCACGGAGCGCTAGTCTGCCCATCGATTCTCATTGGGAGCCTCCCGGGTGTGGGTCATAATCGAAATGGAGCGTGGTCATGTTCACATGGATTTGCCCTAAGTGTAAGAGTGAAGTTCCACCGGCGTACGCGGAATGTCCCAACTGCGCGGCCAAAGCCGCAGCCACGCCTCCACCGCCACCGGTGAATCCGCCCCAACCAGTCCCCTCCGCGCCACTACCCGTCGCGCCTCCACCAGTCGCCGCGCCCCCTCCTCCACCACCCCAGCTGCCGCCGCGACAGCCGGAACGCCAGCCCGAGCCGCCGCCCCGCCCTACCGCATATTCGTATGAAGCTCCGCCGCAGCCGGCGGGCATGCCCGCGTGGCTGGTGATGGTCGGCTCCATGGCCGCGATACTTCTGTTTCTCTTTATTCTGTTTCGTTATGTGCTTCCAGCGCGGAACGGCGCCCCCACCAGCGCCTCGTCAGTGGAAAAGGCCGAGCCAGTCACGCAGCCTCTCAATGCTCACCCGCTAGCCAAACATCTGGAGATCAGTGGACTTCGCCTGGCGGAAGACGCCAGACAGCGCGCCCGGATTCAGTTTGCCGTCACGAATCATTCCGGCGCCGACCTGCCCGAGTTGAAGATGGAAATCACTCTCGTGTCCGCTAGAAAACCGATCTTCGAATTTCCGTTCACGCTTCCGTCGCTCGGTCCTTACGAGTCGAAGGATTTTTCGACTTTTGTGAAGACCAAGCTCCGCGTGTACGAGCTGCCGGACTGGCAGTTTCTCCGGGCGGAGTTCAAAATCGTCTCGTCTCAGTGAGCACGCGCCGCTGATCGTCGGAGTAACGGCACCCCGACGGAGCATCCGCCTGAACACCCATCCGCAGCAGATTTAACCGCGCCTCAAAGAGGCAGGGATTCACTGCCAGCGCCTTTTCGAAGTCCCGTCGCGCGGCATCTGTTTGCTTCAGCAGCAGCAGCGCCACGCCGCGATTACTGATGGCCTGCGGATTGTTGGGCTGCAGCGCGAGCGCGCGCCCAAACTCGGACAGTGCCTTTTCAGGCGACCCCGCGATCAGCTGAACCCGGCCCAGTTCGGCCGCTACCGAGGGATCATCGGGAGCTACTCGGCGCGCGTCTTCCAGCAGAGCCAAGGCCTCCGGGGCTGGTACGCTTCGGGCCAGCTGAATCTTCGGGCGCACCTTGCCCGGCGCACGCTCCACGGCTTCGCGCCAGAGCGTCTCTTCGCTCCGCCACACCTGCGAACGCAGGATGCTCAACCCCAACAGAACGAGTAAGACCGGCTGGATGCGCGAGCCGCACAGTAGCACGAATCCCGTGGCAAAGGCGAAGAGCGGGAAATACATGCGCCGGTCGGCGGCCAGATCGGCTGCGGGAAAAATCGACGAACTCGGCAGCAGCAGCACGAACCCGGTTAGAAACCAAAAAGCGGCGGGCCGCGAAAACCAGTAAACCGCGGCAGCCACCGCAACCAGCACCAGCAGCCAAGCCCACCAGTTTGCCTGCGAGGAGATTTCGGGATCGACGCTGAAGCCCCACGGAACCAGGAGCAATCTCAGGTAGCGTAGAATGACCGCGCCCTGCGCGCCGAAATACTGCACCATCGTGTAACCCGATTGAGCGCCGGCCGACGATCCGGGCGTCCGCGACGCGGCCCACATCACGCGCACTCCCGCTGCTATTGCGAGCACGAACATGGCCCCAATGGGCAGCAATTTTCCGGCGCTCTGCCGTCTTGCGAGCAAAAGCAGCAACAGGAATGCCGGAAACGCCACCACCTCCTCTTTCGCCAGCAGCGCCGCGGCAAACCACGCTACCGCAGTCCAATAGCGGCCGCGCGTCCAAGCGCGCAACGAAAGCAGACAGAAAAGAGTAGCCAGCAGTGTGGCGCGTGCAAACACATACGCCACCGGCTCGGCCTGGATGGGGTGCAACGCGAAGATCCCCGCTGCCAGGAAGGCCGACTCCGGCGTAACCAGCCGCTTTAGAACATCCAAGACGAGCCATACGCACGCCAGGTGAAGCCCTAGGTTGACCGCATGATAGCCGGCCGGCCGCTGTCCCCCCAGCGCATAATTGATCCAGAAGGTAAAGTAAGTTAGCGGCCGGGTCTGCAGCGGCAGCCAGACCTCCCGCCAACCCGTCGCGGAGGTGAGGACCGGATCGGAAAAAATGGCGTAATCATCAAAGTGAAACTCTGCAAAAACGGCTCCTCCGAACGCAATCAAAGCCGCGAGCAGCAGCAGGATGGCAGAATGACGCAATGCTACTATGTTATTTCAATTGACCGGCCCGAATGCCTCCCACACCGCCATCCAAGGCGCCAAAGCCGAAGAGTGCCGCCGAGCGGAAAGCACGCGTACACAAGATCCTTGAAGGCCTCGACCAGCTTTATCCCGGCGCAAACTGCGCGCTTATCCATAACGATCCCTGGCAGCTTCTGGTGGCCACCATTCTGTCGGCGCAATGTACCGACAAACGCGTGAACGAAGTTACTCCCAAGCTGTTCGCAAAGTACCCGACAATCGAGGCATTCGCCGCAGTGAGCCAGGACGAGCTGGCCGCCGATATCCGCTCCACCGGCTTCTTCAACAACAAAGCGAAGAGCGTCATTGGCGCGGCTAGGCGAATCTTGAACGACTTCGGCGGCCAGGTTCCCACCAACATCGACGATCTGCTGACGGTTCCGGGAGCGGCCCGCAAAACCGCCAATGTAGTGCTGGGGACAGCCTTCGGAATTGCCTCTGGCGTCGTCGTCGATACTCATGTGTTCCGCATCTCGCAGCGGCTGGATCTGTCGCGCGCGGAGGACACGGTCAATATTGAGAAGGACTTGATGAAGATCATTCCACGGGATCGCTGGATACTCTTCTCCCACCAGGTGATTCACCATGGCCGCAGCCTCTGCGTGGCGCGTAAGCCGCGCTGCGTGGAATGCTTGCTTGATCCCCTGTGTTATGCCAAGGACAAGACCATATGATCTCGCGGCGTATCTTCCTGGGCGCGTCGGCCGGGCTGGCGGCGGAGTTGTTCGGCGCCCCCGTGCCCAACCGGAAGCCCGCGCCCGCCTTGGAGAATCTGGCCGATGCCGCGCTGCGCGAAGCCAGAAAATTGAAGGCCACATACTGCGATATCCGGATTAACCGCTATCGCGATCAGAGTCTCTCACTGCGCAAGAGCCCGGAACGCGGCACCGGCAAGACGCTCGAGGTGCCCGGCATCAGCGATTCGGAAAGCTTCGGCTTTGGTGTGCGCGTGATAGCTAATGGCTCCTGGGGCTTCGCCGCGTCGCCTATCGTGACGGCGGGAGAGATCGCCCGCGTAACGGGAGAGGCCGTGATCGTTGCGCGCGCGAATGCCGCCATCCAGACCCGGCCCATAGTTCTGGCGCCGGTGAAAGCCTACCGCGACACCTGGACGTCCAGCTTTGAGCGCAATCCGTTCGATGTTCCCAATGCCGAGAAGCTGGAACTACTGCGCGAGGCCGCCGGTGAGATAAAGAAAGGCAAGCGCGTCTTTTCGGGCGCTGGAATGCTTACTTTCCACTCGGAAGATAAATATTTCGCATCTTCGGAGGGCTCGTCCATCCAGCAGCTCATCATCCAGACCTTTGCCGTGGTGAACGCGACCGCCGTCAATGTAGCGCGCGGCATATCGAGAAGCCGCAATTACATCCCGCCCCCGCTCGCGACCGGATATGAGTTTGTCCCGCAGATGAACCTGAAAGAGAATGCGCAGGGAATCAGGGAAGAAGTAGTCGAGCACCTGGATGCTCCTTCTGTGCAGCCAGGACGTAAGGATCTGGTGCTGATGCCGAGCCACCTGTTCCTGACAATTCACGAAAGCATCGGCCACTCCACGGAACTCGATCGCGCCCTCGGCTACGAAGCCAACTACGCCGGCACCAGTTTCCTGACTCCGGACAAACTCGGAAAAGAGCGCGTCGGCAGCGGCATTGTGAACTTCTATGGCGACCGCATCACGGAGAAGGCCCTCGCCACAGTGGGCTATGACGACGATGGCGTAAAGTCGAAGCGGTTCCCCATTATCGAAAAGGGGCTATTCACCGGCTACCAGACGACCCGCGATCAGGCCCATCTGGTCGGCGAGAAGGAGTCGCGCGGCTGTTCCTTCGCCGAATCGTGGTCGCACGTCCCCTTCCAGCGGATGCCGAATGTGTCGCTGGAACCGGGCAAGCCCGAGACGACACTGGAGGATCTGATCGGCGGCATCGATGACGGCGTCCTGATTGAAGGCCGGGGTAGTTATTCCATCGATCAACAGCGCTACAATTTCCAGTTCGGCGGCGACGCCTTCTGGGAAATCAAAGGCGGCAAGAAGGCCGGAATGGTCTCGCGCGTCGCCTACCAGGCCAAGACCACGGAATTCTGGCAGGCCTGCGACGCCATCGCCGGCCGCAGCTACTGGCAGCTCTATGGCAGCGCCCGTGATGCTAAAGGAGAGCCGATGCAGGTCAACTCCATCAGCCACGGCTGCTCGCCCGCGCGCTTCCGCCAGATCAACGTGATTGAGACGGACTGATGCTGACACGCGAACGGGCGCACGCAATCGCACAGAAGGTCATCGCCTTCTCAACCTTCCCGGAATGCGCTGTCTCCCTACGCGAATCCGAGCAGGCCTTTGTCCGTTTCGCCAACAACGGGATCACGCAGGCCGGGCTCAGCCGCGACCGTTCCCTTGTGATCAGTTCCACCCGCGACCAGAAGACAGGGTCGTCTGAGACCAGCCTCTTCGACGATGCCTCCTTGCGGGCCGCCGTGGCACGATCCGAAGAGCTGGCCGGCATCTCGTCGGCCAATCAGGAATACGTGGAGCCGCTGGGACCGCAGGAGTATACGTCTAAAGACAACTGGGACGATTCCACGGCGGCTGCGAAATCCCCGGTTCTGATTGCGCAGGTGCGCGCTGCCGTTGACGCAGCCGCGCCCAAAAGGCTTTCGGCCGCGGGACTGTTTCTGCGCACCTCCGGCATCCAGGCCAGCGCCAATAAGCGTGGCAAGTTCGGCTACTCGCGCGCCACCGATGCCCGCCTCAGCACCACGGTTCGCGCTCCTGACGGCAGCAGTTCGGGCTGGGCCGGGCAGCCTTCGGTCAGGATCGCGGAGATCAGCGGCACGATCCTGGGCGCGCGCGCGGCGGAAAAATGCCTTGCCTGGAAGAAGCCCGTCCGTCTGGAACCGGGTAAATATACCGTAGTCCTGGAGCCCACCGCCGTCAGCGATTTGGTCCAACTGCTCGGACCCACCTTCTCGGCCAGGATGGCG
>DATLBY010000224.1:0-7599 GCA_035526665.1 Bryobacteraceae bacterium
ACGCCACCGTCGTACTCGTAGAGCGAGAGGTCCTGCGGACTATCCAGAACGCCGCGTGCGCCTAACAGTGTTTTTAATTTCTGTGCAACGGCTGGAATCATAAAAGTGCCTTGATCTCGTTGACAATATTGGGGTCGGTCCAATCTTTAGGCCCGATGTGCTTCTGAATCACCTTTCCCGTCCGATCGATGATGTAGGTTTCGGGCCACTTATAGGTGCCGTAGTCGGAGCTGATATTTGCCTCGGGATCGCGAGCCGTCAGGAACGCCGGGCGGGCTCTCTTCAGGAAACGTTTATAGGCCTCGTCACTTTTGTCGACGCTTACTCCCAGCACCACCACACCAGCGGTCTGCATCTGACGCGCAAAGGCGTCCAGCGATGGCATCTCTTCAATGCACGGAGGACACCAGGTAGCCCAGAAATTCAGGACCAGCAGCCGGCCCCCGAAGCTCGACTTCGTGATCGTTTTTCCGTCATCCGTTCTAATGGAGAAATCAGGAGCGCTATCGCCCGCTTGCACTACGTGCTCCGTGAAAGCGTCTTTGATAACAAAGCCAAAGACGATAAACAGCACCGCCATGAGGATTCGGAGGGTGCGGTCGGCCGCGGATTTCGCCATCTGAGATAATTTTAGAGTATTGGCCGGTGCGATGCCGGAGGAGGGCTGAAAGGGATAGGTTTCCTGGTTTTCGCATCCTACCGCCACCGCCGCGCATCTCGTAGATTTGGAATGCTAATTACCCGCAAAGCAGAATTTTCAGCCTCCCATTCGTGTTACAACGACAGGCTTTCCGAGGCCGAAAACCGTGCCCTCTACGGAGAAGGCGCCGGCAGCCACGGCCACGGCCATAACTACGTATTGGAGGTAACGCTGGAAGGCGAGCCCGATCCTGCTACCGGCATGGTCTTCGATCTGAAGCGCTTGAAAGAGGTGATTCACGAACAGGTGGTGGAGCCGATGGATCACCGCTTCCTCAACCGTGAGGTGCCCCCTTTCGACGCGCTCATTCCAACGCCTGAGAACATAGCCTGCGAGATCTGGCGCCGCCTCGAGCCCAAGCTGCGTTTTCCAAATGCGCATCTGCATAGCGTGAAGCTGTACGAAACCGAAGATCTTTTTGTGGAGTACGCCGGGGATGGCAAATGACGCGCGTCACACGCCGATACCGGTTTGCAGCCTCCCACCGGCTGCATTCGGCCGAACGCTCCGAGGCTGAAAACTCCGAGCTTTATGGGAAATGCAACAACCCGTACGGCCACGGCCATGACTACATTCTTGAAGTCGGGGTCCGGGGCCAGATTGATGGCTCGACCGGCCGGGTGGTCAACCCATTGGCGCTGGACGAATTTGTTCGCGCTGCCGTATTGAACGTGTTCGATCACAAGGACATGAATCGTGATGTCGACAGCTTCCGGGATGTCGTCCCCACGACCGAAAATCTCTCACTTGACGTGGAGCGCCGGCTCCGGGAAGGGTGGTGTTTTGCGGCCGCAGAGCTTGACAGAATCAAACTGCAGGAGACCAAACGGAACAGTTTCGAATTGAAAGGCCTATGAAAACCAAGGCGGCTGTCAAAGTAATGCGCGGCAAACGAGAGCAGACGGGAATTATCGCAGCGAACGTCAGCAGCATACTCGATCAACTGGGCGAGGATGCCATGCGCGAGGGCCTGGTACGAACGCCGGACCGCGCCGAGAAGGCACTGCGCTTTTTAACCAGTGGGTATGAGACGGACGTTCACAGCATAATCAACGGTGCGCTGTTCACGGTGGAGTATGACGAGATGGTGATCGTCAAGGATATCGAATTCTACAGCATGTGCGAGCACCATCTGCTTCCGTTTTACGGGAAAATGCATGTGGCCTATCTGCCGAAGGACCGGGTGATCGGCCTGAGCAAGCTTCCCCGCATCGTAGATATGTTTGCACGCAGACTGCAGGTGCAGGAACGGCTCACGCAGCAGATCGCAGAAACGATTCAGACGGTTTTGGAGCCACGAGGAGTGGGAGTAATTTGTGAGGCGCGCCACTTCTGCATGATGATGCGCGGCGTGGAGAAGCAGAACTCCGGGACCGTTACGAGTTCCATGCTCGGAAGCTTCCGGGAGCAAAAAGAGACCCGCGACGAGTTCCTCTCGCTCGTGAGCCATAGCGCGTCACGGTTCTAGGCGCGTCCCAACCCAAGCCGGCGATCCGGCGTTTGCTACGATAAGCTCGAATGATAGAGAACTACCGGCGTTTCGAGGTTGGTCCCGATCCATTTGGCCGGATCTGGCAAGTGGAGTACAAGTGGCAGCAAACTGCGATATCCATCCGCCATTGCGATGCCGTGGACGTCAAATTCTATCTCATGCAGGGAGAACACGTCCAGGAGAAAATCATCTCTTTGCGCCACCCGGATCTGCTGGCTCTTAGCGCAAAGGTGCAGCGTCCGTTAACCGATGCGTGGTGCATGAAACTGGCAGCATTGCATGTGAAGCACATGATTGAGACGGATGTGGACATGGAGAAAACGCTGGTGACCGCATCTCTCGAAGACATGGAGCGGTATCATGCCATGCTGAAAGAACACGTGCCGGCCGCGTAGAGTTGTTCTCGCTCCATTACAAAGCCGCATGAGTACAATGTGGAATTGAGGGGGACGCCCCAAAAAAGACGCGTAGCCTCGTCGAAAAAGGCGGCTAAGCCAATGGTGCGAAATGGGAGGATCTTTTTATGTTGAACTGTCCGCAATGTGACGCCGTGCTGGACGTCGAAGAGGACGAACTGGACGAAGGCGACGAACTCACATGTGAAGAGTGCGGCATCAGTCTGACAGTAACAAGTAAAGATCCTGTAGAAATCGAACCCACCATAGATGAAGACGAAGATGACGACGAGGATGAGGACGACGCCGACGTCGCTGACGATGATGAAGAAGAGGACGAGGAAGAAGACGAAGATTGGAAGTAAAATCGTCAGCCCGGCCGTATTGCTCTTTCTGGCAATTTCCCCCTTCTACGGCAACCTGCTACCCCCTGGCGGATTAAGCCGGGGCACGGCAGACCGTCCGCTACTGTTCAAGAAAGACAAAACCCAGAAGAGCACTCCGGTTTTCAGCCTTATCGCAGGCACGGTATTCCGTCCGCCGGGATTCGCGCTTCCTGGCGCGGAGATCGTGATCACACCTGAATCCGGTACGGCAGACGGCATTAAAATTCCTAAACAAAAGGCGATTTCCGATGCTCGCGGCGAATTTGCCGTGAGGGTTCCGCCCGTACCTATGAAGTATACGGTGGACGTCAAAGCTAGTGGATATGTGCGGTCCCGCAAAGCAGTCCAGATCGACGGCGAGCAACGGAAGGAGTTGAGCTTCGAACTGGAACCGGACCGGGAGTAGTATGGGAGGGTCAAAATGAAACGTTTATTGATTGTCGCAACGGCAGTGCTGATGATGGCAACTCTTTCCTTCGGACAGAAAAAGGGCAAGGAGGATTCCACGACCCGCTCAGTGGAGGGCGTGATTACGGATGCAAGCGATAAAATAGTGGGCGGCGCGGTGGTTCAATTGAAGGACAGCAAGACTCTCCAGGTGCGTTCCTTTATTACGAAAGAGGACGGGATGTACCATTTTCATGGTCTGAGTCCTGAAGTCGACTATGAACTGAAGGCGGACCACGAGGGAGCCACCAGCGGTGGAAAGACGCTCAGCGCTTTTGACAACCGCAAGAGCGCGGTTATCAATATGAGGCTCGGAGCGAAGAAGTAATCGAGATGCGAACTCACCTGCTCATGGCGCTGATCGGACTGTCGCTGGCAAGTTGCTGGGGGCAGGAGGTCCGGGTGGGGTCCAAACTGGCGTCGGTGACGATCCGGGATAGCAACTCTCCGGTCGTATTTTCCGTCACATCCGCGCCTGCAACGGTTATTGTATTTGTGTCCACGCGCTGTCCAATTTCGAATGCGTACAACGATCGCATGAACTCTATTTTCAAAGAATTCTCCGCGAAAGGAGTACAGTTTGCGTTCGTCAATGCGAACAGTAACGAGTCGCGGGCAGAAGTGGACCAGCACGCCAAAGCCAACCAATTCGCCTTCCGGATTTACAAAGACACCGGGAACGCTCTCACCAATCAGTTTGGCGCGGAAGTAACTCCCGAGGTTTTTGTTTTCGACAAAGATGGGGTAGTGCAGTATCACGGACATGTAGACGATTCCACCAATCCGGCGCGCGTCCAGGTAAAGGGATTGCACAAGGCGCTCGATGCCGTTTTAAGCGGGCAGCCTGTTGAAAAGAAGGAAACAAAAGCGTTCGGCTGCACGATTAAGAAGGCACGGACTTAAGTGAAGGTTCTGGCACTTCTCATTGCTTTAGCAGTCGTACCAGCCTTTTGCGACAACAAGCTCATTCCAATCGACGAACCAGGAATACAGCGTCTTCTTTCCGCGAACAAAGGCAGAGTAGTTTTGGTGAACTTCTGGGCAACCTGGTGTGAGCCGTGCCGCGCAGAGGTGCCCCGGCTGGTGCAACTGGAGAGCCGGCTCCAGGCGAAGGGGCTGAAGCTCATTCTAATCTCCGCCGACGAGCAGGAAGCAACGGCGACGCGGTTTTTACAGACGATGAAAGTTCCATCGCCGTCCTACCTGAAGCGCGCCAAAAACGACGAGGACTTCATCAACTCTTTCGATCCGAAATGGAGTGGCGCTCTACCGGCTATGTTCCTGTACAACCGCTCTGGGAAACGCGTAAAAGCCTTTATCGGCGAGACCGATATGGCCACTGTCGAAGCAGCTGTGAAACCTTTTTTGTAGCCAGCCGCTATGCGGAACACCAGAACCACCGTTACCAGCCTTGCGGCTCTGGGAAGTGCGTTCGCCGCTTCCAGTTGCTGCTTACCTCTTTTTCCATTCCTCTTCGCGGCCGGGGCAGCGGGTAGCTCCACTTTGTTTACGGCTCTCCGGCCCTATCTGCTTGGCCTGTCGGTCCTGCTGGTGGTTTACGGTTTTATCGAGGCTTGGCGGGCAAAACAATGCCGGTCCAAACCGGGCGTTGCCAGTACTGTCCTGCTTGGGCTGGCTGCATTATTCGTGATCACGTCGATTGTCTTTCCGGACGTTCTGGCGAATGCCACCGCGAACCTGATGGCGCGCTGAAATCTTATGCGCCGTCGAGTCATTGCCGCGATTGTCGTTGTACTGATCGTATGCCTGGTACTGTTTGCGCTCTCCCGGGGGCATGCGGCGCCCGATGGGCAACCGCCTCTAGCCGAACTCGCCGCGAGCACCTTTCCGGAGCTGGAGAACGCCTTCAACGCAGCCGCACACGAGACTCGCGTTCTTCTGCTTCTTTCGCCCACTTGAGGCTATTGCCTGCGGGGGGCCTCCGCAGCCGAAAGCCTGCTAAAGGAGTTTAGCGGACAGGAAATCCGTGTGTTCGCCGTCTGGGAACCTGTCCTGCCGACGGATTGGGCGGCGCCCTCCACGGCGACATTGAAGCGAATTGCAGATCCCCGGGCCCGGCAGTTCTGGGACAAGGGGCGGCTTCTTTCCCATGCTCTGGGCGAACACGACAAAAAAAGCATCGTTTGGGATGAAATACTTGTCTACGCACCGGGCGCCATTTGGAGGAGGGCTCCGCCGGAGCCGGTCTATCGTGGCGGGCCGGTACTCGATGTGATTCAGCCGGCGCGTAAAGGGATTGCGCAAGCGTTGATGTCTTCCAGGGCCCTGAGTGTACCAAGCGTTCAGTGAGGGCTGGCTGTTTTTGCCACCGCATGCAAATCGACGATTTCAGCCTGCCCGCGAGCCTCGTTCACCAAGTCGCTGATTAAATCAACAACTCGGAATTGAGGATCGGCTACTGACAGACATGCTGGATGCAAAAGGATCACGTACGCATAACGGCGCTCAATGGCCTGCTGCACCGTTTCCTTGATGATTTTAAGAAAATAGTCGAGCTTCCAGTGCGCCGTGCGGAACGCAATCAGATCGCTGATGGGACACATCGGCACTTCAATTAACCCAGTTCTGTAGATCGAGGGCTGCGACGGCTCTTGCGCCGCGAGAACGGAAGCAAACACCTCAGGGGCGGGTTCTCTAACCAGTTCCAGTCCACCATTGGGATTGTAGGGAGGAATCCCACTGTGCGACACATATTTGGTGCTGGCCCACTGAAAGCCCTGCTCCAGGAGCATGCGCTGGACTTCCAGATGGTTGCCCAAGCCTTCAGGGAATCCACCGGGAGCTCTGAAACCAGCAGGTTCCACTCCCAGGCGGCGGCGAATTGCCTGTGAGGTCATCCGGATATTTTCAGCGATAACATCGATCGGACGCCGGCCCTCCACCAGCCAGGGAGCGCGCCGAAAGCGCGGTTGTATACCGTCCAGGCTGGTGCTGCGGAGGTTAATGTGATCGTAGGTGTGATTCCCCACCAAGTGGCCGGTTCGTACGATCTGTTGCAGCCAGGCGATATCCGGCTGCTCAAATACTCTGCCGACCGCGAAAAAATGAATGATTCCACCTTTCGCTTTTACCCGGCGCGCGGCTTCCACGGCATACTGCTTAACTGCCGGGCTGAGATTACCTTTCTCGTAATCCCACTCCGTTTCGTCCCAAGTAGGATAGTTCCGGGCCATTTCCAGGTCGAGCGTGATCGAGACGAGTGCCTTCCTGGGACGCGCCGCTTGCGCCAAGCCGGCGAGGAGCGATCGCCGGGTGAGCATCAGAATAAGAGCTTCAATCCAAATTGAAGTTCACGTGAGCCGCTTGCGCCCGTAATGCGGCCGAAGGTTCCAGAATTCAGATTCGTGTTTGGTCCACCGAAGTTCGGGCGGTTGGTGAAATTAAATGCTTCGGCCCGAAACTGCAGGGTGACCCGCTCTCGAATCATCGTATTCTTAAAGAGCGAAAGATCGAATACAACGCTGCTGGGGCCGTTCATCACGAATGCTCCGAGATTTCCATACTGCCCCTGGGTTGGCTGCACGAAGGCGGCGCGATTGATGTACTGATGTAGGGGATCCGAGCGAAAATCTGAGTCCAGACGCATATTCTGGCCGGCCACGTAGTGGGGCCGCTGTCCCAAGGATTGCCCGCTTCCAAAGTTGTCACGGCCCGAGACGATGTTCAGTGGAAAACCGGACCGCAGCGTGCTGATACCGTTTATGCGCCAACCGCCTAGAAAAACCTTGCCAACTCCGCTCGATCCCGCGAACCGCGCCAATGGAAGTTCCCAGCCATAGTTAGCGGTGAGCAGATGATCGAGGCTCTGCGCGGCCCGGCCTCTGGATCCGCGGATATTGTTTGGATCCTGCACGTCGCTCAAGCCCTCTTCCGAGCCGGCGCCGCTCACAATTGTTTTGCCGTAGGTGTAATGCGCGTTGAAAGTAAAGCCGCGGCTGAAACGGCGGCGAAGCGACGTTTGTAGCGCGTGATAGACAGACATGCCGGCATTCGACTCAAAGCGAATCTGGCCGATGGAGGGCACGGCCCGCCTCCCATTCGCATCAAAGGTGTTGAGGAAATGCAGCTCCAGCTGTTTTAAACCGTGATTGCCGACATAGCCGACCGTTACGGCAGTATTCGGAGTAATTTCCCGCTGATAGTCAATGTTCCACTGAA
>DATLBY010000225.1:0-9949 GCA_035526665.1 Bryobacteraceae bacterium
CAGAATCCGATCCCTTCCATCGAGACGGAGCGAGGAAAACTGCTTATCCGGACCGTGACAACTGTAGCACTGTGAGGCTAAAAGCGGACGGACGCGCTTCTCGAAGAATTCCAGGTCTTGCGCCGAGACGTCGACACGGCAGAGCGCACTCCACAAAACAAGAAAGGCGGCTCGGATACGCAATGGCGACATGGCTAAAAGGACATGCTAGGCAGCGCTGGCATCATACATCGCTTCATAGCACGCGGGTCATGCTGGTAGAATGATTGTCCCACGTCGCTCCGCGCAAAGGTTGCCTGCGGGAACGCGAAAGGCCGGCTCCCAATACCCGGGAAAGCCGGCCTGATTGAAGAAAGTAGTTGTCAGTCTCCTCAGGTTCCAGCATTGTACGGCCTGGCCGAAGCGTTCCACAGCGCAAGTAAACGCAGCCTGCTCTGGCCAGCGATCAAAACTGCAGCCGGAGGCCTAACTGAATAATCCGCGGCGGCTGCGCGCTTTGAATTTGCGCAAAGAACGGACTGGAGACATCCATGTACGGCGGATTGAATCGCACTTGGTTCAACGCATCAAAGAACTCGGCGCGAAATTGCAAGCGCACTGCCTCCGTCAGAAAGAAATCCTTGAACAGGGAAGCATCCCAGTTCCAGAAACCGGGAGCCGAGAGGATGTCTCGGCCACTTTGGAAAGTTACGCGGGCGTGCTGAGGAGCTTGCGCCGGAAAGCGGAAGCAAAAAGCGCGAAAGACCGGGCCGATAGGATTCTCACAGATCACGCCCGGAAAAACCACCTGGATCTGACTGTAGGCGCAGCCCAACTGGGATACGTGAGCCGTGATCCAGACACGGCAATTTCCCTGAGCAAATGATTCCAAAGAGCCTGTGATGAAACCCGCAAACAGGCGGATCCCCCGCCACAGACTATCATGTTGTATATGGGTCTCGTCCCACGTCTGCGTCCAGTCCTCGTCCTGCTTCTATTCTCGTTCGGACTTCCCGCGCAGGTGATCGAATTCGAATCAGGCGGCCTCAGATATCAAACACTTACGCGCAACGGGTTAACGGTGATGTTCGCGCAGCTTCCCTCCCATGTCCGCGAATATTCCATTCTTCAGGTCGCGATTTCCAATGGCTCCAAAACTTCCTGCATTCTCAAGCCGGAGGATTTTGTTTTCTACCGGTCAGACGGCGCTGTCATGGAGGCTGTGCCGGCGCGGGTCGTAGTCACCAACATGGTGGAGAAAGCCAGCCGCCACGACGTAATCAAGCTGGTCACCGCCTACGAATCGAGCATCTACGGCAACACCAGAATGAAATCGACCAATGGCTATGAGGTCCGGCGGCAGAATGCGCTGGCCGAAGTAGGTTCTCCAAAGATCAAAGCGGCGGCCGCGGCCTCGGCCATCGCTTTTGTTAACACAAAGCTGCTGCCGGGCGAATCCACCGACGGCGCGGTGTTCTACCGCAACGCGGGCAAACCGTTGGGAACCGGCAAGCTGGTGGTGAAAACCTCGACCGTGGCCTTCGAGTTCCGGATGGTATCATCAAATTGAATCCACCAATTCAGATCGGCTATCGGGTATTTTTCTGTTCAGCTATTCCGACCTGCAGACTGCATCAGCCGAAGAGGTCCTGGCTTGGGCCCTCTCGAGCTTCGGGGACCAGTTCGCAATCGTAACCAGCTTCCAGGATGACGGAATGGCCGTGGTCGACATGGCCGCGCACCTGGTTCCCTCGGTTCGTCTGATCACGTTGGATACCGGACGCCTGCCGGCCGAGACATATCAGA
The DNA here is from genome assembly GCA_035526665.1 of Bryobacteraceae bacterium. Lineage (GTDB taxonomy): Bacteria > Acidobacteriota > Terriglobia > Bryobacterales > Bryobacteraceae > DATLBY01. The sequence continues at coordinate 1,786 of DATLBY010000225.1, forward strand.
TGATGGAGCAGGTCCGCGAGAAATACCGCCTGCCGATCGAAATCGTCTTCCCGGATGCCGCCGAGGTGGAGAGTATGGTCACCTCGAACGGTCCTAATCTCTTCTATGAGGGAGTTCCCCAGCGCATGCTGTGCTGCCAGATTCGCAAGGTCCGGCCGCTCGACCGCAAGTTGAGCGGGTTGAAAGCCTGGGCCGTTGGTTTGCGCCGGTCCCAATCGGACACGCGCGCCAACCTGCAAAAAGTACAGGAAGTGGACGGACGTTGGAAGATCAGTCCGGTAGCCGACTGGACGCGCGAACAGCTCGACCAATATCTTCGTGAACACGACGTTCCGCGGCATCCTCTCTATGGCCAGGGGTATGCCAGCATCGGCTGCGGTCCTTGCACACGCGCAACGCTTGCCGGCGAATCGGAGCGGGCCGGACGCTGGTGGTGGGAAGAGGAGGCCGGCAAGGAGTGCGGTATTCACTTTACGCCTGACGGGAAGGCGCAGCGAACTGTGGATGTACTGCTGGACGAAGTCCTCACCGGAGCGCGGCGGACCAATGCATAAAGGCTTCACGCTGTGGTTCACCGGACTCTCCGGCGCGGGCAAAAGCACTGTTTCCGAGCGCGTCTACGCGCGTCTTCGGGAAGCAGGCGCGAAAGTCGAACTCCTGGACGGCGATGTTGTCCGCACTCACCTTTCCAAGGGACTCGGCTTCACTAAGGAGGATCGCGACACCAACATCCGCAGAATTGGTTTCGTGTGTTCCCTGCTCTCGCGTAACGGGATCATCGCGGTGGTGGCCGCCATCTCTCCCTACCGCGCTGTTCGTGAGGAGGTCCGCGCCACCATCCCCAACTTCGTGGAAGTGTACGTTCACTGCCCCATTGCCGTACTGGCCGAGCGCGACGTAAAGGGCCTTTACAAAAAAGCGCTGGTGGGCGAAATCGCGAACTTTACCGGCGTGTCCGATCCGTATGAGCCGCCGGCCACGCCTGAAGTCACCATCGACTCTTCGACGGAGGACATCGAAGAGAGTGTGCAGAAGGTCTGGAATAAATTAATCGAGTTGGAACTAATTGATCGATCTCCACACGCACACAACTGAATCGGACGGCACCTACAGCCCATCGGAGCTGGTTGCGGCGGCCCGGCAGCTCGGGCTCGAAGCCATCGCCGTTACCGACCACGACACCTTCGCGGGATACGACAAGGCCGATCCCATCGCGCGCGAGCAAGGCGTGCGGCTGATCCGCGGGATCGAGCTCAGTACAGCGCTCGGCAATCCAAAAACGCGCACCGTCCACTTATTAGGATATTTTCTGGCCGGCGAGCCCGCACCTGAGTTCCACGCCTGGCTGGAGCGCATGCAGGCCGCGCGTCACGACCGCAATGTGCGGCTGGCCGCCAAGCTGCAGTCGATGGGCCTCGACGTAACTATAGAGGAAGTGAAGGCGCTCGGCCGCAGTCTCGCGGGCCGGCCTCACTTTGCCAAACTGCTGATCACTAAAGGCTACGTCACCAGTATCCAGGAAGCCTTCTCGCGCTATCTCTCCGACACGGCGCCCGGCTTTGTGGAGCGCGAGGAGCCGGCGCTCGAAGATGCCATTCGCCGGGTGAATGACGCGGGCGGCATCAGCTCGCTGGCTCATCCCGTCCGCCTCGGCAAACGCGACCACGCCGAAGAGGAGCAACTGATTGCCGGAATGTGCGATGCCGGCCTCCAGGCGATTGAGGTGTTCCATTCCGACCACAACGAAGCGGACCGCGCCCGCTATCTGGCGCTGAGCGCAAAGTATGGCATGAAGGTGACCGGCGGATCCGACTTTCACGGCGACAACAAACCGAACATTCAGCTGGGAAGCGGTCAGAACAACAATCTGAATATCTCGAAATCGATTCTGGAATCCCTGCTCCAGGATCGCTGAGCGCAGCCACCTGCGTGGGACGCACACGACCACTGGGCGTGGGACTCCCGCTCGCAGCCCAAGAGCATCAGAACAATCTTCACGTACACGTATAATACGCCTCAAGGCTTATGAGCGAGCGTTGGGCAAAATCCCGCGAATATCTGGAACGGGCCAAGCTGTCACTGGCGGGCGGAGTCAGCAGTCCGTTCCGCGCGAAGGCGCCTGTGCCACTGTACTTCCGCAATGGCTGCGGATCGCGCCTGGAAGACGTCGACGGCAACGAATACATCGACTACGTGCTGGCGTGGGGCCCCATGATCCTGGGCTACCGCCATCCCGCGATTGTGGAGGCGATGCACCGGCAGGCTGAGCTGCCGGCCGACTACGGAGCGCAGCACGAGCTCGAATTTGTGGTTTCGGAACAGATCCAGCGCATGCTTCCCTGCGCCGAGCTGGTCCAGTTCACATCCAGCGGCAGTGAAGCGGTGCAGATTGCCTTCCGCCTGCTGCGCGCTTTTACCGGACGCACCAAAATCCTCAAATTCGAAGGCCACTATCACGGCTGGTTGGACGGCGCGCTGATCAGCTATAAGCCCTCCGCCGCACAGGCCGGACCATTGGAACATCCCTGCGCCGTGACCGGCTCGGCGGGCCAAGTGGCGAACTCGGCGGACAACTTCGTGGCGGCGCCCTGGAACCGTCTCGACCTCCTGCGGAGGCTGATAGAGGCCCACCGCGGAGAGATCGCGGCAGTGGTGATGGAGCCGGTGCTCTGCAACAGCGGGTGTATTCTGCCGCAAGCCGGCTACCTGGAAAAGGTGCAGCAACTGTGCCGCGAGCACGGAGCCCTGCTCATGTTCGACGAAGTGATCACCGGGTTCCGGATGACCACCGGCGGAGCGCAGCAATTCTATGGCGTACAGCCGGACCTGGCGACGTTCGGCAAGGCCGTGGCAGGCGGAGCTCCGTTGAGCGGCATCGCGGGCCGCGAGGAGATTCTGATGCAAATGTACAGCGGCGTCTCCTTCGGCGGCAGCTTCAACGGCAACCCCGTCTCGCTCGCGTCAGCCCAGGCGACACTGGGCGAGCTGAGCCGGAACAACGGCGCGGCGCTGGCGCAGGCCAATCAACTGGGCGCCGGGTTGATGGCAGGCATCCGCGAGATCGCAGACCGGCACAGCGTGCCCGCGCTGGTGACCGGATTCGGCGCCGCGCTCGCGATTCACTTCACCAATCTGCGGGAGCTGACCGACTATCGCGACACTCTGGCGGACGATTCCAAACAGCTACAGAGATTCCTCTATCTGGCCTTGGAAGAAGGCTTGCACATCGTGCCGGATGGCCGGATGTACGTCTCGGCCGTCCACACGGCCCAAGACATCGCAGAGACGCTCACCAGGCTGGACGCCGTGTTCAGCAAACTTTCATGAAAAGCCTGCTGCTTGCGACGGCTCTGTGCGCCGCGCTGGCCGGCGCCAGTGTCACCATCCGTTCTGACGGAGTGCAGCTGTTCGACGGCAAGCCAGCGTTTCCAATCGGCTTCACTACAACTCCGGCTGTGGGAGCCAAGGCTCCGGCAGGAGGCGATGCCTACCGCGAGTTGGCGCGCAACGGCGTCGTATTCAACCGCTGCGGCCGGGGCGGCAAGTGGGATGCTGAGGCGGAAGCTTACCTGGACGCCCTGCTGGACCATGCCGCCAAGAACGGAGTCCTGTGTGCGATCTACATCCCCGAACTGACGGTGATGGCACCCGGCGATGCCGCCAGAGAACGCGAACTGCGGCGCGCTGTAAACAAATACAAAATCCATCCCGCGACGGCCTTCTGGAAGGGCTCGGACGAACCGGAGTGGGGCAAGATACCGGTTGAGAATTTGCGGACCTTCTACCAAGTGGTACATGAGCTCGACCCTTATCATCCGGTCTGGATAACGCAGGCTCCGCGCGGGACGGTAGAGAGCCTTAAGCGCTACGATCCGTTCTACGACATCGGCGCCATCGATATTTACCCGGTCAGCTACCCGCCGGGAGTACATACAGAGAAGACGAACAAGGGTCTCAGTATGACTGGCGACTACGCCCACATGATTGCCGAGGTGACGGGCGGCCGCAAGCCATTCTGGATGGTGCTGCAAATCTGCTTCAGCGGCGTGATCAAGCCAGGCCGCACGCTTCGTTTTCCCACGATCTTCGAGCAGCGCTACATGTCATACCAATCGATCATCGCGGGGGCACGCGGGCTCCTGTATTTCGGCGGTAATGTGCCGGCATGCTGGAACGACTCAGACCGGGCGCTGGGCTGGAACTGGAGCTTCTACCGGCGGGTGCTGCAGCCGGTGCTGGACGAGCTTCGCGCCGAAGGTCCGTTATACCCGGCGTTGATCGCGCCCGATTCCAAACTCCCGGTCCGGGTGAGCGGGGCGGAGGGCGTGGAATTTCGGGTCCGGGAGAGCGGCAACCAGATCTTCCTGCTCGCGGCCAAGCGCGAGGGAGCGACCGTACAGGTCACCTTTAGCGGCTTGCCCGATGACGTTAGCACCGGCGCCCTGCTGTACGAGGAGCCGCGCCAGGTGACGGCGAAATCCGGCCGCTTCACCGACTGGTTCGGGCCGAACGAAGTACACGTGTATCGATTCGTCCGGCTGCGCTAGAAGTCCAGTACGATTCCATTGGGATCGGGCTTGCGCGGAGCGCGCACCATCGTGACGAATACCAGAGTGGCGAGGCACGGAATGAGCGAAGCCACAATGACTACCGGCTGGAACGAGAGCCGATCTGAGTAGTGTCCGATGAGCCAGGTGGAGAGCAGCGTTCCGAGGCCGGCTCCGGTGCCGCTGAGTCCGCTGATGGATGCCACGGCGCGGCTGGGAAACACGTCCGCCGGGAGCGACAGGAACATGGTGGCGCAGGCCGCGTAAGCAAACGTGGACCAGGCGAAGAGCCCAATGGAGAGCGCGTAGCTGGTGGTGAAGGCCGCGGGAATCAGCAGCAGCATGCCGGGGCCGAAGAGGAGAAGCACGGTGCGGCGGGAGCGTCCGACGGCCCAGCCGCGCCGGATCCAGAAGCTGGAGAGCGCCGCGCCGAAAAAGTTTCCTATGTCGGCCGCCAGGAATGGAGCCCAGAAGCCGAGGGCGCTGCGTTCCAGTCCAAAGCCTTTGCTCGCCAGAAAAATGGCGAACCAGTCCGAGACGAAGAACCAGTAGGGATCGAGCAGGGTGCGTCCGATGATTATGCCCCAGGCCTGTTTGTAGCGCAACAGTTCGCGCCATGAGGGCGGCGCCTCGACGGCGGCGGATGCCACGTTTGCCTGGCCCGAACGAATGAGCGTGAGCTCCTCCGGGCTGAGGCGCGGATGATCCTCCGGTTTGCGGTACATTACTCGCCACAGGATGACCCAGGCGAAGCCGAGCAGACCGGTACAGATAAAGACGGGACGCCAGGTTCCGAAGTGATGGTAAAGAAAAAGAACGAGAAAAGGCGCCACAGCGCCCCCGATGGAGGAGCCGCTATCAAAGAGGGCCACCGCCCAGGCGCGCTCGGAATCGGGAAACCATTCCGAGACGGTTTTAGTCGCTCCGGGCCAGTTGGGCCCCTCGCCGGCCCCAAGCAGCCCGCGGAAGATGCGGAATCCCCAGAGGCCTTGGGCAAATGTGGTGAGGGTGGCGACGGTGGAGTAGAAGGTGACAGTAAGCGACAGCCCGAGGCGGGTTCCGAGTACGTCGATGAAGCGTCCGCCTAGGCCCTGCATCGCGGTATAGGTGAGCCGGAAGGCGATCAGGATGGAGGCGAAATCGGAGTTGCTCCAATGGTACTCGCGCTGGAGAAAGGGGCCGAGCACGCTGAAGGTCTGGCGGTCGATGTAATTGATGACGGTGGAAAGGAAGAGCAGTCCGCCGATCCACCATCGGAGTCGAGGAATAGGTTTACGCATGATGTCGAAATCCCGATCTGCGTGGCGCCGCGAGCGGGGTGACGGAATCGAGGACGATCCAACAGAGTCCGCCTGCCGCAGAGAGCACCGCCGATGCATAGAAGGCGAGCGGCCAGTTATTGCCGCTGAGGGTAGGCAGGTAGCCGATCACAGTGGGGGCGACGCTGCCGACGTGCCCAAGAGTGTTCATAGCGCCGGAGAGGAAGCGGGTGGCCTGAAGAGAGGGGAAGCTGAAGCACCAGCCGGTGACGGCGGTAAAGAACGACCAGCAGAGGACCACGCGACTGAGGACCAGGCGGGTATCGATGCGATCACAGAGCCAGCCGCTGGAGATTTCGAAGGCAGCGCAGCTGAGGCCAAAGGCGGAGGAGACGTCGCCCATCTGGAACGGGCTGAGGTGCAGTTCCCTTACGATAAACGGCCCGGCTTGGCCGATGCAGGCGCGATCGACATACGCGACGAAGGCAAGGGCGGATGCAAAGAGCACCCCGAGATGGCGGGCGCGCGTCGGGCTATAGAGGGGGACCGGGCCTGCCGATCGAATGGGAGCAGCCACTGTTTTTTCTCAGGACCCTGGCGGGGGTAGAAGGCTCCATCCTACTACGAGCGGCCGGGGGCACGGCGATCCGGAGCATTTCTGGTTACCAGCCCCCGTCACGGTCACTGGCCGGAGGGGGATTCGCACCACCGTCGTAATTTGAAAATATTGCGGCTGGCTATCTTTGAGCTCATGCAGATCGAACTTTCAACCGAAGTGGTCTTTATGCAAGCTGCCATGCAAGTACATTCCGGCGACAAATTTAGGACGCGGATCAGGAGAAGAGGCCGGAGGCGCGGAAGAACATCCATGGTATGAAATACGCCATACTGGAGGCCTATACGGAGTCACGGTGGAGAGAACAAGCATGAGACAACTGGCAGCCTGCGGGCTACTACTGGCAGCCGGGACACTGGCGCAGGCCTCCACCATCGGGAGCTCGTACTGCGCGGCAGCCAACTACACTACAGGAGAGCACTCTACGCAGTCGGGCGACTCCTGCTCTGCGTCGGTGACCGATGCGGGAGCGCACGTCTCCATTACCGGCCGATATGGCGGCGGGCCGGTCAGCCCGGCGGGCGGGCTGGTGGAGGTGGTGTCGTTCGCTCACTCCCCGTGGGGCGAATACTCGGATGCGACCGCCCAGGCCGATTACACGATCACCGATACCGTGCGCTTCTTCGGAATTGATAATGCCTGGTTGCGGTTCAACGGCGGGCATGTATCCGTCCCCGGCATGGGCTACGGGTACTCGACGCTCAACGGTTCCGAGTGGAACAGCGTGCTGTATTCCTTATCGGAGGCAGTAACGCTCACGGTGCGCGTTCGCGCACAAGTTGGCGCTATCTCCAGCTACGATGCCGGCAGCGGAGTCATTCTCAACTACTCGATCGCAGAGATCCTCGGGCGCGACGCCAGCCTGGAGCTGGCGCCATTCACCTTCGCCTCGGAGGGCGGATTCCACTACCCGCTCTATAACGGGGTGCAAATCCCATGGCTGGATGTCTATGGCACGAGCGCCGGCGTAAATGCAGCGGTCACTCTAGCGACGCCGGAACCGATTACAGCCGTTCTCACTTTGGGCGGCTTAGCTGTGACGTTACTATTGCGGCGCAGGCGATGAAGCAGTCCGCCCGTGGCTCCAGGGTGACCGTCACGTGTTGCTGCCAAGCGCGCGGCGCCTAAATCGGATCGCGTTCGATGCTGTGGGAGTGAAGATGGATCAGCGCCTCGGGAAGGCGATCGCCTGAATCGCTCAGTGCATAGGTACAAAGCAGCGCGACGGAGTGCTTTTCAATGACTTCGTTCCAGAGCTCCTCCAGACGCGTGGTCGAGGTCAGGCTTTTCCCGCGCAACTGGCTGACCATCTCTCCGAAAATACGGACCTTGCCAGGGTGTCCGTTGGTGACGCTCGCTCTTACCTGCTCTATCAGGCCGCCAATGACTGAGCGGAAAACGTCCTCATCCAGGACTCCTTCCTGAAGAAATTGGCCCAACAGGTCTTCGGCTGTCAGGCAGATGAGCTGGCCTGAACGCTCGTAGGCGTCCGAGTTGATTCCTTCGAGTTGCAGCCGGAGTTTGATCGATTCGCAATGATCTGCCGACATGATCAGGATGACGCCTTCCTGGTCGCGCAGCCCCGCGCTCGCGAAAAGCGCCACCGCCTGCCCTACCAGGCCCTCATCGGTGTAGGGATAGACGATGTGGCCGCACGGGTGTGGGTTCATCAACAGCGAAGCTCCATGTGCGTTCATGGGTTTACCTCAGGATTCCTGCGGCCGGACTTTTCCACTTCCCAG
>DATLBY010000226.1:0-4770 GCA_035526665.1 Bryobacteraceae bacterium
GTCGCATGCCACCGCGTCGGCGCACCAGTCGGTGCAGGCTACGCATGCCGCTGCCTCGCTATCGATCGGAGAAGTGTCCACCCGGTCGCATGTGGCAAGCCAATCGGAAGACCACTTCGAATCTTCGTCGCGAGAGTTTTCTAATCCCAATCACTGCCATGCGGTGACGTTCTACTTCTACCGCCTGCTTCGCAAACAGATTGTGAAGATCACGCTGGAGCGGGTGGAGCGGCGGGTGGATGACCCGGCAGCCCCCTCCCGCGTTTCCTTGAATCCACCGGTGTCACGCGGGCAGATCGATGTCATACCTGCCAGCGTAGTAGCCACGCAAAAGGACCGGGTGGCCGTGGAGCAGTTGGGACGCGACAGCGTAGCCGCCCAGGAGCGGCACACTTTTGGAGCAGCTGCCGTGATCGGGTCATCTCCCCTGCTGTTCAGTGCGGCGTTTCAGCCAGTGGCGGAGCCCTTGCCGGCGGCGATTCGCAAAGCCGCGCTGGAGCAGGTGGACAAAGAGCTGACGGCAGCCGGCCTGCTCGCGGCTCCCGGCGGCGGCGTGTCTGCGGCGGCCCAGAAGAGCTTTGAGGTCACCACGGAATCCTGTTTGCCAACGGCCGGAGTGATCGTGAAGGGCTGTCTGGATACCTGCGACATCTGCGAGCCCGAGGTGCAGCGCAAGATCCAACTGGACCTGGATGAGCAGGAGCTGCGCAATCAGCTACTGAAGCGGCAGATCGAGCTGCTGGAGAAGTCTCAGGAGTACCGCTGCTGCCCCGGAACGGTGGACCCGGCGTAGGGCCGCGAAGGCCCCGGCGCCAAAGCCATGCTTGACAATGGCCTGAATGGGAGTAGCCTTGGGACAGACTGTCTGTCCCACATCACACTCTCAATCAGGCCTCAGCGGCCGAACTGCGGCATTCGCTCCGCACTCCCTTGAACCACATCATTGGCAACGGCGAGATGTTGCTGGAGGAGCTGGAAGGCGCGGGGCCGCTGCAGGACAACGGCAAGGTTCGCGAGGGCCTCCTGAAGCTGATCAGCAACGCGCGGTCCATGGTGAAGTTCACGGAACAGGCTCTGGGCACCGAGAGTGGATTGCTGCATCCGGCCGCGTTGCGTGAGTTGCAGTTGTCGCTAGTGCCTGGGGCGCACCAGTTGCTGGCAGGGGTGGATGGCCTGTTGCCGGACGCGCCTAAGCATTTAGAGCACAGCATCGCAAATCTGCGCTTTGCCGCGGAGCAACTGCTGGCCCTGGCGCATGATTCGGAAGCTTCCAAATCAGCTACGCTTGCCGCACCGGCCGCTAGGAGCGCTGAACTAAAGGCTATGGGACCCCGGCTGCTGCTGGTGGACGACAGCGCCGGCAACCGAGACATTCTGAGAAGGTACCTGGAGCGACAAGGTTATGACGTCACTATTTCCGATGATGGGCAGAAGTGCCTGCAGTTATTGGATGAAGGCGATTTCGCGCTGGTGCTGCTGGATGTGGTGCTGCCGGTTTTGGACGGATTCCAGGTCCTCAAGCAAATCAAGACCAACCCCGCGCTTCGCAGCACTCCGGTGATCCTGATCTCGGCGCTGGACGAGAGCAGCAGCGCGGTGCGGTGCATCCAGATGGGGGCGGACGACTATCTGGTGAAACCCTTCGATCCGGTGCTGCTGAGCGCACGCATTGAGGCTTCCATAGAGAAGCGGCGCCTGCGGGACGAGGAGAAGCGCCGGGCCGACGAGCTGGAGCAAGCGCTGAACCAGCTGCGCCAGACGCAGGACCGGATGGTGGTGCAAGAGAAGCTCGCCTCGTTGGGCGCCTTGACGGCCGGAATCGCCCACGAAATCAAAAATCCGCTCAATTTTGTAACGAATTTCGCCACCGCCTCGCGCGAACTGGTGAGCGAGATCCGGGAGCACCTGGCCTCCGGGACGGGATCTGAGAACGTCGCCGATTTGCTTGGCCGGTTGGAGCAGTACGTGGCCAAGATCGACGAGCACGGGATTCGAGCCAACCGCATTGTGCGCGGCATGCTGATGCATTCCCGGGGTAAGGCGGGCGAGCGCGAGCCGGTGGATCTCAATAGTTTGCTGGGCGATTGCGTGAGTCTTGCCTACCACGGGCTGCGCGCACAGGACCGGGCGTTCAATGTGCGGATCGGCAGCGATCTGGACCCGAATGTCGGAACTATATCGGCAGTGCCACAGGATCTCAGCCGTGTCTTCCTAAACATTATCAACAACGCCTGCTACGCGGCCTACGAACGGCGCACGAAAGAGGGCGAAGGCTTTAACCCGGTGGTTAATATCTGCAGCCGGGTGGTGGGCGCTAACGTCGAGGTGCGTGTGTGCGACAACGGACCGGGAATTCCCGAGGAGTTGTTGCCGAAAATCTTCAATCCTTTTTTCACCACCAAGCCGGCTGGGGCGGGAACAGGCCTTGGCCTGTCTATCAGCCACGACATCGTAGTACGGGGACATAGCGGCACGATCCGGGCGAAGAGCCGCAGCAATGAGACTGAGTTCATCGTGTTGCTGCCACGGGAGAGCGTTTGATAAACGGAGAAATTCTGGTGGTGGACGACGAAGCAGACCTGGAGCTGCTGGTCCAACACAATTTTCGAAAGCGCATCGCGGCGGGTGAACTCAAGTTTCATTTCGCGGGCGACGGGGAGCAGGCGCTGCAGTTGATCTACTCGCATCCAAACATTGAACTCGTCATCACCGACATCAATATGCCGGTGATGGACGGGTTAACGCTTCTCAGCAAAGCGGGTGAGCTGCGGCGGATACTGAAGACGGTAATCATCTCGGCCTACGACGATATGGAGAACATCCGGGCGGCTATGAACGGCGGCGCCTACGATTTCCTGACTAAGCCGATCGACTTCGCCGATCTGGAGAAGACGATCGAGAAGTCGCAACGCGAACTGCGAACTCTGCGGCAAGGGCAGCAAGCTCAAGCACAACTCTCAAGCCTGGAACATGAGCTCAGGATTGCGACAAAGCTACAGCAATCCATTCTGCCGGAAGTGATCATCGGGCGCGAGGAGTTTGAAATCGCAGCCAGCATGGCCGCGGCCCGGCAAGTCAGCGGCGACTTCTACGATTTCTTTTTGACTGACGCCAACCATTTGGGGCTGGCGATCGGCGATGTTTCCGGCAAAGGGATCCCGGCGGCCCTCTTCATGGCGGTGAGCCGTACTCTGCTGCGGGCGACGGCGCTGCAGGGCGGCCGGCCAAGCCAGGTTCTGGGGCATGTCAACCGGGTACTGCTGAAGCAAAGCCACGGCGAAATATTTCTGACACTGCTTTACGGCATCCTGGATTTGCGGTCCGGTGAGTTTCAATTCAGTTCCGGGGGGCATCCGCCCGCCTATCTATGCTCGTCGCGCCAGCGGGGGAATTTCTTGAGGGAGCCGCGCGGCATGATGCTGGGTGTGCTGGATAATGCATCCTACACGGATGGCGTGGCGCAGCTCGAGCCCGGTGATGTCTTGGCCTTTTATACTGATGGCGTTACAGAAGCGGAAAACGCAGGGCGGGAATTTTACACGGAAACAAGGCTCAAAGCCGTGCTGGAAAGCGCGGACTCGCGGCCTGCCAAACAGCTGATGGCGGATGTGCTGTCCAGTGTCCAGACATTTACCGAAGGGCTGGAGCAGAGCGACGACATCACGCTGCTGGCGGTCCGGTTTCGACCGGACGGTTGAAGTTGCGCCCGGAATCGGAGCCCGCGCGCTCATGGCAATAAGATTCGAGATTTCCAAATGGCAGTTGATTTTTTGGCTTCGTCCGGCTGACCGGCGGGTTACGCGATTCGATTAGAACATGGTGGGCATTCTGGTGCACGGGGATAACCATTTCATTGTGCGCGGTCCCCTGCCCGATCGCGAGACTGCAGCCGCACTCGTCCGGCACTGGTCCCTTATTCAGATCGGTAGCGTGACGCCGCCTGAGCTGGCTGATTGGCAGATTCTCTCCCGGGAGTTCCGGGAAAACCTGGAATGGGCGGTAGTGGTGCAGGCAGAGAGTGAGATTTCGCCCGCAGTGACCATATTGCTGGACGAAATGCGGGCGCGCGGCGTGGTAATTCACAGCGCCCCAGACCGCCTCTAGTCGGCGACGCCGCACCAGCGGCCGACGAATGCCAGCAGCGTGGCAGCCGCGGAAACCAGCGAATCTATCTCGACGTACTCGTCCGGGTTATGAGTATTGCCACCCCGGGGGCCCCAAAGCACGGCGGGGGTTCCGAATTCGTGAAACACGAACATGTCGCACGGCCCCTCAATTCCTTGGACGAGGGGCGCGTTGCCGTAAATGGCAGCCGCGCAATTGGATAGCTCATGGATGAGGGTCTCGGCCCCGGTCGCGGTGGACGCGGGCAGCCAGCGGATTGGGAACAGCAGGTCTGGACGCCCGGCAAAGACGCCTGGATGGGCTGCGACCAGATTATCCAGCCAGCTGAAAAATTCCCTGTCCACATCCTCCAGACGCTCGCCGGGCATGGTCTGCCAGAACAGTTGGAGGCAGCACAGAGGTGGGGTGTTGGTCGGCTCGGAGGTACCCCAGGGAGCGGTGAATACACGGGTGACAGTAACCGGAATCGGGTTGTCCAAATGCGCATATAGCGGGTGAATCGGCACACGGCGGCGGCGCTCCTGGGTGAACCGGTCCAAGCCATTAAGAAAAACGCGCAGCTGTTCCAGGACGTTCGCACTTGCGGCCTTCCCGAGAATTCCCTGATTGGGCGCGGAGAAGGTGATATCCACCGTGCGCCCACCA
>DATLBY010000227.1:0-4854 GCA_035526665.1 Bryobacteraceae bacterium
GACGAGAGCTTCGCCGCCTCGCTGCGGGAGGCCAGCCCGAGCGCCAGCTTCCTGTTAATTTCCCGATACCGTTCCAGATTCCGGAGATTCTCAGGCGAAGAGAGAATCGCCAGGAACATCGGCTTACCTTCACTGCTCTTGCCGGCATCCACCAGACGGATGCGGTCACTCGATCGGGCGAGTTTCTGGTAATACCCGAAGATCTGGCCGTAATCGGCGAGCTTGTAGTCCTCCCCGGGCGAGAATCCAAAGTGCTCTCTCGGCGTTGGAACGGCCGCAGCCAGGCAGGCCGTGAAACACAATACCAACGTGAGGAGCCTTTTTGAGATGGAGGACAATGTTCATTATGGTATCGCGCAAAGAAGCGGCATTTCGGCTTGGATTGGTGCAAACCGCCTGCAGTACCGATCCAGACGAGAACCTGGAAAAGGCGGTCACCAAGATTCGTGAGGCTTCCCGGGCGGGGGCTCAGATTATCTGTCTCCAGGAATTGTTCCGTTCGCAGTACTTTTGCCGGGTCGAAAATGCCGACCTTTTTGAATTGGCCGAACCGATTCCCGGGCCATCCACCCTGACGCTGGGGAGAATTGCGAAAGAGATGAAGGTGGCAGTGGTGGCGTCGTTGTTCGAGCGCCGGGCAGCAGGTCTTTATCACAACACCGCTGCTATTATCGACGCGGACGGCGAAATTCTGGGGCTCTACCGCAAAATGCATATCCCCGACGACCCGCTTTATTACGAGAAGTTCTACTTCACTCCCGGCGACACCGGTTTCCTGAACTTTGATACAGCGTACGGCCGTATCGGGACACTGGTCTGCTGGGACCAGTGGTATCCGGAAGGGGCGCGATTATCGGCGCTGGGCGGCGCTAGCGTACTGTTTTATCCCACGGCGATCGGCTGGCATCCCTCTGAAAAGGCCGAATTTGGCGCGGCCCAATTGGACGCCTGGCGCACCATTCAGCGCGCCCATGCGATCGCGAATGGAATCTACGTGGCGGCCGTAAACAGGATTGGGTTCGAAGGTCCGGCGGAGCAGGGCCTGGAGTTCTGGGGCAACTCATTCGTGGCCGACCCTTTCGGACAGGTGTTAGCGCAGGCTTCCCAGGACAAGGAAGAGATCCTGGTGGTGGAGTGCGATCCGCGCCGCATGGATGAAGTCCGGCGTAACTGGCCCTTTCTGCGCGATCGCCGCATTGACGCTTACGGACCGCTCACCAACCGGTGGATCGGATAATGGCGTCGCAGTTCCGGATGCCGGCCGAGTGGGAACCGCACGAAGGAACCTGGATCGCCTGGCCTCACGAGAAGTCGGACTGGCCCGGGAAGTTTGCGCCGATTCCCTGGGTTTATTGCGAGATTGTGAAGCATCTGGCACGCGGCGAACGGGTCCACATCCTGGTCAACAATGCGGATCAGCGTGAGAGTGCCGAAAAAATGCTGCGCCGGGCCGGCGCCAATCTGGCGGCCGTCTCCTTTACCCTGTGCCCTACCAACCGGAGTTGGACCCGGGATTACTGTCCGATCTTCGTCCGCAAGGCATCGGGTGAGCCGGTCATCCTGAACTGGCGGTTCAATGGCTGGGCCAAGTACGGCGATTGGAAAACCGACGATGACGTTCCTTCCCGCATCGTCAGGCAGTTGCGCCTGCCGCAGGTGAAACCCGCCTGGAAAGGCGGCCGTATTGTACTGGAGGGCGGCAGTATCGATGTGAATGGACAAGGCTCGCTGCTCACCACGGAGGAGTGTCTCCTCAGCCCCATCCAGGCGCGAAACCCGGGTCTGGAGCGGCTCGACATGGAGGCCATCTTCCGGGAGTACCTGGGCGTGGAGAAGACTATCTGGTTGAAAAATGGGATTGCCGGCGACGATACGCACGGTCATGTAGACGATCTGGCGCGCTTCGTAAATACCGAGACGGTAGTACTGGCCGTGGAGCAGGATCCCATGGAAGTGAACTACGAACCGCTGCGTGAGAACCTGCGGATTCTCAAAGCCTTGAAACAGGTCAAGGTAATCCCGCTACCCATGCCCCAACCCCTCTACTTCAATGGGCAGCGGCTGCCCGCGAGCTATGCCAATTTCTACATCGCCAACGATCGCGTGCTGATGCCGACCTTTAATGACAGGAATGACCGGCTGGCGCTGAACATACTGGCCAAGCTCTTTCCCACACGCGAAATCGTAGGTATTCATGCCGTAGACCTCGTGCTGGGGTTAGGCACGCTGCACTGCCTGACACAGCAGCAGATCGGGTAATATCAGTGAACAGATTTTTGCTTTTGCTTATGAGCGCCGTCCTATCCGCAGCCCCGGCCGATCACTGGACCACTCTGGATAGAAACCGTATTCACTACCAGACTTCGGGCGGCGGCTCGAAGGCCATCGTGTTCGTGCACGGCTGGGGTTGCGATTCGACCTTCTGGTCACAACAGGTTCCCGCCTTCGAGAAGCGATATCGAGTAGTCACGCTGGATCTTCCAGGGCACGGCGGCAGCGACCAGGCTCGGCTACCCTACACCATCGAACTGTTTGCCGACGCTGTGGATGCCGTGCTGAAGGATGCCCAGGTGAACTCCGCTGTCTTGGCGGGTCACAGTATGGGCGCTGCGGTAATCCGGCAATACCTGGCGAATCATCCCGCGCCGGTTGCCGGCCTGGTGATCGCCGACGGCACGGTGTATCCGAACGAGGGAGAGGCCGGCGTGGAGCGAAGGAAACAGCGTTCAGCCGGATTTCTGGTCTCGCTTCGCGCACCCGATTACAAAGAGCACGCCTCGAAAATGATTGGCTCCATGTTCGTGGAGGCCACGCAACCGCAGTTACGCGAGCAGATTTTAGCGAAAATGTTGGCCACCCCCCAGCATGTTCTATTTAGCGCGATGCAGAATCTGATTGGGACCAGGGTGTGGCTGGAAAAGCAGACCACGGTCCCGGTTCTGGCGATCGCTCCCGCCAATGCCAAACTTCCGTTGGGCGAAAAAGAGCGGATTTATTTAACCCACTTCCGCAATCTGGAGTTCAGAACATGGGAAGGTGCAGGTCACTTTCTGATGATGGAGCAGCCCAAGCGCTTCAATGAAGCCGTCAGCCGATTTTTAGAGAAGATCGGCTTCTGAACATGGCGCCCATTCTCGAGCTGAGGGAGATTTCCAAGCGCTTCTCAACTCATCTTGCGGTGGATCATGTATCGCTGGCGATAGAGAAAGGCTCCTTTTATTCATTGCTTGGTCCGTCCGGGTGCGGCAAAACAACGACGCTGCGGATGATCGCCGGGTTTGAGGAAGCAACATCGGGTGATATTACCCTGAACGGCCGGCGCATTAACGATCTGCGGCCCTACCAGCGAAGCGTCAGTACGGTATTTCAAAACTACGCGCTGTTCCCGCACCTGCGTGTTCGGGAGAACATCGAGTTTGGGCTTCGACGGCAGGGTCTGCCGGATATTGCCCGGAGGGTGCGTGAGGTGTTGGAGCTGGTACGGCTTACGGGTAAGGAGGATCGCTTTCCGGCTCAGCTTTCCGGCGGAGAGAAGCAACGCGTCGCGCTGGCCCGGTCATTGGTGGTGCGTCCCGATGTCCTGCTGCTCGATGAGCCGCTCTCGGCCCTGGACCCCAACCTCCGCGGCGCCGTCCGCGCCGAGTTGAAGGCTCTGCAGCGGCAGGTGGGAACCACCTTTCTGTTCATCACGCATGATCAGGAGGAGGCTATGGCGTTATCCGACCGCATCGCGGTAATGCATCAAGGAAAACTGGAGCAGCAGGGAACTCCGGAAGAGATTTATCTGCGGCCAGCCACTCGTTTCGTGGCCGGTTTTCTGGGGAGTGTCAACTGGTTCGACGCGGTGGGAGTGCGGCCCGAGACGACGCGCGTCTCACGAACAGCGCCGCTGCCGGATCTACCTTCGGTGCAGGCCACGGTTCGAAATTCCGTGTTCCTGGGGAATCGCGTCCACATAGAGACCAGCCTCAGGAATGGGGACGCCGCCGTGGCCGAGGTGAGCCGCGCCGACGCATCCTTTACCAGCGGCGAGCCGGTCCACCTCTGGTGGCTGCCCGGCGACGAGATCCATCCAAGGCGATGACGCAGCTTCGCCGACTGTTTCTGGCGCCGGCCTGGAGCGTGATGGCCCTCTTGTTTTTGGCCCCGTTGGGAATCGTATTGCTCTACAGCCTGCGCACGCGCGGCGTTTACGGCGGCGTCATCCCGCCCTGGACACTGGAGAACTACACACGCTTGCTGGATCCTTTATACGGCTGGATCCTGTTGCGCACCCTGGCGATGGCGGGCTCCGCCACCGCGGCCTGCCTGCTGCTTGGATTTCCTCTGGCGCTGTTCATCAGCCGCGCGGGCCGGCGCAAGAACCTGTACCTGCAACTGGTAATCCTGCCCTTCTGGACCAGCTTCCTGGTGAGGACCTACGCTTGGATGTTTCTCTTGCGCGACACTGGGCTGATCAATACCGCACTCCAGGCGATGGGCGTTATTCACCAGCCTCTGCCGCTGCTGTATAACGATGCCGCCGTGTTACTTGGCCTGGTCTATGGATATCTTCCGTTCATCGTCCTGCCCCTTTACGCCACGCTAGAGCGGCTGGATCCCGCGCTTCTGGAGGCCTCTGCCGACCTGGGCGCGAAACCCTGGTCCACGCTGGTGCGAATCGTGCTGCCATTGTGCTTCCCCGGATTCCGGGCGGGCGCAATACTGGTTTTCATACCCTGCCTGGGTGCGTATTTGACGCCGGACCTCCTGGGCGGCGGCAAATCCGTGATGATTGGCAATCTGATACAGAACCAGTTCACAACGGCGCGCGATTGGCCCTTTGGATCTGCCATTTCGCTGGCGATGATGGGA
>DATLBY010000228.1:0-2614 GCA_035526665.1 Bryobacteraceae bacterium
AATTCTGAAAAGCCTTCGGGCCGGCGACATTGTTACTCACTGCTTTCAGGGGAGGGGAGACGGGATTCTGGAGAATGGTTCGCTGATTCCTGAAGCGGAAGCCGCGAAGGCCGGCGGTATCGTTTTCGATGTGGGGCACGGGTGCGGCAGCTTTCACTGGGATACGGCGAAGAGTGCCTTTGAACATTTCTTCTACCCGGATACCATCAGCACCGACCTGCATCGCTTGTCCGTGGATCGCTTTTGCATTAGTATGCCGACTACGATGTCGAAGTTTCTGCATTTGGGGATGAGCCTGGAAGACGTAATCCTGAAGACTACGTGGACTCCGGCGCGCGTACTCGGGCGTGATTCGGAGATTGGTACCCTGCGTCCAGGCGCTCACGCGGATTTATTCGCATTCTCCCTGGAGGAAGGCGAGTTTCCGCTGGAAGACACTCATATGAAGACCGTTTCGGCGCGGCGTAGAATCAAGCCCGAACTGGTTATGAAGGCCGGATCCTGGATCGAGCAATCCAGCTGCCCGGAGACGCTGCGGCCTCTGCACGACTCCGATCGTGAGATTCTTGATGCGTTGGGGGACACTGCCTGACCATGCACATGATGGACCTGGAAACGCCTGCCATTGTGGTCGACCTCGACGTGATGGAGCGCAATCTGCACCGCATGGCCGGCTACACGCGCGAGCACGGCTTGCGGCTGCGGCCACACACCAAAACGCATAAGATTCCGGAGATCGCGCGGCAGCAGTTGGACTTGGGCGCGGCCGGTCTTACCGTCGCCAAAGTCGGTGAGGCGGAGGTGATGCTGGAGTCATCGCCGGCGGATCTGCTGGTGGAATATCCCATCGTCGGGGCTGCCAAACTGGGACGGCTGGCGGCGGTGGCAGGGCAGGCCAGCGTGACAGTTGCAGTGGACAGCGTGGCGGCGGCGGATCAGCTATCCGCGGCGGCCCGTGCGGCCGGCGTACAGTTCGGCGTGCTCGCCGAGGCGGATGTGGGCCTGGGACGCGTGGGCGTAGCGCCGGCGGATGTGCCCGCATTTGCCCGGCAACTTGCACGCATGCCAAACCTGGTGTTTCACGGAATCTCGTTTTTCCCCGGTCACATCAGCGGAGTGAAGGAAGACGACGGCAGGGCGATGGATGTGCTCAGTAGCGTGATCGAAGACATGATCGCGGGACTGGCTAAAGCAGGCCTGACGGCCCGCGTAATCAGTGGCGGCAACACGCCCACCGCTTACCATTCCCACCGGCTGGCAGGTCTGAATGAGATCCGGCCCGGGACTTACGTTTTTAACGACCGCAATACCGAGGTCTGCGGCGGCTGTACGATTGAGGACTGCGCAGCGTCTGTGTTGGTGACCGTCGTATCCACGGCCGTGCCGGGCCGGGCCATTATCGATGGAGGATCGAAGACGTTTTCGTCAGATCCTTACCAGGGGCCTGAGCCCTCTTTCGGCCATGTCATGGAAGCGCCCGAGGCGCGATTTGAGCGGATGAACGAAGAGCATGGTTTTCTAGCCATTGATCGTGCCGGCCGGCGCTTCACTGTCGGAGAGCGGATCAGAGTGATTCCCAACCACGTGTGCCCCACTGTCAACCTGCACGACGTGGTGTACGGAGTCCGCAACGATCAGGTGGAGCAGGTTTGGCAAGTGAAGGGAAGAGGAAAACTGCAATGACAAGACGAACTGTGCTGGCAATGGCGGCCGCCCAGATTCCGGTCCCGGCCCAGGAGGCCCGTTTTATAAAAGGATTTTGCGCGGCCTTATTCCCTGCCAGCATGCCCTATGTGGAATCGATGCGGCAAGTTCGGAATGCGGGCTTCCAGGCATTTGAGTTGAAGGTCGGCCAAGGCGAGCTGCCATTGGACTGTTCGCTTTCCGATGCGCGGCGCCTGGCCGATGCAGCCGCTGCGATGAAGCTGCAGATTGCGAGTCTCTGGGCGCTGACGCCCAGCTCTCCCTCGCTGGTGAGTACGAACGCCGCCATCCAGCAGGATGCGCGGTTGCGCGTGATGAAAGCTATCGAGCTCGCGCCGGCGCTCGGTTGTGAGGCGATCCTGGTCACACCCGCTGTTCTGGGCAAAGGCGGTGTGATGGAGATTACCTCCGACGATGCCTGGCGGCGTTCGACAGCGGCGTTCCGTGAATTTCTGCCACTGGCTCAAAAAAACAAAGTAACCTTGACCCCAGAGAATGTTTGGAGCCGGTTCCTGGTCAGCCCGCGTGACATGCGGGAGTTTATCGACCAGTTTCAAAGCGACTTCGTACGCGCCCACTTCGATGTAGGCAACGTTCTGCAGTTCGGTTATCCGGAGGACTGGATCGCAGCCCTGGGACCGCGCATACGGCGTGTTCACTTCAAAGACTACAAGCTGGCCGCCGGTGGCCGGCAGGGGACATTCGCGCCATTGTTTGAAGGAGACGTGCAGTGGAAGAGTGTAATGGCGGCGCTGGTGAAGACCGGCTACAGGGGATTCGTTTCGGCCGAAACAGCGATCGATGCCTCCGATCCCGAATCCCTGCTAAAGATCTCACGTGCCATGGACCGTATTTTCTCGCTAGCCTAGAAATCCGCGCGATCTAATGTCTGGATGCGGCAAGTCAAAAC
>DATLBY010000229.1:0-17229 GCA_035526665.1 Bryobacteraceae bacterium
GTTCTTATACACGCCCGCGTCCACGTTCAACAGGCCGGGGCCGCGCATGGTGTTGATGCCGACATTGCCCACCGTACCAACCGCGTTTAGGGCGAACGCCTTGGTGTTAAACCAAGCGTTAATCTTGTCGCCGCGTGAGCCAGTAGTGTACGTAGGGACGCCGATAAGGTCGGCCGTATCCAGCCCCTGTCCGTTGAAGGATCGGTTATTGCCGCTGCGGACGGTGAAGGGGAACCCGCTTTGCAGTTGCATAATGCCGGTCATCTCCCAACCTCCCAACACGTACCCCAAAACGCCGCTCGATTTCAACTCGGGAAGCCGCCACACGCCGGACGTGGAAGAGACGTGCGTCGCGTCCAGGTTGAGAATGCCGTTGTCGAGGCGCGCATTGTAGGCGTCGCGGGTGCCGACGCTGCCTTCTCCCTGGGAGCCTGTATAGCCGGTATTTTTAGAAAACGTGTACGCGCTGTTGATGGTGAAGTTGTTCGCCAGGCGGCGGGTGAGCTGAACCTGGACCGAATGGTACTGCGAGTATCCCGTCGTGTGCGTGTCCTCGATCTGGGCCAGCAGCGGGTAAGGGCGGCGCGCCTGGATGTTGGCTGCCGATGCGCCGGGTGCGTAGATGGCCTGATTGATATTTCGGGAGCCGTAAAGCTTCGATGATTTCGAACCCACGTATCCGGTCGAAAGCAGGAAGGAGTAGGGTAGCTGCGTCTCGATAGTGAAGTTCCATTGCTGCGTGTACGGCGTCACCATGTTCTCGTTCGCACTGGTAACGTTCGAAGGCACGACGAACTGGAATGCCGCGCGTTCCTGTGCCGATGTGGGTCGCACATACGGGAATGGCGGCTGACCCAGATAGGGATTGTCCAGGGTACGGTCAAATACCGTCAGGTCCAGCATGAACGGTTGATTGTAGGGGAAGCGGTTTAGACGGATGCCGGCCACCGCATCGTAGAAGAACCCATACCCGCCGCGCACGGCAATCTTCTGATTACCCAAAACATCCCAGGCAAAGCCGACGCGTGGCGCCAGATTGTTCCAGTCATTTCCGAACAGGTTATCGTGCACGCCTGCATCGCCCTGGAAGAGCATGCCCTGGGGAGCGGTTGGATATGCCTTGGACTGCTGGCCGCGGCGGAAGGCGACAACTTTACCATTCAGCTCCTTGAATCCGAAGTACGGTTCGTAGCGGAGCCCGAGGTTCAGCGTGAGACGGCGGCTCACCTTGTAATCATCCGAGGCAAAGAAGCCCCAAAGCGTCTGGCGGAGATCGTTGAAGCCGGGTGATCCCTGCCGGATATTCGAGATGCGTCCCAGCAGAAAGTCCGAGGCGGCGTCCCCGCTGAACTCGCCGGTGAAAGTGGTGGAGGAGGCCGAGAACCATTCAAAAATCTGGTGTGTGCCGTAGCGGGAGATTTGTGCGCCAAATTTTAAGGTGTGCTGTCCACTAACCCAGGTGGCTGTATCGGCGAAGTTCAGAGTGTTCCGGCTGACATCCCAGGGCACGCCGTTGATAGCCGAGAAATATCCGGGAAGCTGGACCTGCACCCACCCCGCCTGTTGTTCCTTGACCTCTGGAATGTTGGCGCCCAGAGCCTTCCAGCTGAAGTGGGGAATGATGTCCACCAAATGAGCTTCGCGGTTATAGGTGAAGGTGAACGAATTGAGCACGGCCGGAGTGAATGAGCGTGTATGGCCGGCCGTTACCGCCTGCCGCGCGATCGCCGGAGTTTCGTACCAGTCCACCAGGTCGCCGCGATTTCGCGTGAGATCGTCCTTCGTATAGAGATAACGCACGAACACGCGATCCTTGTCGCTGAAATCGTGATCGCCCCGGCCCACGAATTGATCCCGGTCAAATTTGACGGCGCGTGCCGCGCTATACAGCCGGGCAGTGCCGTTGGGTTGCGGGATGTACTTATCCAGGAACGCTACCGCGGCCTTGTTCAGGCGGTCGGCGGGGATGATGTTTCCTGCGAACGGCTGGCGCGTGACCGGATCGACGATCGAAGTGGCGAGTTCGGCGAAGTTGCCGCTGCGCATGGCCGCGGATGGAGTGCGGAACGTGGCGACACTGGGAGCCCCGCGTTCGCGCGTGGATTCCCAGGCGCCGAAAAAGAAGGTCTTGTTGCGTCGGATGGGGCCGCCGATGGTGCCGCCGAACTGATTACGCTTGAAGGGAGGCGCGGCACGCGCGAACAGATCGCGGGCGTCGAAAGCATCGTTGCGCACGAATTCATAAAGGGTACCGTGTAGTTTGTTGGTGCCGGAGCGTGTGACCGCGTTCACCGTGGCGCCGCGGTTCCGGCCGTATTCGGCGCTGTAAGAACTCGTCTGGATGGAGAACTCCTCCAGTGCGTCCGGGTTGGGGAAGGTCACCGCGGAGTTGAAAAAAGAATCGACATGCTCGCCGCCATCCAGGGTGTAGTTGTTACTGAAGAGTGTGCCGCCGTTCACCTGGAACGAGGGTGTGTTGCCGAACTGATCGCCCGAGCCCGCGAAAACCGCGCCGGGCGCAAGCTGCTGGAGCTGCAAAACGTTACGGCCGTTGAGCGGCAGTTCGCGAATCCGCGTGCTGTCGACCACCTGCTTCACGGAACTGGACGCCGTGTCCACCTGGACGGGCGTGCCGGTGACCTCGACGGTCTCGGCCACCTCCCCGATCGTGAGACTGATGGGAACTGTAAGGTTCTGGTTTACCTGCAGAGTGATATTGGGCTGTTCGTAGCGCTTGAATCCGGATACCTGCGCGGATAGACGGTACTTTCCTGTCGATACCGCGGGAAATGTGTACAGGCCTGCTTCGTTGGACGTTGCTGTGCGCGTCAGGCCGGTTTCGGGTTCCACGAGCTGTATCGAGACGCCGGGCACTACCGCTCCATTGGGATCGGTGATAACGCCGGAGACGGAGCCGGTGTCGCGTTGCGCCAAGGCTGCGCTGGAGATCAAAAACATAAAACAAAGGAAGCGGAATACGTGTTCCTGCATGAGACGTGTCATTTGGTCTTTTCTCAATGATGGGGTCCGGTCACCCAGCAGTATATACCCGGCCGGGAAACAAATCGACTGCTCCCAAAAGGCGCGGTACTGTCACTTCCGCCTACGGAAAAACCCAGTTTAACTGGCTGCGGCGAATAGGCCTGTATCCCCAAACGCGCTGAACTCCGGCCGCAAGGCCACACGAGGGCCGATTGTCCGGCACGGCCTGCTTCATGTTGTAGTGGCAGATTCCCTGCCGTGTGTTGGCGCCGGTCACGACCTAGGCCCGCTGGCCAGTGTTACCCACCTCATGCTCCACGGTGAAGCTGTACAGGATCCGCCGGTTTTGCGGGTAGGAGGTGGGCAGGCTCGCCTCACCCGCGCCCGTGCCCGCCGCGGAACACGGTGTTGATTCCCCACGGGCGACAGGCTACGCCTCTGCGGGCCGGAAGTTTGTCGTATCGTTTCTGATCAGCTTTTGACCGGGATAGCCGGCCCTGCTCGCGCCTACCACGCCGGCGAAAGTTTTGGGAAAAAATGCGCTGACCTTCGACAGGGCGCCATTTGGGATCACGATTCTGCCGGTCGCCACATCGGCGCCGAAGAAGGTCTTGTTACGGCGGATGGGGCCGTCGATTGTGCCGCCAAACTGATTGCGTTTGCTTGAAAGGAGGCGCCGACGGCGCGAACAAGTCGCGGGCGTCGAAAGCGTCGTTGCGCACGAATTCATAACAGGTAAACCGTGCAATTTGTTGGTGCCTGGGCGAGTGACCGCGTTGACGGCGGCTCCGCGGTTCCGCCCGCGTTCAGCGCAGTAAAAGCTGCCGTTTTGTTTGCGTCTGGATCGCGTGGGGGGAGGCCTTCCCAGGTAAAGATCGGTTACACTGAAGGCGTATGGAGAAGCGACTTCAAGCGGTGTATAACAATGGGGTTCTCCAGCCTCTGGAGTCCCTGCCGCTTGAAGACAAGCAGCAGGTGACCGTGATCATCACCGACCCAGCGACGGTGGGCCAGGATGTCACCGGATATTTCTCACCTGAGGAATGGGCCGAAGCGGCGCATGATGATATCAGCCTGGATGAAGTACGCCGAGCGCTGTCGACCATCTCCGGTTCCCTTTCTGACGCCGTAATCGCTCTCCGGCAAGAGCGCTGATTGCCAAACTACTTCCTCGACACCAGCGCGCTGGCGAAACGGTATCACAAGGAAAGCGGCTCCGAATACATGGACCGCATAATCGAGCAGCCGGGATCTCGATTGCTGATCTCTCACCTTTCGATTGTGGAATTGGAGTCCGTGCTTGCGATCAAAACCAGGACGGGGGAGATTGACGAGCAGGCGCTGCTAATCGCCCGTCGTCGATTCCGGGCCGATATTGCACGGCAGCGTCTCCTGGTTGCCCCCCCTGTCCACGAACGCCACTTTCACAGCGCAAGGAAACTCCTGATTCAGTACGGAGTGGCGGAAGGCGTTCGAACACTCGATGCGTTGCAACTCGCCATCGCCCTCGACCTGCGCCAGCTCGGGCAGGTTGAGGCGCTTGTTGCCGCCGACCAAAGGCTCTGCCGGGTTGCCTCAATGGTCGGTTGTCAAGCCGTGAATCCGGAGAAACCGGGTCCTCTGCTGGCCCAATCCTAAGTCCCTAACCGGTTCGGGATAAAGTCGGAATCCGCTGCGCACATGTGCGCCACGATCACCGCTGGCACTCACTGCCACTTTCTCTTCCGTTTGGCACCTGCTGCCACTTTATGCTTCCCGCCGCTGTCGGTTTATGGTTCAAGGCACACAGGCGCCGGCCGGGGTTCACCACTCCAGCCGGAGTGAGGCGCGCAGCGTCCGTGGACCGGAGCTGTCCAGGTCATTTCTTCCCACCACGCCGCTGATCACACCCGGCGCCGAGGTGATATTGGTCCTCGGATTCGCCCAGTTCGGGTGGTTGAATACATTAAACGCGCTGAACTCGGGCCGCAAGGCCAGACGCTCAGTGAACTTGATGTACTTGGCGAGTGAGAGATGCGTCACGGTCGACCCTGGGCCGATGATGACGCCCTTCGCCGAGGTTCCGAATGATCCGGGCGTAGGCGGTCCAAAAGCCGTTGCATCGAACCACCGGGTGACACTTCGCTCCCCGGAAGGCAAGTTTGGATTCCGCAGCATGTTCGGACGAAGCGTCACTCTGGCTGGCGTACTGCTCGCGCTATACCGGGTTCCAGTGGGGTCGGGTCCATTCCAGAACGGTGTCAGGAACTGGCCGGTCTGGGTCAGATTGACCCCGCTCAGCTCCCAGCCCCCGAAGACTGTGTCGACGGCGCGGTTTGCATTGGCGAGGAAATGGCGGCCGTGCCCGAACGGGAATTGATAGATCATGCTGGCGGCGATCCGGTGTGTCGGAATATCTACCCAGACAGCGCGCTCGCGCTGGCGGTCATATGCATTTTCGGGCAACTGAAATGTATTCAGATCTCCGATATCCCGCGCGTACACCCACGAGGCCTGGAACATCAAACCTTTCGACAGCGGCCGCTTGGCTTCCAGCGTCAGCGCGTTGTACTGGTGGCCGGCGCCGTTGGTGAAGTAGTTGATGTCTGCGTATTGAGGAAAAAGCCGGGGCTTGGCAATGTAGGGCCGATTGTCAGGCACGGGTTGATTGATGTTGTAGCGATACACTCCCTGCCGTGTGTTGGTGCCCACTACCGAGGCTCGCAGCCCGGTGTTGCCCACCTGATGCTCGGCGGTGAAGCTGTACTGCATGCTGTACGGGATCCGCAGGTTCTGCGGGTAGGCAGTGGGGAGGCTCGCCTCACCCGCGCCGGTGCCCGCCGCCGGAAACACGCGCGGCAGCACCACCACCGGATTGGGCGCGGGATTTGTGAACTCCGGCTCGTTCAGGATAAACGGACTCCCGCCCTCGTTCATTGTCACCGGAGCGTTGTCATAGAAAATACCGAATCCGCCGCGGAACACGGTGTTGATTCCCCAGGGGCGATAGGCTATACCGATGCGCGGCGCGAAGTTATTTTTGTCATTTCTGATCAGCGTCTGGCTGGGATAGCCGGCCTTGCTCGCTTCTACCAGGGGAGCGAAATTTTGCGGGAAAAAGGGGCTGACCTTCGACAGCGCGCCATCGGGGATGACGATTCTGCCGGTGGCCACATCAAAATTCGAGAATAGCTTCTCCTTTTCGTACCAATATGGGTGATATTCGTAGCGCAGCCCGAGATTCAACGTAAGCCTGGAGGAGACTTTGAAATCATCCTGCACGAAGAAATCGTATCCGTTGCGCAGCGACTCATTGAACAGCGGCCTGGGCGATCGGGCCATCTCGGTCGGGATGCCCAGCAGGAAGTCGGCGTAATCGAAGCCGGTAAAACGATCTGAGAAATTGATGTTGCCAAACAGATTATCGTCGGCCCCCAGTTCCGCCCAGTCGACATGCACGAAGCCGAAGCCCGCCTTGATATTGTGGCGCCCGCGGAACCAGCTGATGCTCTGCTGATTGATGTGGGCCATCTGGCTGTTGCCCGGACTGGCCTCCGCGATTTGGCTGATTGGCTGTATCGGAATTCCATCGAAGCCAACATTGAGAATCCCGTACATGTCCGGGAGATCGGGCGTGAGACCCTGCAGGCCGAGTTGGCTGACCAGTTCCTTGCCCTTAACCGGCCCGTGCAGGGGGTTGTTGTTGAAATTGATGCCATACCGGAACTCGTAAAGCAGGTTCGGTTTAATCGAATAGCTGAACGAGGAGGCCAGCGCGCGCGTATTGCGCTGGTTCCACAACTGGCCAATCGTGGGGAGGTTCGCCTGGTACGAGGTGTTCCACTGCCGCTGCCATGTGAAGCGGGCGAAGAACATCGCCTTGTCTGAGAAGCGGTGGTCGCCCCGAACTGTCCAGTAGGTGTTGGGGTCGAAGGGCCGCACCTTCAGCTCCCGGTAATTCTGATTCTGCAGAACGGTCGTGCTGCCGAAATTGGGCAGCGGATAAAATCGCTCTTGGATCTTCTGGGCAACGGGATTGATCCTGGATGCGGGAATAATGTTGTTCGGGAAGGGAACTCCCGTCGCCGGATCGTGGACAACCACCTTCGGCAACAGACTGGAGAAATCTCCCGTCCGCCAGGATGCCAGCGGAACCGTCGGGTTCAACGTCTGCTGAATATCGCTGCCGCGGGAGGTTTCAAAAGAGTAGAAAAAGAATGTCTTGTTTCTTCCATTGTAGAGCTTTGGAATGAACACCGGCCCGCCAACGGAGCCGCCCGGCGAGTGGCTGACCCCGGTGCCGCGCTGCAGGGCAAACGGATTGCGCGCCCGAAACCATGGGGTCGAATAGTAGTCGAAGGCAGTCCCGTGGAACTCATTGGTGCCTGACTTGGAAACTACCGTGACATTGCCGACCGTGCCGAATTCAGCCGTGTTGTTGACGCTGTCCACGCGGATCTCGGCATAGCTGTCCACGGACGCCACCAGCGGACTGATTTGATTGCCGCCCTGCAGGTCGTCGATGCTGATGCCATCGATGGATACGCTCGATTGGTTCAGGCCGCTGCCGGCGAATCTTCGCCAGGATCCCTCGGTGGACGTCGTGACTCCCGGCGATGCCGCCATTAAGTTCCACCCGAAGCGGACCAGGGGTAGCGCCTTGATCACGTAGGCCGAACGCGTATCGCTAATGCGGGCCGTTTCGGTCTCGATCACGGTTGCCCCGGCAGTTACCTGTACCGAAGTCTGCACGGCTCCCACGGTCAGGCTCACGTCGATCCGGCGCACGTCGCGCGCGGCCAGCCGAATCTCCTTTGCCTCGAACGAATTAAAGCCTGCAGCCGTAGCCTGAAGAATGTATTCGCCTTCCCGCAATTGCGCCAGCGTGAAATTGCCGACTTCATTCGATTGCGTTTTATAGCTGTAGTTGCTCGCCACGTGCGTGGCCTCGATTTCCGCTTTCGGGATAACGGCTCCTGCGGCATCGGTGACGGTACCGGTAATGGTGGCGAATGTGGTCTGCGCGTCAGCATGAATGCAAACTGCCAGTACGAAGATCCCGAGTGCCGCGCCAAGTCCCATCTGACGGCGAATGGATTCGAACATGTCTTCACACTCCTTAAGTTAGGTATGACGGTTGGGGGTGGGCCCGCTTTTCTGCCAGAATAGAGGGCAGGTGTGGCCGTGTCCAGCAGTAGACGGTCACCAGGATGTCACCAGGCAGTATCACACCGGTATCGACGCAGATACAGTCCGCTCCGTAGCCTTACAAACATTGGTAGATAGCAAAGGGCTAGGTCGCGGAAAAATGGTTGGCGGCGCGGGTCAGCATTCCCGCCTGGCGGTTACGGACGGTGCTATGAAAGTAGCAGGACCGGAACAAGCGCACGAACTAGCCCGGGAAGAGATTGACCGCCTGGTCCACAGCGACCTGTTCCGGGCCTCCGATGCACAACGCCGTCTCTTAACCTATCTGGCTGAGAAATCGCTCGCCGGCCAGGCAGACGACCTGAAAGAGTACACCGTTGGGATCGAGGCGATGGGCAAGCCATCCGAGTACGATCCCCAGCGGGACTCCAGTGTTCGGATGCAGGCCGCCAGGCTACGCGACAAACTGGCGGAGTTCTACCGGAATGAGGGCAGCGGGCATGCTGTCCACGTGGAATTTCCCAAAGGCCGGTTCAAGCTCATCTTTGAGCCGAGGCCTGTTTCTGCTCCGCCAACGGACACGCCCCTACGCGCAAGACACCCGCGTCAACCGCGTATGTGGTGGATAGCCGGCATGGCCGCCGCTGTCGTTCTTTGGGTGGGAGTTTCGCTCCTGCCCAGGGGCTGGCTGGCCGGAGCCTCCTCGCAATCCGCCGTCGACCTCCTTTGGCAGCCTTTTCTGAAGGGAACACGTCCGGTGCTTCTCAGCCTGGGCGCTCCTCTCTTCATCCAGGTGGACGGGTTGGGCTTCCTACGTGCGCCGGGCATCGATGATTGGGCGGCGGCCCAGCGGAACGGCCAGTTAGGCGCGATCGCCCGGCTGTTTCCCGGAAAGCATCTGGAGTCCAGCCATGTATACACCGGGATCGGAGAGGCTACGGGAGCCTTCCAACTGGCCTCACTTTTCGGCTCCCGGGGCAGGGACTTGCGCCTGGTTGCCAGCGAAACGCTTTCCTGGGACGAGATTGGCCGCAGCGATGTGATCTTCGTCGGCCCCCCGAAATTCAACCTGCAATTGAAGGAAATTCCCGTGCAGCAGGACATCGAACTGGACGCCAACGGGATCCGTAACCTCCATCCCCGGGCGAATGAGCCGCGCTACATTCCCGACGAGGATGCTCCTCAGCCTGTCACTTCGCGGCTGGCGCAAACGCACGCGATAATTACTCGCATTCCGGGACTCCACGGGGAAGGCGACGTGCTGGTCTGCGCATCCAACTGGACGGCGGGAACGCTCGCGGCCATCGACTATCTAACACGCGAGGACCATGCCAGGGATCTAGTGAACCACATTCGATTGCCAACCGGTAAGCTTCCCCGCTACTACCAGGTGGTCATTCGCGCCAAGGTGAAAGGCTACACGCCGCTTGAAGTCGCCTACGTGTTTCATCACGAGCTGAAGACCAGCCGCTAACGGCAGGTCCAGTCGTGAGCGGGGATTGATAAGAGGCTGAGCCGGCACCGGCCCGAGGGATATTCATCCGATGGTTTCCACAGCTTGCGCTGTCGGAATTATCGGAAAACCAAGCAGTAAGTGAATAGTTAGGCTCAGGTTGCCACCACGGATTGATGATCAGTGCGCCGCACGTCGCGAAATCTCTAACATTTCGCGTCACGAGTGCGAGATTATGCTCGACGGCTGTGGCTGCGATCAAGCCGCGGGCAGTTGTGACGGAAACTCCCTTTTTCTTAGCCTCAATCGTGAGGCGCCCCCAGCATTCCGCGATCCCCTTGGTCACGAGTAGAAGATGAGAGTCGAACCACACGGGTAATCCGTGTTCAACCCAATCCTCCACCGCAGCGCGGACGTTTACCGGGGGGCAAGTCATCAACGCCTAATCTAATTTCTCCAAAGGTGATCACGCTGACAAAGAGGGATTCAGGGTCGGCGGCATCTAGCCAGTGAATGACCCGCGGGTTCGGCTGAGGCCTGATAAACTCTGCGATAACATTTGTATCGACAAGAAACCCACTCACAGATCGATAGGCCTGGGATAGTCTCTTTTTCTTTCCAGCCTCAATCCTGAATCACACAAAGGGGATTCCAGGAGAAATTGGCCGAGTTTTTTCTTGGGTGTACGTGCCGGAGTGGGTGACGGCTCAACTGCGACCGACGATTTCAGCGCTTGGATGAGAACATCCTCGACGTTCTGAAATGCACCGCTTGCCATTCGTTCGCGGATAAGGTTTTCGAGCTCCGGTTTGTGAATCTCGATGATCCTCGCGGTGATTCGCCTTTCCTTACCCCACCATCACGAGCTGAAGACCAGCCGCTAACGGCGGGTCCAGTCGTGAGCTGCGGGCGTCATCGGAACGTGGTGCTGGATCTTCGATCGGAAGTCGCCCAAGCTGCGCCAGCGGGTGGTGGCATTCAAATCCACCTCGGCCATGGCCACCGAGCCGAAGTCCTTCGCCTGCGCGATCGTCTGGCCGGAATGGTCCCACACGGCGGAGAGCATCCAGTTGCTCGAAACATCCTCATAGGTGCTGCTCACCAGGTACACGTGATTCTCCGCGGCCCGCGCACGCGCCAGCTCGGGATTGCATCCCCAAACCGGCCAGGCAATCACTTCGGCTCCCCGCTTGCTCAGCTCGCGCGCTACTTCAGGAAAGAATCCGTCATAACAGATCATGATGCCGAGCGCACCGAACCGCGTCTGGAAAATGGGGTATTCGTGCCCGGGGACAACGCCGGCCGAGGCCTCGCTATCCGGCAGCGTCACCTTGCGGTAGACTCCGCCCAACTTGCCTTCCGGCGTGAGGAGCACGGCCACGTTGTAGACCTTATGAGCGTTCTTCTCAAACAGGCCGGCAACAATATATAGGTTGTGCTGTTTCGCCAGCCCGGCCAGGTAGTCGGTCGAAGGTCCCGGCACCGGCTCG
The DNA here is from genome assembly GCA_035526665.1 of Bryobacteraceae bacterium. Lineage (GTDB taxonomy): Bacteria > Acidobacteriota > Terriglobia > Bryobacterales > Bryobacteraceae > DATLBY01. Next base: position 11,053 of record DATLBY010000229.1, read on the forward strand.
GCCGTCTCTACCGGGCTGAGCCCGGTGCCGTAATAAGTGAGTGTTTCGGGAAGCACCACCAGATCGGCTTTGCGCCGCGCCGCCTCGGCGATCAGCGGAGCGAACTGGCTCCGTTTCTCTTCCGCGGTCTTCCCGGCTTGCGGCCGGTAGTGTACGGTAGCCAGCCGGACGATTCTGGGCGCGGGCGCCTCGGTCTTGCTAAGCTGCACATCGCTCCATTCCATGCGGCCATTGGCCGCCCAGCGCCCATGCAGTTCGACAATAGCCTGGGTGGCTTTCGATGGCGCCTGCCAGATTCCCGATAGCTCGGTCCAGCCGTCCTTGCCCGGGGTCCCCTCCACCGGATACTCCAGCGGAGCGGGGGAACTGTACTTGGTCAGGTAGCGCTCCACCAGTTTGCGGTCGTCGATCACTCGTTTGCCGGCGGCATCGTACCATTGCACGGTAACTACGGCACACTGCTGGGGCCATTCGACTCCCGCAACCTTACGGAAGCCGTGGAAGCCGTAATACTTGCCGCCTTCCACCGGAAAGCTCCGTTTCCAGAATCCATCCAGTCCGTCGCGGGCATCGGTTTCGATGACGAAGGCTCCGCTGCCGGCGCGTCCGCCCCGCGGATCGTAAGTAAATTTGGGCCGGATCTCGGCGCGCAAGGCCTCGGCTGTCCAGCCCGCGGGCGGGGCCGAGTCGCGCAAATCCGCGCCAAAGGCCGCGGAAAACGCGCACAGAGAACAGACGATGGCAATAGCTCGCATATTGCCCAGTATACGTTTTCTTCGCTGGACTGGTGGTGACATCATCCGCGAAGAAGCTCAAACTCTGTCTAGGCGACATCGGACTCCTGGAACCGCCGCCTTGCACCATGACGGATGTGCAGCACATCAACCTGTTTCTGCTTTTCCAGCATGCGGTAAATCACGCGATAAATGTGAGGCTTGTGACCAGCTAGTAAATGCCTGAGCTTGTCATTCTCCGGCGTGACGGGGCATCGGTTCGGCTGTTCTTCCAGGCTCAGAACTGCCTCATTGAGTTCTCGATACCATTTCAGAGCCGCATCGGAATGCGCGGCGTTGATCTCCCCGTACAGGCCGAAGAGATCACGCGCAGCGCGCGCTGTGAGGTTAACGACGTATGCCATGCTCGGCTTCGAAGGCTTTGAAAAACTCCCTCGCTGGCCGGACCTTCCCTTGCTTAGCGTCCTCGAGTCCCTGGCGGATGCCCTCCTCTGCGTCGGCATGGGCGGCTATGTCGAGCAGTCGCTGGTAGGCTTCGGCGTCCTGCACGATGGCCGCTGCCTTTCCCTTCACGGTAAGCACCACCGGACGCTTGGTTTTCTTGAGGTGTTTCAGGAAGTCGCCAGACCGGCGGCGGAAGGTTGTTAGCGATTGGATGTCTTTCGTGATGTCGAGCATGGGATTGCTCCTCGTCAAGCACCTTTTAAGGTGCTACCAGAATAGCGCAACCCTACATCCGCTTCTCGATCTCGGAGATTCCACTCACCACTTTCACTCGGGCCGGCAGCAGCTTCTGCGCCTCCCGCGCTTCCATGATCTTCCAGTCGCCATCCAGCGGCTCCAGAATAAAACCTGCAGCCTTCGATGATTCCAGAAGCTGCGGCAGGTCAAACGAATCCAGCACGCCGAATGGCAGATACGAAAACGGGATTTCGCGGTCGTAGCCGCTGCGCCGCTCGTCCCTGCGGTCCTGCTCCAACAAACGGAACGACGCTTTCAGCGACTCGGGCCGATCCAGGAACTGGCGGTAGGATAGAAATCCGTTGCGCAGCGCATACCAGTCGAAGAGCCGCTCCTCGCCGATCGCGTAGGTCGCAGCTAGAGCTGCATTGTCACCCCGGGCATAAAGAGCCACGGGTTTTCCGGCAAAGGGCGCGGCTTGGTGCACCGCCTTCGCCACCGCCAGCAGATCGCCGGCCTGCCGCCAGATGAAGTTATCGTTCACCAGCAGGCCCACCGAGGATAGCCAGCCGTGCTGCGCGGTAGCAAGCTCGCCCACTCCCCGGACGTCCACGCCGCAAACCGCCCAGCCGTGCCGGAGTGCCTGCACAACTAAAGGATCGGCCGCCAACTCCTCTTTCCCCCGATCGTCGACCGCGATCAACAGGCCTTTCTCGTTGGACGGACGCAGCAGCCACGCTGGCAGCGTTACCCCGTGGCCCAGCGGCACTTCCAACCGTTGAGCGAGCTGCTGCTGGATTCGGGGACTCGCCGCCACCGGCGCCGAGCTGCCGAAGAATACGGACGGCTTTACTCCCCGCCGGCCGGTTTTCGGACTGGCGATCGATCTCACGAACGCCTCCATAGCCGGGCCGGAAGGCCGCTTCAAACCATCGGCGAAACTCTTCAATTCAGGTGCATCCCACGCCGGGATCGTAATGGCCTCCTCGCTCACCGGACTTCCGTCGCCGCGATCCATTAGCCACTTTAAAAACCAGCCGTAGGCGGCTTCGCGCTTTTTGCGCTGGTAACCGTGCCCCGCAGTAGCGTCATGGAAAAACGCGATCTGGTTCTCTTTTCCATACGCCTGATAAAGTTTACGGCCATAATCGTAGACATCGCCGATCGGAAAACCGGGGTCCGTCGTCGAGTTGATGATCAGTGTCGGCCTCGGGGCAGCCATGGCCAGCAGCTCATGGTTATTGGCGAAGGTCACCAGTCCCGGGACGAAATGGCAATGTTCGTTCGCGTGATACCAATCCACGCTGCGGGCATAGTGAATCTGGTCGTAAAATTCACTCGTGCCTACCACCGGGACCGCCACTTTAATCCGGTCGTCCAGAGCCGATGTGATCCAGGTGTTGTAACCGCCGCCGGATGCGCCTGTCATGCCGATGCGATTGCGGTCCACCTCCTTACGCGAAAGCAGATACTCCAGCGCGCAGCGTGTCTCGTATTCAGCGAATCCCTGCTGCGCCACGCCCGCGAGTAGCGACGTGGTTCTCCGGTGATCGCGCGTCGACACCCCGCGCTCCCCCTGGCCGAACGGGTCAAAGCTGAACACGGCGAATCCGAGGCGCGCCATCGTAATGCAGAACGCCTGAAAGTCGGGCAGCGTCTTGCTCTCCGCCCACCAATGCCCGTTATAGAAAAGGATTGCAGGCGCCGGCCCGTTCAGCCGCTCGGGCAGATAGAGATGCGCCGCTACCGCTTCGCCGGGAAGAGCCTCGTAGACAATCTTTTCGATGCGGTAGCCGGGCCCCGCGACCGTGCCGGTCACACGCGCGTTGAGCCGCGGAGGCCACGGCATCTTTCCTAAACCCAGCGCCTGCTCCAGGCGCTTCCTCAACTCGGGACGAGCCTGGGAAGCCTCCGCCGGAGTCTGCGCATGCCGGATCGCTCGCAGGCTCAACTTCGCGTGCTCTTCCAAGTGATCCAGAAACGCTTGGTCCTGTCCGGCCTTTGCCGGCGGACGCAGCGCCTGCACTTCACGCGCCCAGTCCTGCGCCGGCAGCAGCGCGGATGTCACCAATAGGAGGGCTAGGGAGCGTATCATTTCACGTCGGTCCAATGCGGGAGGGATACACCGACGCGGTAGTTGGATTCGTTGAAGTCGGGATTTCGCAGCGGACTGTAGAGACGTTTCCCGGTAAAGGGACGGTCCTGCGTGTAGATCCAGATTCGCTTCTGGTCCACCAGGATGACCTCGTCGCGCGCATCGCCCGTCAGGTTCGAAACGTAAGCCGTCAAATCCGGATGCCCATCTTCGGGGAATACAACCACCCGCCGGATCTGGCCGTCAATCATTCCGCCTTCCTTGCTGTTGCCTGAGAGCAGAATAAACTCCTGCCCGTCGCCCCGCCAGTTGACCGGCAGCATCACGCTGCCGGAATGGATCGGCTCGTCCTGAGCCAGTATGTTGCCGTCCCAGTCGAAGACTGTCACAATCCCCGGGTTGCGCCAGAAATTGACCGTCACAAACTGCAATCCAGCGACGTCCATTCGGTACTTGCCCACCGTGGGACTCTGGGCATGCCCCATGCGCACGTGTTTCAGGATCTTGCCATCGGCGTCGAACATAACGAATCCTTCGTCGCTGCCGCCCGCATAGACTCGCGGCCGGGCCTTCGGATCCGGACTCAGATTGCCCATCATCACGCCGTCGGCGTGGTCGCGTAGTTCGGTGTCGTGGCTCCACAACTGCTTCCCGTGGCTGTCCCACAGCGCATAGCCAATGGCAATTTCGTCGCGGCCGTCGCCATTCGCGTCCACCGGATAAGGATAGTGTCCCGTCTGCCCCTGGCCGTGCCACAGCATCTCCAGCCGGTTGTTGTAAATCCAGAAGTTGGAATACCGGTCTTTGATCAGAATCTCGTGCCGCCGTTTGTCGCCCGAAAGGTTGACGAACGTAATCGAATCCCCGTTCATCGGGTCGTAAACGTTGGCTTTTGCGGGCGGCTGCATCGGCACCGGGACGCTCTTCACCAGCTTGCCCGTGCGTCCATCCAGCACCTGCAGCTTGAAGTCTTTCATCAGCACCACTTCACTGCGGCCATCGCCATCAATGTCGTGAATCTGAAACGGCAGATCGTAGGTGAGCAGGGCGTTGCGCGGATCCGCCTTTCCCTGCTGCCACAGCACCTTCCCCTCCAGGTTGATCGCGGTCAGGCACGTGAGCTGGGCATGGTCATAGGGGAAGCGCATCAGGTTCTGGCCAATCAGCAGATCGGTCTTGCCGTCGCCATCCAGGTCGCCGAACCGTATGTTCCGGCCCGCTCCGTAATCGCCCAGCTCAATTTTCTTCCAGACGACCGGCTTCGGATTCTGGGCGCGCAGCTTCTGCAGTTCGGATTCGCGGTGGCGAATGCGTCCCTGGATCGCAGCCATCGCTGCGTCCGGCGCCTGCACCTGGAAAGCCTGGAAGCGCGCCGGAGCCAGAGACGTTACCCCGGCCTTGCCTTTCAACAGTTCCCGGTCCTCTGCCTGCAGAACCAGTTTGCCGTCAATATACGCCCGGATCCGCGGCCCTTCGTTTTCCACCCGCAGCGTGTAATAGCGCGCGGATTCATAGGAAAAATCCACCGCCGCAATCTCCCGCCAGGCGCGCTCTCTCAGCTTCGGCTCAATCGGTTCGTGCAGCGTGATCCGCGCCTTGCGGCCGCCCTCGAGTGAAAACAGGTAGTAGTGCCGGTTGGTGTGATACCGGAAAATCACGCCCGCAAAATCGTTCCGGCTGAGCGGCTCCACTTTTGCTTCAACGGTGTAGTCGCTCCATTCCGCATCTCCCGTCACGAAAATAGGATTCGTGAACTGCCTGGTATCCGCTCCCAGGCTCTGTTCGAGATAAGCGTGCCCGTCCTCTTCGCCCACCAGCCACGCGTCCACGTGACAGATCACGTTCTCCCAGGGCCCCAGCGGCACGCCCCTGTGAGGTAGATAGTGATACTCCTGGATCGCCGGATTGGTAAACCCCAGCGGCATGGTGAGCCGCCCTACCGGAAACCGCGAAAAGTCGTCTTTGAAAAGCTCGCCGCCACGCGCCAGCGGCACGCTGATGGCAAGCACCCGCAGGGCGTTCCATACAACTGAAGACATCCGATTGACTCCGTTTAAAAAGTGGCCGAACTTAGAACTCTAACCGCAGGCTCGCCTGCACGCTTCTGGGATTGTAATCCGGGTTTGAAACGCGGATGACGCCGAACGTGGCGCTGGAGGCATCCAGGTCCGGAATTCCCAGCATGGGGATGTTGAACGGGTTCAACATCTCGCCGCGTAGAATGAGCCGCGACCGTTCGTGCACTGCGAATTGCTTGCTCACGCTCATATCATAGTTGAAGAAGTTCGGTCCGGGAATCACGCCGATACCTGAGCTGCCGAACTGCCGCACAGGCTGAGGCACGCCCGGGTTAATGAAGGCGGGCACTTGGAACGCGGCCGTATCCAGCCAGCGAGCCGCGTTTTCACTGCGCGATTTGCCGCCATGATCCAGCCGGCCATCCGCCACCCGGTTGGCGCGGTTCGCCGTGGCGCCCGTAGGACTCTGCCCTGGTGATGTGGGCGTCAGCCCGTAGCCGGACTGCCACGTGCTCAGACCCGAGATCGTCCAGCCGCCCAGGACCGCTTCCGCCACTGCCGGCATGCGGCTGGCGAAATGACGTCCCTTGCCGACCGGCAGCTCGTATACATAATTGAAGTGCAGGATCCGCGGCGGTGCGAAGGGCAC
>DATLBY010000230.1:0-2587 GCA_035526665.1 Bryobacteraceae bacterium
CCGAAAAGGCAACCCAGTCCGAGAGTTTTTACCCGAATCGTCATAGAGCCTCTGCCTCCACGAGCTTACTCTAGTGAATGACGCACGGCAATGGGTGGACGTTTACCGCCATTTAGGACTGCCGGCGCGTTCGCAGCCCTACACGCCCCGGCGGTCTCCAAAGATGTCGATATGCAGCCGCGCTCCGTACCTGTACCCCTGGTTTTTGCAGACCTCCACCAGCCATTGGGCGCGCGAGCGCAGCGTCCCGGGATCCCTGCCCTCCGGCATCAGAATTACCCGCCCTTTATCCGCTCCGATATCCTCTACAATCGCCTTCACTTCACCCATGTCGGCGGGATCCATAATGACGAACTTCAACTGGTAGGGATATTTTTTGATCAGCTTGCGGAGCACCTTCGGCTGATACCTAAGCCGCTCATGCTGCGCGGCCCAGCGGCCTTCCTCGCGCTCGTGCGGCGTCGAGTTGCTCAATTTAGGACTAATGCTCATCAGGTCGCATTCGACCGCTGCAAACACAGTGCCGGCCGTTTCGATCGTAATATGCTGTTCGATCCGCCGCAGTCCCTGGGTGAGAAGCACGATATCGGAGGCAATCATGGGTTCGCCGCCAGTAACCACCACATGGCTCGCCCAATGCCGCCGGACGTCTGAGAGGATGCCGCCCATCGGCATCTCGGTGCCCTCGGGATTCCATGAGGCATACGGGGTGTCGCACCAGGTACACCGCAGGTTGCAGCCGCTGGTACGGACAAATACCGAAGGCACGCCGGCGAGCATCCCTTCGCCTTGCACGGAATAGAAAATCTCTGCGATCTTCATGCGCGATAGCTCAGGGGGTCGGCGATGCCGGCATCGGAAAAGCCCTTGCGCCGGAGCAGGCAGGAGTCACACATACCGCAAGCCCGGCCGCTCTCATCCGGATCATAACAGCTATGCGTGAGGGAAAAATCCACGCCGGCGCTATCGGCCAGTTGGACGATCTCCGCCTTGGAAAGCGCGATTAACGGAGTGTGGATATTGATGCTGGTCGCGCCTTCGACTCCCGCCTTGGTGGCCAGATTTGCCATCTGCTCGAAAGCGTCGATAAACTCCGGACGGCAGTCCGGATATCCGGAATAGTCAATGGCATTCACGCCGATGAAAATGTCGGAAGCTCCCAGCGTTTCGGCCCAAGCCAGCGCGAAGGAAAGAAACACGGTGTTGCGGGCAGGCACGTAAGTGACGGGAATTTCCTCCTCCATCTCCTCCGCGCTCCGGCCTTTCGGCACAGCGATATCAGCCGTTAGCGCAGATCCCCCGAAGACCCGCAGGTCGAACTGGACCACCACATGGCGGGATGCCCCAAGACTCCGCGCAACCCGGGCAGCCGCTTCCAGTTCCACCTTATGCCGCTGTCCGTAATCGAAGGACAGGGCATACACTTCGAAGCCTTCCTGCAGCGCCAGCGCCAGACAGGTGGAGGAATCGAGCCCTCCGCTCAGGAGGCAGACGGCCTTGGGACGATCCGTCATGCGATGTTGGACTTCTTCAAGCCGAACGTAAGAAAGAAACCGATCAGCGGAAATACCAGCAGCGCCGAGAGCGTCGAGTGCAGCGACCAGGTATCGGACAGAAAACCCGTTAAGGGAACGAAAAGCAAGCCCGCCATCCCCCAGGCAAATCCCATCATGAGGGCGGACACGGTACCGGCCTGCCCGGGCGCCAATTCCTGGGCCATCACGACATTCACGGGGATGGTGAACAGCAGCAGTAGTCCGCCTCCGGCCAGCCCCGCCATGGCGGCAATGCCTTGACCCAGGAAGAAAAGAGCGAGAAAAGGAACACAGCCAATCATCGAAATCATGATGATGCGGCGCCCCCCGAAGCGATCCGCCAGATGCCCGCCGGCAAATCCGCCCAAGGCGCCAAAGGTCAGATACAACGACAGAGCGTAGTTCGCATCCGTGATACTGAATCCCCGCTCCTGATGCAGGTAGAGAGGAAGAAACTGGGCGAACGTAATCTGGATAATAGAGCGAATAAATACCAAAAAATATAAAACGGTGAGCGGTTTCCAGACCGATCGCAACACCGCCCAGTTGACCCGATTGCGCAGGTGCGGCTCCGGCGCCGGCGCCATCGGAAGGAACATAAGCAAAGCGATCGTCGTGAGTACTCCGGGTACCGCCGCCCACCGGGCCTGCGTGGCGCCTAAGACCGCGACGATAGTCGAAAAGTAGGTGGGTCCGAACGCCATCCCCAAGGTTCCGGCGCTGATAAAGATTGCCATCCAGCGGCCCTTATTTGCCTCGATGCCGGCCGTGGCCCAGGCAGAGGCTTGGGGATGAAACGAGGCAATCCCTGCCCCACCCAAGGCAGCCATTACTAACAGCCATCCGTAAGTTGGCGCAACTACAAGTAGAGAAATGAAGATGCCCGCCATGGCCGGGGCCAGCGCCGAGAACATCCGGGTGTGAAACCGGTCGGAAAGATAGCCGTAGGCCGGCTGCATTACCGATGAGAAGAAGATCAGAAGCCCGCCGAGAATGCCCGCCTGTTTCAGGCTGAGATGCAGTTTATCCACCAGGAGCGGCTGAAAGGCTCC
>DATLBY010000231.1:0-4245 GCA_035526665.1 Bryobacteraceae bacterium
TGCCCCGACTGTCTGCGTCCTGTCAACGCGCGAGCTACGATGCCGCGTGCGCACCAACATCTCGAGCGGACAGGCCTGGGAACCGATCGTCGGCTACTCGCGTGCGGTGCGAGTGGGCCCGCACGTGCACATCTCGGGCACCACGGCCACGAGCGCCGATGGCGCGATCGTCGGGCCAGGCGATCCCTACGCACAGGCGGTGCAGACGTTGCGCAACATCGAGTGGGCGCTCGAGCAGGCGGGGGCGACGCTGGCCGACGTCGTCCGGACCCGGATCTACGTCACCGACATCTCGCAGTGGGAAGCGATCGGACGCGCCCATGGCGAGGTGTTCGGCGCCATCCGGCCCGCCACGGCGATGGTGCAGGTCGCGCGCTTGATCGACCCGGCGATGCTGGTGGAGATCGAAGCCGAAGCCATCCTCGGAACTGAACCGCCGTCATAGTACCTCATCACTGAACATGCCGGGAGGCAAATGGAAAGTCAATTACGATGAAGCGTTTCTACATTATTACCCGCGATCTGCATCTCTATCTTGGATTGTTCATCAGTCCCTTCGTTCTGGTATTTGCCATCAGCGTCTTTTTTCTGGTGCATGCCTGGATTCCCGGAGTGTCGCCGCCCGGGACACAACGGCTGGTTAACAATGTCTCCTTCCCGGCCGATCTCGAGCGGTGGAACGGGCGGGAACAGTTGGATGGCGTCCGGCAGGTGCTGGACCAGTTGGGAATACACGGCGAGGTCGGGTTCATTCGCCGCATTGCAAAAGAGCATCGCCTCGTCATTCCCGTCAGCGTTCCAGGACATGAGACCACCGCGGAGCTGAATCTCGCGGCCGGAACGGCTGCGATTTCCGAAAGAAACACCGGCTTGGCCGACGCGATGGTGTATCTGCACAGAATGCCCGGCCCGCACAATGTGAACATCCGGGGCAACACGCCATTTATGGGCGTCTGGCGATGGCTGGCGGACGCAACCGCGTACCTGTTCCTCTTCGTCTCCGTCAGCGGCATCTATCTTTGGACCGCACTGAAGGCCGAGCGGCGGGCCGGATTGAGCCTGCTCGCCGCCGGCGTACTTTCTTTTTTTGGAATCGTCTATGCCATTAGCCACTGAAAAAATAGCTCCCTCGAAAACGCGATCGCAGCAAGCGGCGGACCTTTTCCAGGTGTGGAACAGGAAACTGCACTTCTACCTTGGTCTGTATTTTCTGTTTTTCATCTGGCTGTTCGCGTTTACCGGTCTGCTTCTCAACCACTCCTCCTGGAAATTTGCGGAGTTTTGGCCGACTCGGAAGGTCTCCAGCTACCAGCGCCAGATACAGCATCCGCCGCCCGGCGACGATGTGGTGCAGGCGCGCGATGTGATGCGGCAACTCGGAATCGCGGGCGAGATCCAGTGGGGAAATGCGCCAAAGGATCCCGGCCGTCTCGATTTTCAGGTTGGCCGGCCCGGACAGAGCTTTGCCGTGAAGGCCGACCTGCATCAGGATATTGCGAAGGTGGAGCGCACGGAAATTAATGCCTGGGGCGTCATGCGAGTCTTGCATACATTCACCGGTGTCCGGGTGGGCGACACCAGAAATCAACGCGACTGGATGCTCACCACGATTTGGGCGCTGTCGATGGACGCCCTTGCATTGGGTCTGACCGTGATGGTGCTCAGCGGTATTTATATGTGGTACGGGCTGAAGGGCAAACGGAACCTGGGGCTGGCCGCGCTTGCCCTCGGCATGGTCACGTGCGGATGGTTCTTGTTCGGCCTCCGGCTCCTTCGTTCCTAGGAACGCGCGTCCGGCTCAGTAACCAAAGCGTTCTTCGGTCCACGGGTCGCCGTGCATGTGGTAGCCGTTCCGCTCCCAGAAGCCCGCGCGATCCTCTGCCAGGAAGTCGATTCCCGCAAGCCACTTGGCCGATTTCCAGGCGTAAAGCCGCGGCACAATCAGGCGCACCGGACCGCCGTGCTCCAGGCTGATCGGTTCCCCATCGTGCAGGAATGCTACCAGCGCGTCCTCGGCTAAAAACTCCTTCAGCGGCAGGTTGGTCGTCCACCCGAAATCGTGCCCGTAGGCGAGAACATACTGGGCGTCCGGCAGCACGCCGCCCGCCTGAGACAGCAGCTCGCGCGTAGAGACGCCCTCCCAGGTGTTGCCCAGCCGCGACCAGCGGGTCACGCAGTGGAAATCCGCGAACACTTTCACGCGCGGCAGATTCTGCAGCTCGTCCCAGTTCCACTCCACCGGGCTATGCACCAGTCCTTGCAGGCGCAGGCGCCACGTTGCCGGATCGATCCTGGGAGGCCCGCCGGCGTCCAGAACCGGCCATTTCCTGGTCCTCGATTGCCTGGAGGAATGCGTTCGGCCCGCCGGGTGTCCGGGCTGATGATCACATCCGGAGGTAGATGTTCCGGGGTGGGCGCTGCCTCCGGCTGGAGCTTGGGATCTTTCTGGAAGAGCACACCTCCATTGTCGCGCGGCATCTGACCCGGCTGGACGCTGGTACGCCATCGATATCCTGGTTCTCTCTATTTCACGGCGGGTGGAGCGGCCGGGGGCGGTTCGCTTGTGGGCGGAACAATCTTGTTCATTCGCATGTATGTGACAAGATTGCCGTAATGCTCATAAACGTGAGCGGTGTTGAACGCCAGCACCGACAGTTTTGTACGCTGCTGGCCGAAAAAGTTCACCATGGCGGCAGAACTCGTATCGGTCAACTCCGAGTAGAGGCTATCGCAATAGGCAAAACCCTCATTTAGCCATTTCACAATTTCGGCCTTTGTTGTGGCCGTCTTCTCCACGCTTCTGTTGCCTGTCTTGCTCGAATCGCCCAACTTAGCCACGCCGCAGACATAGAACTGAGCGTCAGCGATGTGGGCCAGCATCTGGCCGTAGCTTTTTACCTCATCCACAGGCCGGAATCCCCATTTGTCTTCCGGCATTTTATCGGCGGACTTCAGCACATTGCTTCTGACCATGACGTAATAAGCCTTCGCGCTGGCGAGTTGCGGATTCTCGGCTGGACTCTGAGACCACGCGACGGTGGCGAGCAGCGAACCGGTCAATATGTAACGCATGCGTAGATTATAGGTTTTTACATGGCGGCGATGCGTAGGGGCAAAAGATGAGGGAAGAGGAATCACTGAAGTCGTCTTGAGAGTTTTTCGGAGTGCGCCAACTATCCTCATATGAAAAGCCTTGCGGTCGCCGTGGTGACGTTCGGTAGTTTTGCGATCCTCCTTGGCCGCATTGCAGCCGATGCGGACGGCGGTAAGGCGGAATACGTAGGGGGGACCGTTGCGGCTTTGGAGGCGAAGGCCGATGGCCGGATCCGTACCACGGACGATAAGTACTTTTCCTTCCGCGTGAAATCGCAGGATGTCCTGGTTCCGTACGGGAAGATCAACCTGATCGAGTATGGAATGAAAGCCGATCGCCGCTACGTCATGGCCGTGCTGGTCTCGCCCATGTTTATTCTCACCAAGCAGCGCCAGCACTTCCTCACCATCGGATATCAGGATGAACAGGGCGGGCAGCAGGCCATGGTCTTCCGCATTCCCAAGGACAAAATACGATCCCTGCTGGTCAGCCTCGAAGCACGGACGGGACGCAAAGTCCAGTTTCAAGACGATGAAGCGCGGAAGGCGGGTAAGGGCTGAAGCATGCGGCTGGCGATTCTAGGGCTTCTCGCGGCAGTGTGCTCCTGTGCCCAGGAATCGCATCCCCTTTTACACACCCGGCGGATCTTTGTTGGTCAGCTCTCCGGCGGCATCTCCGCCATTCAGATTCGCGACATGATCATCAATGCGCTGCAGGCGACCAAGCTCTTCATCATCACTGAGAATGCGGAACGGGCGGATGCCACATTGCGCGGTTCGGCGGAAGATCTGGTGTTTACCGACAAATTCGATTCTAGCGATAGCATCAATGCGCGTGCCTCGCTCGGCGGAGCAAACGCCATTTCCCGAAGACCCTCGGTGTCCATCGGCGAGCATGAGGCTACGCATACGGCCGAGCGGAAACATGAGGCCGTTGCAGCGGTGCGCCTGGTGGGCAAGGAAGGCGACGTCATCTGGTCCACCACGCAGGAGAGTCTCGGGGCGAAGTTTCGCGGGGCCAGTGCCGATGTAGCCGACAAGGTGACCAAGCAACTGCTGGCCGACATTGCCGCGGCCAAAACGTCAGTCAAGTGAAAGCACGATGTGTTTGGTGGTTGAGAGCTCGCCGCGCACGATCGCGAAATTCTTCGG
>DATLBY010000232.1:0-8822 GCA_035526665.1 Bryobacteraceae bacterium
CTCCGAGCCTGTGCCATGAGCAAAGCATACTCCAATGCCGCTGGATTGGCAAGTACTTTGTCTGGTAGAGTGGCGCCGCGTCTACGGCAGTTGCCGGAAACTGGTGAGCTGCACTCCTTCGCGCTGCAGCAGGTCGCGCACTGCGGGGTCGGTGAGTGCCCGCAATTCCTCTTCCCGGCTTTCCTTCAGACGCGTCGGCGCAGCTCGCAGCTCGTCCGTGCACACCCCCGGATGGCACATGAATTCCGTGGTGCCTTCCGGCAGAGCCGGGAACAGCAGCAGCAGTTCCTGGGCGCGAAACCGGCCGGTGAACTGGAATCCAGCAAAATGATCGGTCATCCGGCAGCCATGACGCTGCAGCGTCTGCTGGAGACTGCCGCGTACCGACCGCATGGAGTGGTTTACCAACCGCTGGGTGACCGGCACTCCGTGTGTCCGCCCAGAGATTGGGAAATCGAAGGGGCGCCGGATCCACGGGATCCCAAACTCCTCCGATATCCGGCAGACCGCATCCAGCACGCGCGGCAGCAAATGCGTATGTTTGTGTGAATCCAGGTGCGTAGGCCGAATGCCGGTGGAGAGGATGCGCTCCACTTGGGGCCGCAGTTCCTCGTACGGATGCAAGCGCCGTAGCATGACGGCCGTCGCCAGTTGGCGGATTCCTTCCGGCAGCCGCTCACCCGAAGCCAGCGACCGGCCGCCGATCAGTACCAAGTGGCAGCCGATATCCAGGTCCGCGTTCGCGCGCGCCAGCTCCACTGCATCGTCAAACGCATCGCCATTCGCCATCAACGTAGTTGCGGTCAGAATGCCCTTGCGGTAGGCCTGGACAATTCCCTGATTCACATCCCGGGTGAAGCCAAAATCGTCCGCGTTGACGATCAGTTGCCTCAAAAGATGGCCAGTTTGATCCGTAAAAACTTCTTCGGGTTCGCGCGGATATCTTTGAATAGCGACTGCAGCTCGCGCGTCGCGCCGTTCATCGTGTCGTAGAGCTGCGGGTTCACCAGGAGCTGCCCAATGGTCCCTTGGCCGGCGTTCAGCTTGTCGATCATCAGATCCATTTTGGCCAGCGACCCGGTCAGCTGGTTGTGCAGCTCGTCGCTGTTCAGCAGCTTACCCACCGTTCCTTTCCCGGAGTTCACCTGGTCGATCGTCTTACGCAAATCCGCCAGCGTCTGCCGGGTCTCGCTGTACAGGGCCTCATCCTTCAGCAGCTTGCCGGCCGTCCCCTTGCCCTGCTGCAAGTCGTCCATCATCGTATCCAGCCGCGCGAGGGATCCGCGCACGTCCCGGTACAGGGTGTCGTCGTTCAGCAGCTTCCCGATGGTGCCCTTGGAGGAATTCAAGGCGCTGGTGACCTTCTGACCCTCATTCACGATGGCTAAGACTTTGTTGTACAGCTCCTCATCCACCAACAGCTTCCCGATACTGCCCTTGCCCGCCTCAATCAAGCCCACTATGGCGTCCACCCGCTCGACGATCGTCTTCAGCGATGTAAGCGTCGCATAGCCCTCGGCCACTACGTCGTCAAAGCCGGCCGTATTCAGGCTCTGGACCTCCGCGCCCGGCTGCACAGGCACGCCGCTGAGACCCTTCTTGATATTGATGTACTTGGTGCCCAGTAAATTTTCGGCGGCGATGGAAGCTATGGAGTCCACCGGGATCTCCTGCAGCATCTCGCGGTCCACTTCCAGCTTCAGTTTAATGATCCGCCTCGGGTTACGCTCTCCCGACAGGCTGATCTCCTTCACGCTGCCGACGGCGATTCCGTTTAGCCGGACGGGGGCGCCCTTTGCCAGAGCCGCCGAATCCCCCAGGTATGTATAGATGGTTTCATGCTTGGCAAACAGCTTCTTGGATCCCGTGAGAAGAAATATCAGGACTCCCAGGATGATCATGGCGACCACCGCCATCACCCCGACGCGCAGTTGAGCCCAACTTACTTTTTGTGCGGACGGCATAAGCTAGTCATCAATTCTTTCTCCATTTAAATCTTGAGACGTACTCGTCACTCTGTTCTTCCAGCTCTTCTTCGGTTCCTTCGAAAACCAGCCGGCCCCTTTGGAACACCATGAACTTGGTGCGTTCATGGATTCCCGCTGCTTCGCGCCCAGCGGGCTCCAGTTGCCCGCTTTGGGGATTGTAGCGAAAATTAGCAATCAGGTGCCCGTCCTGGTAGCGATGAGTCACAATAGCCGAGGTGGTGTTGCTGGTGTCCCGCGCCTTCACAATCAGCGCGATGATGGTGTTTGCAGTGATCGGGTCCAGCCCGGCCGTCGGCGAGTCGTACAGCATCAGCGGCGGCTGCGTAACGGCGGCTCGCGCGATCCCCACGCGGCGGCGCATCCCGCCTGACAATTCGCTGGGAAACTTCTCCAGCGTGTGCTCGAGTTCGACGAACCGGAGCGCTTCATGGACCTTCGCCGCCTCTTGTTCCGTGTATCTCGTAGGCCTTCCGGCCGAGTTGATCAGAGGATAACTCACGTTCTCTTCAATATTGAAGGAATCGAAAAGTCCGCCCTCCTGGAACAGCACGCCGATCTTGCCCCGGATAGAATACAGATCGTCCTCTTTAAAAGTGGTGACATCCTCGCCGAACAGAAAGATCTTGCCGGAGTCGGGCTTCAATAGCCCCAGCGCCGTCTTTAGCAGCACCGATTTCCCGCTTCCCGCCGCCCCGAAGATGATGCGTGTCTCGCCGGCTTGCAGATCGAACGACACATGATCCAGTGCGGGCTCCTCATCGAAGAATAGCGAGACATCTTCAAACCGGAGGATCGAACCGCTTACGTGTTCCGTCATGCCGGCTACAGGTCAAACGAAGATGCGCGTAATGAAAAACGTGAAAATAAAGATCCAGACCGACGCCGCCACCACCGCCTGAGTGGTAGCGCGCCCCACTCCCTGGGTCCCGCCTGTGGTTCGCATTCCGTAAAAACAACCTACCAATGAAATGATTAACGCGAACACAAAAGGTTTCAAAAGCCCCTGCGCTACATCGTTATATTCGAGCGAACGGTAAGCGGTGTCCCAGTACTGGTTATAGGTGAGGTTCAAGGTGAAGAAGGCGATCAGAAAGCCTCCAATCAAGCCAACGAAATCCGCGATGATCGTCAGCAGCGGCAGCATGACCGCCGTCGCGATCAGGCGCGGTGTCACCAGTTTCTTCACCGGGTCGGTTCCCAGCGCGCGCATGGCATCGATCTGCTCGGTCACCTTCATGGATCCGAGTTCGCTGGCGATTCCCGAAGCCACCCGCCCCGCCACCAGCAGCGCCGTAAGGACCGGGCCCATTTCACGCACCAGCGTGATCGCGACAATTTGCCCTACCTGGCCCGTGGCCCCGTAGGTTGCCAGCGCGCGCGACATCTGCAACGCCATTACGGCGCCGCTAAAGAATCCCACCAGGATCACAATTGGCAGGCTTCCCACGCCGATTATGTCCATCTGGAGCACGATATCGTCGGTATAATGAGGCGTCCGTGCTACGTTCTGGATCGCCCGGCCGCTGAGCGAATAGAACTCCTGGAGTGAAAGTAGGGGCCGTTTCAGGAAGTCGAGCAAAGTCGAGGCTGCCTCGCTCTAGATGCTAACATACCGATCTCCGCATCACTCGGACTTCGCATGAAGGGACTCACCGATATACCCGGAATCCGTGTCGGCCATGCCTCCGATTTCGAGGGATTGACCGGCTGTAGCGTCATCCTTTGCGAAGCCGGCGCGGTGGCGGGCTGCGACATCCGGGGATCGGCGACCGGCACCGAGGAGTTCGATCTGATGAATCCCCTCCACCTCACCGGGCAGATTCACGGCCTGGTTTTCGCCGGCGGCAGCGCCTTCGGGCTGGAGGCTGTGTCCGGCGTGCGCCGGTATCTGGAGCAGAAAGGCATCGGCTACGACACCGGTTACGCACGGATTCCACTGGTTCCCGGCGCCATTCTCTACGACCTTGGAATCGGGAAGGCCACGGCGCGCCCCACGCGCGAAATGGGAGCGGCCGCTGCCGCTGCGGCCAGTACCGATGCGGTAGCCGAGGGGTGCGTGGGCGCAGGCACCGGCGCTACCGTGGGCAAGGTGCTCGGCATGAAACAGGCGATGAAGGGCGGGATCGGAAGCTTTACGGTCGCACTGGAAGGCCCCTACGCCGCCGTCAGGGTGTCCGCCTTGGCGGCCGTGAACGCCGTGGGTGACATTCTGGATCCGGCAACCGGCGCGATCCTGGCCGGCGCCCGCACCGCGCCTGGCTCGAAGAGCTTTGTGAACAGCGCCCTCGCCCTAAAACGCGGTGCCCGGGCGGGATTTCAGACCAACACGACGCTGGTCGCGGTAGCGACCAATGCCGCGCTCAGCAAAGTGCAGGCGACCAAAGTGGCGCAGATGGCGCAGCATGGCATGGTTCGCACCATTTCGCCCGTCAACACCACTGGGGATGGCGATCTTGTGGTGGCGCTTTCGGCGGGCAGGGAAAAGGCCGATGTGAATGCCATCGGTGTTGCTGCGGCCGAAGCCGTCGCCGCCGCGATAGTCCGTGCGGTCCGGTCCGCCAAGAGTCTAGGCGGCGTCCCGGGGCTTGCCGGGCTTTCTTAGCCATCTTCAACAAAACACACAGTCGCACAAACTTTGGAAACGCCTCGCATCCGTGCGCGTCACATCAGGGACATCAACTCGTATCGAGGATGCCACCACATCAATGAAAGACCTGCTGACCAGCGAACCTGCGGTGACGGATCCTCCGCCCGATCAGCCTCCGGTAAGTACGGAGCAAGCTCCGGCAAAACCAGCTCGCCCTCGTTTCCCCCACCCGATTCTGCTGTCGCTGGCCGCCCTCCTCGCCGTCGGTGTCGTCGGATTCCTGTACTTTTATCTCAAATATGCCCTCCTCATCCAGGAAAGACTGGGTAACGGCATCGCTCAGACCGGCACGATGATCTACGCTGCCCCCAGAACCCTTGCCGTCGGAGATCCCTTTAACCCGAATGAGATTGTGGCTCAACTGCACCGGACGGGGTATGACGGTAAGCCCGGTGGACGCATCGGAACCTTCCAGATGGCGCCCGGAAGCCTGACCGTCACCACTGGCCCGGATTCCTATTACGAGCCGCAGACTGCGGTCATCCAGTTTGCCGCCGGCAAGGTGACGCGCATCGTCTCCCGTACCCACAACTCCGACAGCGCGCAATATTCGCTGGAGCCGGAACTGATTACCAATCTGCTCGACACCAGCCGCGAGAAAAGGCGCCCCGTCCCCTATGCCGATCTTCCTCCCCACCTGATTCACGCGATGATCGCCACCGAGGACAAGCGGTTCTTCCAGCATGGGGGACTCGACATCTTCCGCATCGCCAAGGCTGCATACGTGGATATCCGCGAGGGCCGGCGTGAGCAGGGCGCATCTACTCTCACCATGCAGTTGGCCCGTAGCTTTTTTCTGGACCAGGAAAAGACCTTCAAGCGAAAGCTCGCCGAAATCCTGCTGACCGCGGAGCTGGAACGGCGCTTCACCAAGGAACAGATCCTGGAGTTCTATGCCAACGAGGTCTACCTCGGGCGCCGCGGCAGCTTCAGCATTCATGGCTTCGGACAGGCGGCCCGCAGCTACTTTGGGAAAGAGGTTTCCAAGCTAACTCTGCCCGAATCGGCCATGCTCGTCGGTATCATCCAGCGGCCCGGCTATTACAATCCGTTCCGTTATCCTGAGCGCGTACGGGGCCGTCGCGATCTGGTGCTCACGCTGACGCACAACAACAAATTCATTACGGCGGATCAGTACGCTCAAGCCCTCAAGACCCCCATCGCGCTAAGCCCGGGAGAAACGGAATCCACCGATGCCCCCTACTACGTCGATCTGATCAATGACGAACTGCAGACCCGGCTGCAGGACAGGGACTTTGCGGCAAACAACTTCCACGTCTACACCACCCTCGATCTCAACCTGCAGCGGGATGCGGTGGCTGCCGTAAATCTCGGTATGCAGGAGGTCGACGCCCTGATACGCAAGAAGAAAAAGGCAAAAGGAAAGGTGGACGCATTGCCGCAGGTGGCCCTCATCGCCATCGATCCGCATACCGGCGCGCTGAAGGCTCTCGTCGGAGGCCGGAGCTACGGGCAGAGCCAGCTCAATCACTCTCTCGCCAAGCGGCAGCCTGGATCGTCCTTCAAACCCTTCGTGTATGCCGCCGCACTCAGCACCGCGTTGGCCGGCGGTAAGCGCGAAATCATTACGGCTGCAACCCCTTTGCTGGACGCGCCCACTACATTCTGGTTTAACGGACGGCCCTATGAGCCCGGAAACTTTCATGACGAGTTTCATGGCGGGGTCACTGTCCGGCAGGCCTTGGCCAAGTCGATGAACATCCCCGCTGTCAAACTCGCTGAAAAGGTGGGTTACAAATCCGTGGCGGATCTGGCGCATCGTGCCGGCATAGAGTCCAACATGCAGCCTACTCCGTCCCTGGCGCTGGGAGCTTATGAGACGACTCCGCTCGAGATCGCCAATGCCTATACCATCTTCTCGAACAAGGGCGCTTACGTGAAGCGCACTTCCATCAACTCTATTCGCGATCGCAAAAATCAGATTGTGTTCGCTAATAAACTAGAGGCCCAGCCGGTCCTCGACCCCAGGGTGGCTTACCTGATGGTCAATTTAATGGAAGAAGTGTTGCGCAGCGGGACCGGCGCCGCCGTGCGCTCCCGTGGCTTCACCCTGCCCGCGGCCGGCAAAACCGGGACCTCACGCGATGGCTGGTTTGCCGGTTTCAGCAGCGAGATGTTGTGCGTGGTCTGGGTGGGCTATGATGACAATCGCGAACTCGACCTGGAAGGCGCGAAATCGGCGCTTCCAATTTGGACCGAGTTCATGAAACGTGCCCATCAGTATCGGGAATACCGCGATGCCCACGCCTTTGAGGCGCCGGAAGGAATTACCCGTGCCGGTATCTGCACCGAGTCGGGGCTCCTGGCCAATCCGGAATGCCCGGCCAGGACCGAACTGTTCATCGCCGGGACTTCGCCAAGATCCTCATGTACGCTTTTGCACAACGGCTTAGACGATCCCAACTTCCCCGCCGCCGAGGAGCACAAACAAGGCGTCTTTCATAAGATCTGGGGGATTTTCAAATAACCGTTCCGCAACCCCACTTGTAATGCGGTTCACTCTGGTACTAAGTAAACACCCTTAGTTCCCTCCTGAAATAGCCGTAAGATATTGATATGGCGAGACTTTTCCACTACACTTGGCCTTAGCCGGTATGGTGTGGACGTGTCCCGACTTGCGTCTCTGCCGCTGGCTTTCGGCACGATTCTATGAAAGTGAACGGCAAATCAAGCTCCTTGGACGCTCGTAGACTCGGCGTTCTGATTGCGCTGGCGGCAATCTTTTTCGCTCACCGCCTGAACGCTCAGGAAAAAGAGTTTCTCCCGCAACCGGTCACTCCCGAGAGCCAGTTTCTCGAACTCGTCGATTTGGAAAGCGACCTCGAAAAACAGCAGACACTCATGGGCCTCTTCCTGGCCCAGTTTCCCAAGTATGAGGCGCTGGCGGCCATCTACTCCCAGATGCAGGCAAACTGTGTAAAGCTCGGCAAATTCGAGGATGCTCTGCAATTCGGGGGAAAGCTGCTTCTCATCGATTCGGAAGACACGGAAGCCGTAAAACTGAACATCGAGGCCGCGGAGGGAAAGAAGGACCCGGACCTGGTCAAAAAATGGAAGGACCGGTTAGCATTTCTCACGCAAACAGATCTGGTGGAAACAGTGACTGCGACCTCCACCGTGCGCTCGCCTTACGTCGAAGGGGGTGACCCGATTCCCACGGCACTGCCAGGTTCCCCCCAGGCGCAGATGTCCCCCAGGGCAAAGGCCCGCCAGGAAGCCGCCCTATTCAACCGTGCCTTGGAGGAGCAGGATGCCCATAAGAAGCTCGAATTGCTTGACCAGTTCGCCGGAATGTTTCCGCAGTCCATTCATCTGAACAAGGTCGTGTACCTGAACTTCCTCACCTATCGCAAACTCGGTGACGATAAAGGGGCCCTGGCGATCGCCGAATCCATTCTGGTGAAGGATCAGACCCGCGAGGATGTGGTTCTGTTTGCCATGGCCAACTATTTCGCGGAACGGCGGAATCTCGATAAAGTGCTCGCCTATTCCACGATGCTGCTCGACCTGATCAACGGAAAACCGAAGCCCGACAGCATGACGGACGCCGAGTGGAGCAAGCAAAAGGAAACCATCACGGTCCAGACCCACTGGATGGCGGGAAATACCTATATGCACCTGGAACGGTGGGCGGCCGCCGACAAGGAGATTCGCGCCACGCTGCCACTGGCCGCCGGGAATGCTTCCATGACCGCCGGGCTTCTGACCTCGCTGGCCTGGGCCA
Organism: Bryobacteraceae bacterium; assembly: GCA_035526665.1. Classification (GTDB taxonomy): domain Bacteria; phylum Acidobacteriota; class Terriglobia; order Bryobacterales; family Bryobacteraceae; genus DATLBY01. The sequence goes on from DATLBY010000232.1 coordinate 8,381, forward strand.
ACTACAAGCTCAAGAATATCCCGGAAGCGCTCAAGCTCTATCAGGATGTCTCAAATCTCGGCCCCGAATACCGTACCAACGCCACCCAGAGCATAGCGTCCATCAAAGGCGAGTATGCGCTGCAGTAGGGTTACGGCGCCGGCGGAACCACAATCTTTGACTCGGCCCCGTAGCGCTTGTACTGGCTGTAACGGATCGTCAGCCGGATCCGCTGTGGCCCGGCGGTGAAATACAGAGTGTCGTCCGCGTAGGTCTGCACGGGGAACCAGAAATTACCAAACTTGGCGCGAATCGTCGTGAAATGGGGAAACAGGTTCTCCTTTTCGGGCTTGGTGCTCCGGATCTGCGGCACGGCCTGCCCTTCGCTCCGCAGAATCGAGAAATCGCGCTTGTCGATCCAGAACTGGCCGTCAAACAGGCGCTGGCCCTGCAGGATCTGGCG
>DATLBY010000233.1:0-3750 GCA_035526665.1 Bryobacteraceae bacterium
CCACTACCGGGATGGATACGAACCTAAAGGCATTCGCAGCCAAGACTCTTCCCACGCTTCAGGAACACCTGCGGATGGCCGAAGAGTTGCAGCGCGGCGGCACAACTTCTAGCGCCAAGGCGAGCAGTACATCCACGAAGAGTACCGCGGAGCACGCCGAGCATGCCGAGGACGCCTCTACCAAAACCAAGAAAAAAGTGACAAGTACCGATAGCGGCGCCACCCCTCAGGCAACTGAGCCGAAACAAACGACTGACCCCAAACCGTAGTTAGACAAACCCAGTTGTAGTTCCTTGGCGCTCCCGGCTTGGACCCCGGAGCGCCGTTTTTTTTTGTGTTATTCTCGAATTGCCCCGATTAGAAGGGGACTAAGAAGTCACAAATCCAGGGTCAACTCTGATCAACGCGGCGAAGGGGTGGTCGAATACCGGCCACCCTTTCTCGTTTTAGACCCCGGTGCGCTCAGCTTGATGAAAATCCTGATTACCAACCTCACGCTGGCCGGCCGCACGGGGACGGAGATGGTCACACGCGACCTGGCGCTCGCACTTGCGGCGCAGGGACATCAGCCGGTTGTGTTCAGCCCCAACCTCGGCCCCGTTGCCGATGAAATGAGGGAGGGTGGGGTGGCGGTGGTCACTCGTCTGGAAGATGTAGCCGTAGTCCCCGATGTCATTCATGGACATCACCACGTGCAAACAACGCTGGCCATGCTGCATTTTACACGCGTGCCCGCCATCTTCGTCTGTCATGACCGGTTCTCCTGGTACGACAGCGCACCCCAATCCCCCCAGATCCGGCGATATGTGGCTGTCGATCGAAACTGTGCCGAGCGCTTAGCTCAGGAATGCGCCATACCAGCGGAGCAGATCCGGCTGATTCACAACGCCGTGGATACCAGGCGGTTCAGACGCCGCGATCCTTTGCCGGCCCAGGTGAAGCGCGCACTCATCTTCAGCAACTACGCCGCGGCCGGCACGCACCTGGAGCCGGTCCGGCAAGCCTGCTCGCTGCTGGATATTCCCGTGGATGTCCTGGGCGAAGGTGTTCAGGCATCCAGCCACCGGCCGGAAGAGGTTCTCCCCCGCTATGACCTGGTCTTCGCCAAGGCGCGCTGTGCGCTGGAGGCGATGGCGGCCGGCTGTGCGGTGATTTTATGCGACACGCGCGGCTTGGGTCCCCTGGTAAGACTCTCCGATGTGGCTGACCTGCGCGACTGGAATTTCGGGATGCGCTGCCTGCAACAGCGGCCCCTCCCCGGCGCCATTGCCCGGGAAATGCTCAGCTACAACGCCGAAGAGGCTGGCGTGGTCAGTTCCTGGATCCGGGAGAACGCCCATCTGGACGGCGCGGTGGCGGCCTATCTGCAGTTGTATGAAGAGGTCGTCGACGAGGCGGTGAAAACGCCCGTGCAGGTGAACCTAGGCGAAGTTCTCACCCAACTGGCGACGCAGTCCGGCACGCTGGAAGCGCGCGTGAGGTCCTCCGGCATGTTTGTGATGCCGCCGCTGCCCGCGGCCGCCGTTCGCCAGATCGTTTTGCGGCCGGTGGAGCGCATGCGCAGTATGCCGGCGGGCTCGGGCCTCCAGGTCATGATCGAGGTGCAGAATGATTCCCAGGAGACGATTGCCAGCCTTGCTCCTCATCCCGTGAATCTTGCCTACCATTGGCTGGATCCAATCTCCGGCGACACCATCCTGTTTGAAGGGCACAGAACGGCGCTTAGTGCGAACATCCGTGCGGGGTCCATCCACCGCCAGCTTCAGCTGATTCATGCGCCGGCGAGCGCGGGGCGGTTCCTGCTACGCCTGCTGCTGGTCCAGGAATCTGTCTGTTGGTTTGACGATCTGAATTCCGGCGCCAGTGAAAACCTGGTGGTCGATATCACGCCGCCTGACGATGCCGGCGGCGCCGTTCCTGGACCAAAAGCGTTCGATCTGGAACAGGCAATCCGCTGGACGTTCGGGTTGACGGTATCGCGCAATGCTTCGTTCTCAAACCTCGGGTTCCTTTCAAATCCCAAGCCTGGAATGCTGACGTTTGTGGAGTCGCCGGGCTTTGCCGAGCAGGTGGGGCGGATGCCCGAAGTGACCTGCGTGATTACAACGCGGGAGTTAGCGTCCCGGCTTCCAGCCACGGTAGGATTGGCCCTGTGTGAAGCCCCCCGGACACGTTTCGTCGATATTCACAACCATCTAGCTGCCACGACGACGTTTTACTGGGACGATTTCCCGACCTCCATCCACCCCACTGCAAGGGTTCATCCCGGCACCCGGGTTCCGGAATTCAACGTCGTGATCGGCCGGGATGCCGTCGTCGAACAAAACGTCACCATTCTGGAGCATACAATCCTGGGTGACCGCTCGGTGGTGCAATCAGGCGCGGTTCTAGGCGCAGAGGGCCTTCAGTCAGACCGGTCCAGCGCCACCATGCGGGACATGGCTCATGCGGGCGGATTGAGGATCGAGGCTGACGCTAAGATCTTCGCGAACGCCGTGCTCGCGCGCGGTGTTTTCCGCGAGTTCACCCGTATCGGGCCGCAGTCGCGCATCGGGAATGGATCTTTCATTTCGCACAATGTCACTGTCGGGTGCCGCGCCATTATCGGGCACGGGGCAGTGGTGAATGGGAACTGCGAAATCGCGGACAACGCCTGGATCGGGCCAAATGTAACCATCGCCAATGGTGTTTCGATCGGCCGCAATGCCCACGTCAGTCTGGGAGCTACGGTGCTGCGGGATGTGAAATCCGACACCCGCGTCATGGGAGCTTTTGCGACTGAGAGCCGGAAAATGATCCGGTTAATCACCCAAATTGAAAACTTCGGGAAAAAGAAATAGACCAGAAACAGTAGGCTATGATCACGGGATGACGCTTTCGGACTTGGCGGCGGGTCTGCCCGGAGATACCGCCTTGCTGGCGCCGAACCGCCAGGCGCTTACCTACGGCGGTTTGGCGGCCCAGGTGGAACGGACTGGCCGGTTATTAAAGCAGCTTGGGTTCGGGCCGCATCACTGCATAGCGGTCCTGCTGCCGAACGGACCGGAACTTGCATCCGCGTTTCTTTCCATCTCTTCGGGGGCAGCTTTCGCCCCGCTCAATCCCGCGTATTCGGTTACGGAATTCAAGTTTTATCTGGAAGATTTACAGGCGGCGGCGCTCGCGACAATTCCCGGCTACTGTCCTGCCGCCGAGGAAGCGGCCAAAAGCTTGGGCATCGGGCTGCTGCGGCTCACACCGGATACGGCACAGCCAGCCGGGACATTCGACCTTTCCGGAGAAGGCATCGGCAAAAGCCTGGCAGCGCGCGAGTCCGAGCGCCGGTTCGCGCTCCTGCTCCACAGTTCCGGCACGACCGCGCGGCCTAAACTCGTCGGTCTGACACACGAGAATTTAGCCGCGTCCGCGCAGGCGATCGCCAAAACGCTGCGGCTTGGTCCGGGTGATATCGGCCTGAACGTCATGCCCCTTTTTCATATCCATGGCCTGGCCGGATCGCTGCTGTCGAGCCTGCTGGCGGGATCGTCGGTCTACTGCCCGCCGGCCTTCAATGCACTGTCCTTTGCGGGCTGGATGGCGGAGTCCCGCGCCACCTGGTACACGGCGGTCCCCAGCATGCACCAGGTTCTGCTCAGCCGTCCGGACGCGGTCGCGAACCTCAGGGGCCATGTGCGGTTTGTCAGGTCCAGCTCGGCTCATCTCCATACCCGTGTATGGCAGGAGATGGAGGCCAGATACGAATGTCCCGTT
>DATLBY010000234.1:0-5122 GCA_035526665.1 Bryobacteraceae bacterium
TCATGATTTGCTCCCGTAGACTGCTTTGGGATCGTAGGCGGGCTGCTCCGTTTCCACCCACTCACCCTCTTTCAGCGACCGGTAGAAGCAGCTTTGATAACCGTTGTGGCAGACACCGGGTCCGATAGCTTCCACCTTCAGGAGGACAGCGTCCACATCACAGTCGGCCGAGATTTCCTTCACCACCAGCCGGTGTCCCGAAGATTCTCCCTTCAACCAGAGCTTTTGCCGGGATCGGCTGTAGAAGGTGGCAAATCCGGTTTCCACAGTTTTTTGCCACGCCTCTTCATTCATGAAGCCAACCATCAACACACGGTTCGTGACGTGATCCTGAATGACCGCCGTAACCAATCCATCGAGTTTAGAGAAGTCGAGATCCATATAAGTTCCAAGAAAAAAGCCCGCCATTTTCACGCGGCGGGCTTCACAAATCGCTTTAGAAATTTCCAGACTGATTCTAGAGCAGGGCCCGTCGCGGCGATGTGTGCCGATGATGATGAGGATGGCGCGGGGCGTGCACTAGCATGAAGAAATTAGTATACCAGACCCGCTACTGAAAGGCCTGTTCCAGGTCCGCGATAATATCTTCAGCCGCCTCAATGCCGACCGACAGCCGGATCAGGTTGTCGCGAATCCCCATGCGTTCCCGCTGCTTGGGGGACACCTCCCGATGGGAGCTCATGGACGGATACAGCACCATGGAGTGCACATCTCCCAGCGAAGTGGCCCGGACCACCATTTTCAGTTTGTCCATCCAGGCGAAGACTTCCTGCTTGGCGGCTCCCTTCAACTCAAAACTGACCATCGCACCAAACAGATCCGCCGGAAAAAGACGTTTAATGGCCGCCGCATCCGGATGCTTGGGATCGGAGGGGAAATTGACCCGGTCTACTGCCGGATGGGCCGCCAGCCAAGAGGCAATCCGGCACGCATTTCTGCACTGCCGCTCCACGCGGAGAGCGAAGGTTTTTATCCCGCGCATGGTCAGGTAGGCTTCAAATGGGCCCAGGATAGGGCCATAAATTCGGGAGAGAGCCCGAATCGATTCCAAGTGCTCCTCGTCGGAGATGACCAGGCCGCCCATCACGTCGCCGTGACCCGCTAAATACTTCGTGGCGCTGTGGACCACTATATTCGCGCCAAACTCCAGGGGCCGAAGCAGCAGTGGAGTTGCGAAGGTGTTGTCCACTACCAGCGCCGCTCCCGCGGACTTGCACAGCTCGGCGATGCGATCCAAGGCTCCCACCCGCAGCAATGGATTGGAGATCGTTTCCATCAGAAGGCAGCCGGGCTTGTGATCCGCAATTGCCTTTTCGACTGCCGGCAAGTCGCAAATATCGACGAAGGTAACTTCGACGCCAAAGGGTTCTAAAACCTTGGTGAGGAGGCTGACCGTGGCCCCGTAGAGCGCGCCCGCCGCCACAATCGACTTTCGGCGATCCAGTAAAGCTGCCAGCAGCGCAATGTGAAGCGCCGCCATCCCCGAAGCGCAGGCCAAAGCGCCGTGGCCATTCTCCAGCGAAGCCGCCAGCTCCTCCAGCGAGGAATTGGTCGGGTTGTCATACCGCGCGTAGGCGTAGCCGGACTCTTCACGGCCGAAGACCCGGTCGAGCTGCTCGGTGTCCTCGTAAAAATAGCTGGTGGCGGTATAGATTGGGGTCGTAACAGGAATATGCGTGCCGGGTTTCCGCCGGTCGCCGGCGTGTACTGCTTTTGATTCGATCTTCATTTTCTCTTCCAGCGCATGCCTTCCTTGGTGTCCTCGAGGATCACCCCGCGTTCCAGAAGCTCTGTGCGAATTTCATCCGATCGTTTGAAATCCTTCGATTTCCTGGCTTGGAGGCGCTCGGCGATACGCGCCTCGATCTCGGCGTCTGCCAATTCATGTGAACTTACCGTAGGGTTCAGCACGTCCATGATGGAATCGAACCGAGCGAGCAAATCCCTGGCCGGCTGTACATTGGCTGCGCGAAACTCTCCCGCGTCCATGCTCGAATTGGTTTCACGCACATATTCGAAGATGGCTGCCAGAGCCTCCGCGGTATTCAGATCGTCGTCCAGGCTCTCGTCGAAGTGACGCAACGCCTGCGCCGTCCGGCCGAGGAGCGCGTCGTTTTGACCTTGCGCGAAATTTTCCGAATCAAGTCGCAGTTTATAGTTCCGCAGCCGATCGATGGCGGTGGCCGCCGCCTTCAAACCATCCAGCGTGAAATTCAGTTTCTTGCGATAAGGCACCGAAGCTAAAAGATAGCGGATTACCTCGGGATGGAAATCTTTTTCAATCAGATCGCGAAGGGTGTAGAAATTGCCCAGGGATTTGGACATTTTCTGCCCCTCCACGATCAGGTGCTCGGAATGAAGCCAGAAGCGCGCGAACTGTTTGCCGGTGAGAGCCTCGCTTTGCGCGATCTCATTTTCATGGTGTGGAAATGTGAGATCGATGCCACCCGCGTGAATGTCCAGAGTCTCGCCCAGATACTTCATCGCCATTACGGAGCACTCGATATGCCAGCCCGGCCGCCCCTCGCCCATCGGCGCCGGCCAAGCGGGCTCGCCATTCTTCTTCGCCTTCCACAACACGAAGTCGCGCGCGTCCGCCTTGTCGTATTCGTCCACATCGACACGCGCGCCTGCCCGGATTCCGCTAAAGTCGTTATGCGATAACTTCCCATACTCGGGAAATTTCGCAATGCGGTAATACGTCGATCCCTCGCTATCGTAGGTGTAGCCTTTGGCAGCCAACTGCGCGATGGCATCCACCATTTCAGGAATGTGTTCTGTGGCGCGGGCCAACTGCTCCGGATCCTGCAGGCGCAGCAGCTTCGTGTCGTCCAAAAACGCCTGCTCGTAGACGGCCGTGTACTCCTGAAGGGATTTGCCCTGCTGCATCGCGCTGCGGATAATCTTGTCCTCTACGTCCGTAATGTTCATGACGTGATTGAGAATGAATCCGCGAGCCTGCAGCCAGCGCCTTAAAATGTCCTGAAATGTGAACGTCCGGAGGTTTCCGATGTGGACGAAATTGTAGACGGTGGGGCCGCAGGTGTACATACGGACTGTCTTGCCGTCCATCGGAGCGAACTCTTCCACCTGTTGCGACAGGGTGTTATAGAAGCGCAATGCCATAGGGGAGGGTGTTTTCCTATCTTAGCAACGCGGCACAGGGCAACTATAAAAGGAGCGATTATTGACCTACCCGGGTGGCGCTTTCGCAACTGCGGAAAACAGCTTGCGGTGGTTCTATTGGGGCGGCAACGGCTGGTACACGACGTAGGCAAATTTCTTTGAGTCGGGCGACCAGGAGTTTACATTGATGGAGCCCTGACCTCCGAAAAACGTCGTCAGAGTCTCCGGCTTGGCTGGTTGCAGTTTATTGCCGGGTGTAGGCATCATTCGCAGCACCACGCCATTCATGCGCAATCCATGATTCGTTGTTCCGTGGGGGAACGCCAGAAAAACCATTCGTTTTCCGTCAGGGGAAATATGCGGGAACCAGTCTTCGAAATCGTCCTTGGTAACCTGCTCGGCTTTGGCATCGTTGGGTCCGGCTCCAGTAGCCGGCATGCGCCAGATGTCCCAGCCGCCCGACCGATTTGAGTTGAAGTAGATCCATTTCCCATCGGGCGTATATTCCGGACCGTCATCGTAGCCGCCCTGGGAAGTAAGCCGCTCCTCCGGTCCGCCGTCCGCGGGCACGCGAAACAGTTCAAACTTGCCATCACGCTGGCCCACGATGCCCAACCACTTACTGTCGGGGGACCAGCCGTGGAAGTAGCTGGGTGCGGCCGCCGCCACTAGCTTGGCGGCTGTGCCATCGGCATTCGCCACATAGACCTGAGACTGGCGCGAAGCGGTACTGGAGGCCGAAAACGCCAGGAGCTTGCCATCCCTGGAGAGGTCGTGATCGTTGTTGCAGCGATAGCCGTCCGGCCCTATCTTTTCGAGCTGGACGGCGCCGTGGGTGTTTAACGGTAAACGATAGAGACTGCCGCCGGTGTTCACCAGCAGGAACTTACCGTCGCGCGACCAGTTAGGCGCTTCGACGACGTCGTCCGCCTGATACACGACTGTTGTGGAACGCGCGGTGAGGTCATAAACGGTGACGCTGCTGCGGTAGCGCTGCTGTGCCGGGGCTAAGCCGGCAACGCTGAGCAATACCGCTATGCATAAGAGCGGCAGAGGGGAGGGCAGATTAATAATCGGCCGCAGGTTGGGACCCTGCCCCACGGGCTAATTTATCCCCGAGCGCGCCGGCAAGGCGAGAGCTAGAGCCCCTGTTGCCCAGGCGGTAGCCGACGCCGAAATCCACTGGTCATGGTCATGGGGGAATCCGCTCTGGAAGTACGGCTGGAATTTTACGGCCCGGCTTTTCACGTGCCAGGATCCGTCCGGCAGTTGTGTCTTCAATAGATATTTGACGCCGCGCTGGTAGGCTTCGTCGGAAGCGCTGATGCCCGCTGCCTGATTGAGTGTGTACAAGACCTGACCGGTAGCATAGGCATCGCTCTCCAGTCGCGCGTTCTGAGCCCAGCCTCCATCGGCGCGCTGCTCCGCCATGAGTTCCCTGGCCAATTTTCTGATGAGGGATGGGTCCGCATCCGCCCATTTCAGACCGAGCAACTGCGCATTACGATCTTCATTGTAGCGGGGGACGGCTGCCTCGAGCCACCTGCGGGCACGCTCGATCCGGTGATCGAACTCAGCCTTGCGTCCAGGAAAACCGAAGGCTCGAATGGCCCGAATGGCCGTGGCCGTGCGCCCGATATCTCCATCGCTCATAGGAGCCCGGGCAAGTCCTCCCCCGTGCCAGCCCCCGTCGGCGTGTTGCTGAGCAGCGATATTGCAAACCACTGCATCCGTGTTGGCATCAGGCGGATAGTTTAAAGCGGCCAGCGAGAAAAGAGTAAAAGCCGTAATGACGGTGCCGGCCGGAGGGTCGATCCGCTGCAGCAGGTTATCCTGTCCGGAGAGCCATTCACCCCGCAGAATTTTGAGTTGTTCGGCCGCGGCCTTTTCGTCGTATTTCACGGCCCGATCGCGCGCTACGCCAACCGCAATCGCCGTCATTTGCTGGTGGTGACAGCCTGCGCATCCACCATCTCTAAAGAAAGTAGTGCTGGCG
>DATLBY010000235.1:0-2899 GCA_035526665.1 Bryobacteraceae bacterium
GAACCAGTGACCACTCCGCATCGCGGTCCTGAGGGAGTAAATCCGGCGTCGTGCGCCGCCTCCCGGGCCGCCACTAAAGAGAACTGGCAAAAGCGATCGATGAGACCAGCTTGCTTTTCCTCGAAATGGTCGGTGGCGCGAAAGCCGCGCACCTCAGCCGCATTGGGGCAGCGCAATTGTGTCCGGTCCACCAGTTCCATGGGACCAATGCCAGGACGGCCGTGTGAAATCTCGCGCCAGAAAGTGGGTACATTGTGACCGACGGAAGAGATCACGCCTAAGCCGGTAACAACGACTCTCCGTTTCACTCGGGTCGATCCACGCCGCGCTTATCCAGTAGGTTGGCCAGACGGCCGGTGAGGTCCTGAACCGATTGGATGCCTTTGGCCTGCTCATCGGGAATACTGATGTTGAACTCGTTTTCGAGAGCGAAGAGAATATTAATGCCGTCAAGCGAATCGATTTTGAGCTCTTCAAAAGTGTTTTGCGGCAGAATTGCCGCCGCCGGGATATGCTGTGTCTCGGCAATGACGCGGGTTACACGGTCGATGAGGGATTCGGACATAGGATCTGCGTTACAGTCTCAAACTGAAAGCCCCGGCTCAACAATTCCGGCACCACGTAGCGCAGCGCCTCGATGGTGTTGCTGACGTCCGGGTTCGCCGCCAGTTCCCGCCCATCATGTAAACAGATGATCGCACCGTTACGAGCGCCGTTCAATATACGATCCGATATCCCGGCGACGCCGAGCTTCCAGTCCAGTCCGATCACCGTCCACATCACTCCGAGCAATCCGAGCCGCTTCTGTACTTCGCGCAGCCCGAACCAGCGGACACCATAGGGAGCCCGGAAGAGCGATGGCAAAGTGCCGGAAGCCGCTTGGATGGCATCCTGCGCCCCCTGCAGCTCACCTTGAATAAACTCTTGAGGCTGCAACGACAACAGTGGGTGAGTGTTACTGTGATTGCCGATCTCGTGTCCTGACGCGGCCACCGCCCGAGTCAATCCAGGGTCTCTGCGAACGTTGGCGCCGCACTGGAAAAAGGTCGCCTGGACGCGATGCATCTCGAGAATCTGCAGCAACCGTGGAGTGGAGGGGCTGGGACCGTCATCGAACGTCAACGCGAGCGACGGCCGATCCGCCGTGCCGTGGTATACAGAAGGCCCGAAGAGCGTAGAGGACTTGCCCCTGGCGCCATAGGCAAGTACTCCGGCCGAGGCGCAGGCCAGCGCGCCGGCCGTCATCCAGGGATTTATTTGTCTGCCCAACGGACGCTGTGATCTCCTGTCACTGCCCACGTCTCATTCGGAGAGTGCAGCGTAAACGATGACCATGGACCCGGGATCCACGGATACCGCTCGATGATGGACTCGTTGACGGTCACCCCAAGGCCGGGCTCTCTCGAGAGGATGAGATCGCCGGTATCGATGTGCAGAGGGTCCTTTAGAATCTCCGCCGCCAGGGGGAAGGGGTACATCCCGGCGGTGGAAAGCGTGGAGTAGCACGGATACTCCAGCCATTCCACGACGGTTTCCGGCCAGCAGACACCCAGATGGGCGGCGGCAACCACTTCAAGCGCTGTGCCCCAGCTATGAAAAGCAAAGCGCAGGCCGCTATTGGCGATCTCCGGCAGCAGCCGGCGCGCCACTGTATAGCCGCCCTGGCAGACCACGTCCATCTGGACGTAATCCACGCTGCTGGTCAGAATCAGGTCCATGTAGCGGAGTTCATCGGGCTCGTGTTCTCCGCTGGCCAGCGGCACATAATTTGCTTCCTTCAGCCGCCGGTAGGCCTCATGGTCGTCCGGGGGCATCGGCTCTTCCAGCCAGGCGATATCGTATTCGCCAAACTCCTTGGCAAGCTGCTCCACCGTATCGAGGCTGTAGCTCTTGTCGCCCATTCGCCACCAGGTGTGCGCATCCACCATCAAATCGAACGCGCCTCCGGTGGCTTCGCGCATCAACCGGACGGTTTCCAGATCCTTCTCGGGTCCCAAAGCGGGGCGCATCTTATACGCGCGAAAACCCAGCTCCGCGATGGCAGCCGCCTCCTCCGCATATTTTTCCGGCGGCATGTACATGCCGGCGCTCCCGTACAGGCGGATTCGATCCCGGATGCGCCCCCCGATGAGTTCACTAACCGGCAGGCCCTTCGCCTTTCCGACGATGTCGTACAGGGCAATCTCGACGGATGAGTAAGCCTTGGCTAACTGCTCATTGACGCCGGGGATCTTCATGAACAGTACGCGCAAGGCGTCTACATCCGCCACCGCATGCCCGGTTAGGAAAGGGCCGACCGTGGAGTCGATGGCAGCCTTCGCAGCTTCGCTCGCCTGCCCCGGAGCGTAGCCGACTAATCCGTTATCGGTCTCCACCCGGATGACCATGGCGTCCCGTTTGAAGATGGTGCGATCGCCGCCATAGTAGGCCATCTGAATCGGTGCCTCGAAGGGATAGGAAAGCAGGAACGCCTGGACGCTGGTAATTTTCATCGCTGGCCCCGACCTCCTAACTGGCTGCCGCCCGTTGATCCAACATTCCCGCGTACTCCTTCATCAATTCGCGCAAATCCGCAATATCCTTTTCGCGGCAGTTTTGCAGCGGCGGGCGCACGGGACCGGCGGGCATTCCCAGAATCTCCATGGCGGCCTTCATGGCGGCCACTTCGTAGCCCTTGGTGCGCTCCCGTAGCGCGTACAGCGGATGGACGTACTTCTTCATGAGTCCGTTCAAAGTGGAAAAATCATGCGCCATTCCCGCCGCGGCCAGCGCGAGCGAGACTTTCGGAGAGATGTTGGAGATGCTCGAGGTATAGGCTTGCACGCCTGCGGCGAAGTAGCCGGGGACACAATCGTCTCCCAAGCCTCCGAACCACGCGAGGCGATCGCCATTGAATTGG
>DATLBY010000236.1:0-2237 GCA_035526665.1 Bryobacteraceae bacterium
ATGGGCGGGGCGCATCACCGGATCACCACCAGGTGATAGCTCTTCTTCCCCGCCCGCAGTAAAATCGCGTCCGGCCAGCGGAGATCTTCTGTCGACACGGTCTTCTGCGGCTGCGTCTCGCGCTCATTATTCAAGTAAAAACCGCCGGCTTCCACTAATTTTCTGGCGGCTCCTTTACTTTCGGCCAGCCGTGCCCGCAGGATCAGTTCCACCAATCCGACCTTGGACTCAAGTTCGGCGCGCGGGATCTCCGTCACTGGCACCTCGCGCGCCAGCATCGCAACCGTCTCCCGTTCCGGTACCTCATTCGATGCCGAGAACAGGATCCGGCTGGCGGCTTCCACCGCCCGTACCGTGCCGGCTCCATGAACGATGCCGGTGCATTCCGCCGCCAGCACCCGTTGGGCGGTGCGCTTCTCCGGCTCGGCCTGCAGCTCCTGTTCAATTTCCTGGATTCGGGCGCGATCCAGAAAGGTGAAAAGCTTTAGAAAACGGATGGCATCCGCGTCCGGCGTTCGCAGCCAGTACTGATACATCTGATAGGGGCTGGTGCGCCTGGCATCCAGCCAGACAGCGCCCTCTTCCGTCTTCCCGAACTTGCCGCCGGTGGAGGTGGTCAGCAGCGGAAAGGTAATCCCTTCTCCCCGTTCTCCCAAAACTCTCCGGATCAGCTCCTTGCCGGAAAGGATATTACCCCATTGATCGCTGCCGCCCATCTGAATGGTGCAGCCGTGGCGCTGGAACAGATACAGGAAATCGTAGGCTTGCAGCAGCATGTAGCTGAACTCGGTAAACGAGATACCGTGTTCCCGCTCCTCCAGCCGGGTCCGCACGGAATCGCGGCGGATCATCTCATTCACGGAAAAATATTTGCCTGTGTCCCGCAGGAAATCGAGCAGGTTCAGGGGAGCCAGCCACTCGGCGTTGTTTAGTATGAGCCCCTTGTCGCCGGAAGAAAGATCGAAGAACCGGCTCAACTGTGCTCCAATTGCAGCCGCATTCTCCTCTGTTTTCCCTCTGGTCAGCAATTGGCGCTCCGCGCTCTTGCCGCTGGGATCGCCCACCAGCCCTGTCCCCCCGCCCACCAGCACGAGCGGACGGTGCCCGTGCCGCTGGGCGTGCGCCAGCGCCATTACGGGAATCAGGCTGCCGAGGTGCAGACTGTCGGCCGTGGCGTCAAACCCTATATAGATGGTGCGCTTGGCTTCGCTGAGATAGGCATCCAGATCGTTGCTGGTGACAGCCTCCAGAAAACCACGCCAACGAAGCTCTTCAAGAAATGTGCTCTTACTGTCGATCGCCATGCTGGTGTGTGATTCGGAAACGCGACGGGTATCGCGGCGCCGACTTTCATCTTCCCACAGGCGTGGACGGTGCTCGTCTGACCTAGCGCCTCAAATCCGGCCGGAGCTCGCGGGCCTTTTCCCAGGCTGCCGCGGCATCCGAATCCCGGCCGAGTGCGTTCAGGACATGGCCCAGGTTCAGGTGAGCCTCTGCAAACGCCTGGTTAATGGCGATGGCTTGGCGATAAGAGCTCTCCGCCGCCTCCAGCCGGTTCGCCTCATGCAGGGCGAATCCCGCATTGTAGTGCAGCTCCGCGGTCTTGTCTCCCAGCTGGTTCAGTTTGGCCTGGTAGGCGCTGAGCTCGTCAAAGTCTTTCAGTTGCAGCGCCAGCGAGGCGAGCACTCGCAGGATTTCCAGCGATTCCGGCTGCGCTGCATGAGCCCTGTCGAGCGAGTCTTTTGCCGCGGCATGCAGACCGGACTTCCATTGGGCAATTCCGAGGTTGAGCCGCGCCTCGGTCCAGTCGGGACGCCGGGTTAAGCACTCCTGCAGCGTCTGCATGCTGGCTTGGTAATCGCCATACGAAAGCTGCGCATAGCCGAGGCGGAACCATGCCTCGTCCCACTCCGGCTTTTTGGATACGGCTTCCGTATACAGGATGGCGGCCTCTTCGCTATCGCCCTGCTGGTCGGCTAGAATCGCCATGTTCCAGAGCGCGGTCATCAGATCCGGCTTGACCTGGAGCGCCTTCTCATACGCTTTACGCGCCTCTGGCAGATTTCCTTTTTCCTGCAACACGACCCCAAGATTCACCAGCGCCTTCTCGGCGTCAGGTTGAATTCGAAGCGCGTCATGGTAAGACCGGATTGCCTGCTCCGGCTTTCCGAGCTTCTGATAGGACAGCGCAAGATTATAGTGCGCTTCAAAGCTGTCGGGCGCCGCTTTGACCAATT
>DATLBY010000237.1:0-13319 GCA_035526665.1 Bryobacteraceae bacterium
CATGCTGATTATCTTCCGCATTCTACAGGGGGCCACTGGCGGGGCACTGCAGCCGCTGTCGCAAGCGGTGATGCTGGAGGCATTTCCGCCCCAGGATCGCGGCAAGGCGATGGGCTTTTGGGGCCTCGGCATCGTGGTGGCGCCCATGTTGGGGCCGGTGCTCGGCGGCTGGCTGACCGACAACTTCAGCTGGCGCTGGGTCTTTTATATTAATGTGCCTGTCGGAATCCTCTGCATCGTGATGGTGAAAGCCTTCATCTTCGACCCACCGTATATCCGTAAGGCCAGGGTGGGTATCGATTACTGGGGCATCAGCATGCTGACCGTGGGGATCGCAGCTCTGCAGGTGGTCTTGGATAAAGGACAACAGGAGGACTGGTTCGCTTCTCATCTCATCAGCTGGCTGAGCGTGATTGCCCTTGGCAGCCTGGCGGCTTTTGTCATCCGGGAGCTCCGCGCTACGAACCCTGTTGTCCAACTCCGCGTGTTTAAGACTCGCACCTACGCAACTGGTGTAGTTCTGATGACGGTAGTTGGGTTCGTTCTGTATGGAAGCATGGTGCTGCTCCCGCTCTTCCTACAGTCTCTACTCGGATACCCGGCGCTGGAGGCGGGAATTGCAATGGCGCCGCGGGGACTGGGATCCTTCATCGCCATGCCCGTTGTTGGGCTCATGCTGTCGCGCTTCGATCCGCGCAAGCTGCTGGCGCTGGGGATGATCGGCGCATCCTATACTCTTTACGATCTCTCGACGTTGAATCTACACGCCGGCTACTGGGATGTTTTCTGGCCGCAATTTTTTCAGGGCTTGTCGCTGGCGCTCCTCTTTGTTCCGCTCACCACCACTACAATGGATCCGATTCCGAAGCAGGAAACCGGCAACGCCACCAGTCTTTTCAATCTAATGCGGAATCTCGGCGGCAGTATGGGGATTGCGACTGCCACAACTTTACTCGCCCGCCAGCAGCAGATCGGCAGTAATCGATTGGCAGCCCATACCAACGAATTCAATCCGCAATTTAGTTCCATGTTGGAAGGTCTGCGGCCCGGGATGATGGCGCGTGGAGCGGATTTTGCAACGGCTACCAAGCAAGCCTACGCCGCCATTTACGGCATGGTGCAGCGGCAGGCTGCGATGCTATCGTTCGTGCACGTTTTCCAGCTTTTTGCCATCATTTTTATCGCAGCTTTGCCTTTACTTCTGCTGATGAATCGTCCTAAACGCACCCAGGCGATCGCCGCGCATTAGGCTCGCGGTGGCAAACACGGGCAAAAAAGGGCGATGTTATGGACGTCCGCGATCCCCAGGGTCCGCGGCAGACGCTACAGGCTTTTCAAGCTTTTTGTCACTAGGGCCATTTTTCGAAGCGAAAGCGCTAACCGAGGCCACCGCAATGACGAATACCACCAGGGTAGCTGTAATGGCGCCGCCCCAGCGCAACTGAACGGGAAATCTGCCTTTGGATCCCATAAACTCTCCTTGTCCGAACAACTAAGCGCGATACATGGGCTGGCGCTTCGGTTTAAAAAAACTCCTCCCACCCAGCGCCACTTCTGTTAAACTTCCTCTAACAAAAATTTATGCGGAGGTAGTATACCACATGTTGGAGTTTTTGGAGAAAAACTGGGAGAAGCTACTTGCATATTTTTCCGGGATCCTATTTATTACGGTGATGCTGGTGCTTTCCCTAGTGGTGGGAAATCCCACTCCTTCGCAGTTTTTTACTTTTCGTCTTGTCCTGGCGCTTGCCGCTGCCGGGTTCGGCGCTGTGATTCCTGGATTCATCTCCGTGAACGTGTCGAACGTGGTGCGCGCGGGCGGTGCAATTGCTCTCTTCGTTATCGTTTTCCTGTTGAACCCACCTGCCTTAGTGGCGACTGCGAGCCCGTGGAAAACTCCTGAAGAACAGACGGTTACCGACCTCCGGTGGCAGATCTCCGATCTGTCTCGCGACTTCGAAACCATCGACCGCTACCCCAACGCCGCATCCGAGGTTAGGAAAAATGCCCGCAGGCTGGCCGAGGCGATACTCTCCTATCCTGAGTCGAAACTTTACGATCCCACACGTCGGTGGGTACGCCATTGCAGTGCGGCCCATGCATTTCTCATGTCGGCGCGCCTGGAACCGGCCGGCGATAAGGCTCGAGCCGACGCACTGAGGGCCCTTACTGAACTCGATCTGGCGCTGAAGTTCCTGGAACAGGCGAAAGCGAAGGTAAACGATCCCGCGAATGGGGCCGCGGCACGCTACATCGTAGACTGGGTCGCGAAGAATGATCAGGATAATCGAGCCTATTACCTAATGGCGATCGGCGAATGTGTGTTGGCGCAGGCAGAGAACGATTCGGCCAGGCGGCTGAGATCTCGAACGACTCTCCTGGAACACGTCGACACGCAGTACTTGAAAGACTATCTCCCCTGGAATAGCCAAGGTCTCGATTGGTGTGTGCCGCGTGATGACAAAGAATTTACCCGTGTTCTGACCGCGGTTCGATGAAGTTCAGGCGAACGCTCCGCATTGGCGGATCGGCGTATCCCCCAACTGTTCCGCCCCTCTGACATCGGCGCGCAATATTACTCTGTGTTTTCTCGTCATAGCGTTGGCGTTCGGACAGCCGCGGCAGTCTACTATATCCTCTGAATCGGTTCGATTAATGCGCGGAAATCGCCAACCCACATAAGGACGAGATTTCTCGCCGCATACCATGCAGGACGCACGATCGACACAACATCGCTCGATTAGGGATTCTATCTGAGCGCAACGGATAGGGCGTACGCTGTGGCGGCGGAGGCGATCAACCGCGCCAAACAATCGTGCAGGACGTCTGTGAGCGGCGGCGGCCCGATTTTCGCCTCGGAAGGGAAGACGATGCCATCGGTGTACGCGCAGGCTTATACCGATTGCAATCTCCTTTGAGCGATTTGGGCCAGCGCTCGATCTTCCCGGCTTTCCGCGCTAGACGACCTAGGTCTTTTCGTGCGCGGCATTTGGACAGCACACAAGTCTTTGTGTTCCGGTTCAGGCGGCGAACCCCGCTTTGTACGTGTACGCTGTTTAAGCCCAAGCACTTAGGCAAACACGCAGCACACCCGTGGCGGCTGTCAGCTCCGAATTCGGATCATGTCCCCGTGCGAAACGGCAAGGCATCCGGCGAGCGGCGTGTCCTTGAGAAGTTCGAGCGTTTTTTGGATCTGCTCGCGAACTGCCTTGCTCTGTCGGTGGATGGATCTTGAGGCGAATCACACCGGGTGTCCCAGCGGTCGGAAAGCGAAGCATATTTGCAAAGTCCGAATCGAGTGTTAGTAGGGCTCGATTATCTGCGATGGCGAACTCTCGAATCTTTTCGTCGGGCTGGCCCGAAAGACCGGCGTCAACCACAGCGACTGCGTCATGGCCTTGCTCTCTCAGAATCGCCGATTGCTGTGGCGAAAGATTCTCGTCGAGGAGCAGTCTCACGAGGCGAGGATGATTTCGTTGCTTGCAAGGCCTGCCGCGTATTGAAGAGCGGCGGTTATGTGGCCCGTGGTCAATTGCGGGTATGCGGCGAGGATCTCTTCGGCGGTCTCTCCTGCGCCCAGCTTTTCGAGAACCAAGTATACCGGAATGCGCGTGCCTTTCAGGCAAGGCTTGCCCATCATGACATCGGGTCGGATTTCGATGTTTGGGAGCAGATCCATGATCCAACTTTATCAGTCATATTGAATTCGCTCAAGAACTCGTCGACCTGGACCGGCCGGTCGGTGCGGGTTTTCGTGTGCGCGCCTCGGGCAGTTGGCGGAGGAGGATGCTGAAGTCGGTCGACGGAGAAATACCGCCAATGAGTGCTCGAACACCACCACTCTCTTTTTCCTTGGCTCCAGCCCCTGCCATTCCCAGAACCGGGGACAACCGTATATCATATATCGGGGGGCGCTTTGCTGCCTTTTCCCACACGTTACTTAAGGAGAAACTATGAAAAAGTTCGCATTTGCTATGATGCTGACCGCTGCAGCGGCAATGGCAGAGACCTGGTCGGGAACAGTCAGTGACGCAAAATGTGGTTTGGCCCATGCCGACGCATCGGAGAAATCGATGGCTTGTGCAAACAAGTGCGTCAAGGGTGGACAGAAGGCAGTCTTCGTTTCCGACGGCAAGATCTACAACATCGGCAACCCGAAGAAAGTCGAGGGTCACATCGGGCATAAGGTTGAGATCACAGGGAAAATGAAAGGCGACACCATTCAGATTGCAAAATTAAAGATGGCCAGCTAGCCCCCTCCTGGAAAGGCCGGCTTCTACAAACCGGCCTTCTTGCCCTGACCGCTCTGCTCTCCCCCCGATTATTAACGACCTGAAACATTTGGGTATCCGGCATAGTCCCCTCAGTTAGACATGGAACGCAAACCCGCTGTAAGGACGCTCCTGCCAGTCGCCGCACTGTGCCTGCTCTTCTTGGAATTACCTGTGTTTGGCTACGACGAGCCGGATGGCCAGACACCGGCAGTGGAACAGAGCAATGCCACGCCGGCCGAGCAGGCTAACCAGATGGAAGACGCGCGTGAGCGGGTTCTCTTCTCGGAGGATACCGAGCGGTTTAAGCCGCTTATTTCCAAGTTGATCCGGAATACCTTGATGGACCAGAAGGAAATCTGGGTTAGTCCGTTCCATATGAAGCGCGGGAATGAGAAATGGTGGTGGATCGGCATCGGTGGGGCCACTGCGGCGCTGATTTCGGTCGACCGGCGGCTTTCCTCTCAGTTACCCAACACAGTAGACCAGATGGCGTGGAGCCGGCGCGTTTCACAGGTCGGTGCAGCCTATACCGCCTATCCGATCGCCGGCGCCTTTTATCTCGGCGGAGCGCTTTTCGATAATCCGAAAGCGCGCGAAACCGGCGCCCTTGGCGCGGAGGCGTTGACCGATAGTTTGATTGTGGTCAGTCTACTGAAATTGGCTTTTGGGCGGGAGCGGCCGCTGGAGGGCGAAGGAAAAGGAAAGTTCTTTCAGAGGCGTAATGGTTTCCCCTCCGGGCATGCGATGATGTCGTTCGCTTTCGCCTCGGTTGTGTCGCACGAGTACCGAAAGGGCAAAATTGTCCCCATTCTGGCCTACGGTGTCTCGACATTGATCAGCGCCTCCCGGTTCAGCGGGCGCAAACATTTCGCCTCTGATATCATCGCCGGCGCGGGAGCGGGCTATTTTATCGGCACTTATGTGTTCAAAACCCATGAGGATCATGCCATCCACAAGAGGCACGGATTTCAGAAAGCGGCGTGGCTGAAGCCTACCGTAAGCCCCCAGATAGGAGCCGGCACGTACGGCGTCAGTTTGGCCTGGAATCAATAATTGGTCCTGAGATAATTTCCCCCACTGCGGCACAGGTGCTCTGAGGAGCGCCTCATTGTCCACCATAGCCTCGCCGGCCCTGTCTGCCGAGGAAGAACTGCATTGGATTGCCTTGAAGATGATTGCCGGCCTAGGAACCAGGAAGGCCGGCCAGCTCATTCAACAGTTCCGTACCCCGCAACAGGTATTTCGAGCGTCTTATCAGGATTTGCAAGCTGCGGGAATCCCGGGCAGTATTGCACAGAGTATCGCCAGCGGTTGTTCTTTTGAGGACGCGGCGGAGCAGCAGCAGAAGCTGGCGGAATGCGGGGCAGTCGCCATTCCCATCACAGACGCACGCTATCCACCGAGGCTGCGGGAAATCTTTGATCCGCCGATCCTTCTCTTTGCGAGGGGCAATGTAGATCTGCTGGGTTCCGTGATGCTGGCGATAGTGGGGACCCGGCGGCCGACGCCCTACGGACTGGCCGCCACGGAACGGCTAGCCAGTGACCTGTCGCAGGCGCAGTTCACCATAGTCAGCGGCATGGCGAGAGGGATCGATAGCGCAGCCCACCGCGCCGTGCTGGCTAGCGGCGGAAACACTGTCGCGGTTCTTGGATGCGGCGTCGATTTAGTGTATCCGGCTGAAAACAAAAGGCTGGCAGCGGAGTTAGTCGAAAAGGGCTTAATGATTTCCGAGTTTCCCATGAGTGCCCCGCCCTACCCGCAGAACTTTCCCATACGGAATAGGATCGTGAGTGGTATGGGTGTGGGAGTGCTGATCCTGGAAGGAGCAGAATTTAGCGGGTCGGCGATTACGGCGAGGCTTGCTATGGACCAGGGGCGGGAGGTATTCGCCGTACCCGGCAACATTACGTCCAAAATGAGCTGGGGCCCTAACCTATTGATTAAACAGGGAGCAAAGTTGGTTCAAGAGTGGAACGACGTGGTAGTAGAGTTGCGGCCCGAGGATCGGCAGCGGCTGATTGTCCGCGGGCAAGCGGCGCTGGGCATTGCAGCCGAGGCCGATGACGGGGAATCAAAGAAACTTTCCGAAAACCCGCAAACCGTTGTAGCTAAACAGATTTTAGCCACTCTCAAACATGATATCCCAAATAACCTGGATGACCTGCTTGAAACTTTGGAGTATCATTCGTCATCAGAGCTTATTGCCGCACTCTTTGAACTGGAGATGCTCGGGCTGGTAAAACAGCTTCCCGGCAAGAACTTTGTTAAAGTGTGGTGAGTCCCGATTCATCACACAAGCAACAGAACCAGCACAATAGGAAATATAGATAGGCAAGCGTAAGAAACCAAACTATGGCAAAATCTCTCGTCATCGTCGAATCGCCGGCGAAGGCGAAAACAATCGGCAAGTATCTAGGCGCGCAATATATCGTCAAGGCCTCCTTAGGACACGTCAAGGATCTTCCCAAGAAGAATCTGGCTGTCAACGTCGACACCGATTTCCAGCCTCAATACCAGATCATCGAAGGCAAGAAAAAGTTAATCGACGAGCTCAAGAAGGCAGCGAAAGGCGTTGAGACCGTTTATCTCGCGGCCGATCCGGATCGCGAGGGCGAAGCGATCTGCTTCCATTTGGCCGAGGAACTGGACGGCCGCGGTTCGAAGGGAGCGCGTCCCAAGGTTTTCCGTGTCATGTTCAACGAGATCACCTCCAAGGCGATCAAACTGGCATTCGAGAAGCCGGGAAGCGTAAACGTCAACCTGGTGGAGGCCCAGCAGGCGCGGCGCGTACTGGACCGGCTGGTGGGTTACAAAATTTCCCCATTACTGTGGGATAAGGTCCGGCGCGGGCTGTCGGCAGGACGAGTGCAGACTGTCGCCGTGCGTCTTATAGTGGAGCGCGAGCGGGAGATCCGCGCGTTCCAGAAGCGGGAATACTGGACGATCGACGCGCACCTGAACGCGAAGAAGCCGCCGGTATTGAAGGCGCACTTCACGCGCCGCAACGACGAAACCATCGAGGTTGGCAGTGAAGCCGCCGCAAGCGAGATTCTTAAGGAACTGGAAGGCGCTGAGTATGTCGTCCAGTCCGTTGGGACGCGCGAAAAAAAGCGCAACCCCGTGCCGCCCTTCATTACCTCAACGCTCCAGCAGGAGGCCTCGCGCAAACTGCGGTTCAGCGTGAAGCGCACCATGGGCCTGGCGCAACGTTTATATGAAGGAGTGGAGCTCGGCAGCGAGGGCGCGGTGGGTCTTATCACCTACATGCGTACCGATTCGACGCGTGTCTCGGATGACGCACTGCAAGAAGCGCGGCAGTTTATCGGAACTCGCTTCGGCGAGCAGTACCTGCCAAAGTCGGCGAATATCTACAAGGGCAAGAAGGACGCGCAGGATGCGCATGAAGCCATCCGCCCCACTTCGGCCATGCGGAGTCCCGAGGAGCTGGAAAAGGTACTTCAGGAAGACGAGCTGAAGCTATATCGCCTGATCTGGATGCGCTATATCGCATCGCAGATGATGCCCGCGCTGTTCGACCAGACGACGATTGACGTGTCGGCGAAAGGGAAGGACGAAGCCGAATACCGCTTCCGGGCGACCGGCTCCGTTCCGAAATTCGACGGCTTCCTGGCGGTCTACGAAGAGGGCAAAGACCAGAAGGACGAAGAGGACGAAGAGTTGAAGAGCCGCCTGCCGGTAGTGGTGCAGGGCGAGGTTCTGAAGCTCAAATCGCTGGAGCCCGAGCAGCATTTCACCGAACCTCCGCCGCGCTTCAACGAAGCCACGCTGGTGAAGGAACTGGAAACAAATGGCGTGGGACGGCCTTCGACGTATGCCTCCATCCTGTCGACCATTCAGGAGCGCGAGTACGTAAAGAAGGAAGGCGGACGCTTCACTCCCACTGAGCTGGGGATGGTAGTCACCGATCTTCTAATTGAAAGTTTCGATCACATCTTCGACGTGAAGTACACGGCGCGGATGGAAGAGGAGCTGGACGAGATTGAAGAGGGCAAGCTGGACTGGCGTCTGGCAATGGGCGAGTTTTATGAGCGCCTAAAGGGCGACCTGCTGCGCGCCGAGACGCAGATGACCGACATCAAGCGGATGGAGAAGCCCACCGACCTGATCTGCGATAAGTGCGGCAAGCCGATGGTCATCAAATGGGGCAAGCACGGAAGCTTCATTGCCTGCACCGGCTACCCGGAGTGCACCAATACGCGCGAGCTGACGGTGGATTTGCCGGACGTGGATACGGCGAATCTCACCGAGCAGGATGCCGAGGAGTACTGCGAGAATTGCGGCCGCCCGATGGTCCTGAAAAAGGGCCGGTTCGGCCAGTTCTACGCCTGCTCAGGTTATCCGGATTGCAAGACGACGAAACAGATCGGCGGAACGCAAAAGAAGGCCGACGTCGCGCTCGAGGAGAAATGCCCGAGCTGCGGCAATAATCTGGTGCTGAAATACGGGCGGTTCGGCGAATTTACCGCGTGCAGCAACTACCCCGCCTGCAAGTACGTGAAGCAGAAGACGATCGGCGTTCCCTGCCCTAACTGCTCGCAGGGCGAAGTAGTGGAGCGGCGCAGCAAGCGTGGAAAGACCTTCTTCGGCTGCAATCGCTATCCCGAATGCGACTTCGTGGCCTGGGGCAAGCCGATACCGGAACAGTGCCCGCAGTGCAGCAATCCGTACCTGATTGAAAAGTGGTTGAAGGCCGGTCCCGTGGCCCAATGTCCCAACGCAGAGTGCAAATTCAAGCGGGAGCTGACCCCCGCGGAAGCTGCTCCGGTGCAGCCCGTTACCGCCTGAAACTATTGCTTTTCTAAGAGCATGGTGACGGTAAAGTCGGTCTGGGGCGAGGTGCTCTTGCTCATCACCACCATGGCTTTGCCGCCCTGCACCAAGACCCATCGCTCTTTGGTGACGTAGTCGCCGCCCTGAATGGGCCGGTGGGACTCGATGGTGAGCGCATCCTCATCCCATTTTGCGATGCTACGAACTTCCACGCCGCGGACGGTGTTCACGGATTCCTTGCCGTCGGTGGTGTACTTGAACTCTGTCGTAATGCGGCCTTTTTCCGTCGTAAAGATGGTATTTACGGTCAGATTCGGGTCATTATGGACGATTTTTCGCACGAATCCGGCCGGTTTCGGCAGCTTGCCCCAGTCGCTCTTTTCCGGATTCATCTTCCAGTCACCCGACAGATTTGCCTTATCCGCGGCGATGAGAGGCATTATGCCTAACGCAAGTATGAGTACGAAACGCATACCTTGATAGTAGCGAAGCTTTCGAGAACGAGTATGCGGAAGAAGCGAGCAGTCATTTCTCTATGAACCATTCTCCTGTTCATCAAAAGGTTCAGTTTGACCTTCACTGCCCCGTAGTTGACTGCGAAGCTGCGAAAGTGCGGGAAATGGCCAATAGTCGCGGCAGCAGTTTCTCTCTCGGGGACCAACAGAGCGTGCTGCCGCCAAAACTGGCGATCTCTAGGGCTTTTGAAGAACCTCTCAGTGTCTCTTGTGCTGTACAGCTTCTTGACGGATCACATCGCCGACTTTGCGGCTGTACACTCATCTCGACGTCGATGCCTTTGTCTAAAGCGGCATCGCCGTGTGCGAGACCCGTGCCTGCGGTGATAGTAAACCCGGCGGCGGCACGCGCATGGGTGCCCCGCGCAACCATCTATCCCTTTTGGGCATCGTCGATCAGACAAGTTTGACAAGGTTTGCCGCGGGAAATTGGGCTGTGATACGATTCCGCTTCACTCAAATGAACCAACCCTGGGTGCAAGAGTATGACCCCTGCGGGAATCAGATCCTCTCGACGGTGGTAGCCGCCTTCCCCGTATGCCTGCTTTTTTACATGCTCGCCATCCGGAAAGTGACAGCGTATTTGGCGGCGGTCTATTCGTTCGTTGTTGCCTTGTTATTAGCGCTACTCGTCTTTCACATGCCACCGCTGGTACTGGCGGGGACGATGGCCCACGGGTTTGTGTTCGCGGTCATCCGAATTGCCTGGACGCTGGTGACCGCCGTCTTCGTTTACGATTTGACGGTGGAAACAGGCAAGTTTCCGATGATCGTGCAATCGATTGGAAGCATCACCGATGATCGCCGGCTGCAGGTGTTGCTGATCCCGTTTGCTTTCGGGGCGCTGCTGGAGGGCGCCGCGGGTGGAGGTTCGCCCGTCGCGATCTGCAGCGCCATGATGGTAGGTCTGGGATTCCGTCCTTTTGAAGCGGCTACGTTGTCACTGATTGCGAACACAGCGCCAGTGGCGTACGGCGCGATGGGGAATCCGATACGAACGCTGGTGGCGGTAACCTCGCTTCCGGAAGCGGACCTGAGCGCGATGGTAGGCCGAATCCTTCCATGGACCGCACTGCTACTGCCGTTTTGGTTAATCCGCGCGCAGTGCACTGCACGGCAAACGCTCGCCGTGTGGCCCGGACTGCTCGCGTGCGGCATCACCTTCGCCTCGATTCAGTTCTTCTGGTCCAACTATATGGATGCCACTCTTGTCGACATTATTGGTGGTCTGGGCACGTTAGTTCTACTTGCCGTTTTCTTCTCCTTCTGGAAGCCCTGTCCGGTGTGGCGGTACTCCGGCGACCCTCTGCGAGAGCAAAATACCGGACTTCCCGCGGCGCGCCTGTTTGCCGCGTGGTCGCCATTTCTGCTCATGACCGGCGCTGTTATTTTCTGGGGTTTGCCCATGGTGAGGAGCGGACTGGACGCCTGGACCGGCAGGTATCCGGTACCCGGACTGCACCTGCAAGTGCTGAGACACCCGCCAGTGGTAGCGTCCTTGCAGGCCGAACCTGCCATATTTGAATTCGCGTGGCTTTCTTCGGTGGGGACAGCCACATTCCTTGCGGGCCTCTTGTCGGGCCGGCTGCTCGGTTTACCGCTGCGTGACACCCTGCGCGTCTTCCGCCGGACCGTATTTCGGATGCGTTTTAGCGTGATCGCCATTTTGGCAATGCTTGGACTTGGCTTCGTTACCCGTTATTCGGGAATGGATGCTGTACTCGGTTTGGCGTTAACTCGGACAGGCTGGTTGTACCCTTTTTTCGGTACGCTGATCGGTTGGTTGGGAGTTGCGCTAACCGGCACCGATGCAGGATCGAATGCGCTGTTCGGCAGCCTGCAGGTGATAACGGCGCGTAACCTAAACCTGAGTCCCGTTTTGATGGCGGCCGCAAACTCGGCAGGTGGGGTGATGGGGAAGATGATCGACGCGCAGTCGATTATCATCGCATGCGCGGCTACGGGCTTGGAGGGGCGGGAGGGAGATGTTTTTCGGTCCGTGTTGAAACACAGCATTGCACTCGCAGTAATCGTGAGCCTGCTGGTATTGGCCTTTGCGTACCTGATGCCGGAATGGATTCCTGAGGGACGCCGCTTTTTGTTTGGTTGAGGCGGAGGGTCCGGCGCAGGAATCTGGTATCGAGCCGCCCATGTCGAGCGTTTCTGATCAGGAAGCGGGTCATCGCGTCGAGTCAGCTTAACCGGACCATTTTCGGGCTTGTTTGTCTCAGCCCAGGGAATCATCCCACTATGCAACCGTTGGTTAACGGTTCGGTGGACGCGCCATGTGCGGGCGCTCTAAAGGCGGCCGAGCATTTGCATTAGAGGCTTATAGGGTTGAGCGGTAAGCAAGCCAGGCTCGAAAACGATGGCCGTACGTCTCAAGTCTCTTTCTGCTCTCTCCCGTTTCTTGAGGGGAGGGGAAGTGGTCATTTCCTCTCTGTGCTTTTCTCCGCTCGGCTCACTCATTTGATAACCTCTTGCTATGCCAAATTCGATGGTTCATTTCGAAATACCAGCAGATGACCTGAAACGCGCGAAGAAGTTTTACGAAAGGGTACTCGGTTGGAAGATCACCGACCCCTGGAAGATGAACTACTTCATTATCGAGACCAAGACTAAAGGCGAAGCGGGCATCAATGGAGGATTGATGCAGCGCAAGATGCCCGGTCAGCCCTTCATGAACTACGTGGCCGTGGACTCGATTGACGCCTACCTGAAGAAAGTGGAGAAGGCCGGCGGCGTAGTCGCTTTGCCCAAGACGGAGATAGGACAGGGAATGGGCTGGATAGCCGCCTTCCAGGACACGGAAGGGAACCTGATAGGTTTTCATGAAGCACCCAAAACTGCAGCCCCCAGGAAACCTGCGGCGAAGAAGGCCGTAGCCAAGAAAAAAGCCACGGCCAAAAAGAAGAGATAAGCGGCTACCGCTTGCGGCTAATAATCACCGATTGCGGCGCCCGCTGCAGAGTGTGCAGCTCAGAAGCTGCGAAACCGGAGTTGCGGAACATCTCTTCATACTCGCTGAAGGTGTAGGCGTCGCCCGCCGCTGTGCTCCCCAGCATGATCATCGCGAAGCTGGCTGCTGTCTGCGGTGTCACCCTGTCGTCGTTGGGAATAAAGTCGAGCGTGACGCAGCGTCCTCCGGGCGTCAGTGCCCGCAAGATTTTTGCCATCAGCTTCTCGCACGTGGGCCGATCGAAGTGGTGGAAGAAATTGGTCACCAGCACCAGATCGTAAGGAGCACCGAAATCCACTTCAAAGGCGTCGCCTGGGAGCGTGGAATGCCGTTCAGCAATCCCGAATTTCGCGGCATTTTCCTGCGCCACCGCCAGCACATTGGGCCAGTCGAGCGCAATGATGCGCGCACTGGGATTCTGTTGAGCGACCATGATGCCGAAGAGCCCGTGTCCAGCTGCGATATCGAGCACTCGAATCGCTTCGGAGCCACCCACCAAGGCTGCGATCTCCTGAGCGGCGGGGAACATCATGGGAGCCATCTCGGTGGCGAATTGAACCCAGATCGGGTTGTCGTGGCTGACGGTGCCTTCCTCCGGCAGAGTGGTTCTTCCGTCACGCACCACCTGGGTCAGATCGAGGAAAGGAGCGGTCAGGCGGGGGTCCAGCAGGAAATTGGCCGTGCTGCCGAAATAGGCAGGCGAGCTCCGGTCGAGAAACATCGCCGAATCCAGCGTGAGCGCGTACCGATCAGTTTCCTTGGATAAGAAGCCGATGA
>DATLBY010000238.1:0-4413 GCA_035526665.1 Bryobacteraceae bacterium
GCTGCCGCGCTCCGCTAGGCCACGTTACTTCCACGCTCGCTGCGCTCAGGTCCTTCCCGAGTCCGAAAGTCAGCGCCAGATCGCTCTGGGAGCAGTAACTCGATCCGCTGTGTACCGTTTGCCACTGCGTTCCGGACGTGGTCTGAATCCGGACCACCGCTCCTACCGCACTGCGATTTGACTTGGTTCCCATAAGGCGGAAGTGGAGCCAGCGGTTGCGGTTCCCGCCTTCGTTGCGAAACAGATAAGCCGGTCCATGGTTGGTCGTCACCAGCAGATCCAGATCGCCATCCCGGTCGAAATCGGCGTAAGCGGCGCCGCGCGCTACCACTGGCCGCATCAACTCTGGTCCGGCACTTTGCGACGCATTCTCAAAGCGGCCCTTCCCGGTATTACGGAAGAGCAGAGGTGACTGCTTGAACTGTATTTTCGGTTGCACGCGCCCGATCTCTTCGTCGATATGCCCGTTCGCCGCGAAAATGTCCGGAGCGCCGTCCAGATCGTAATCGAAGAAAAACACGCCGAATGCCAGGCTAAGCAGGCTCGCCCTGCCGACAGGCGATCGCGGCGCCTCGTCGACGAATAGCCCGCCGCCCTCATTGTGATAGAGGCCCAGCATCTGGTTGGAGAAGTTGCCCACCAGCAGGTGCGGCCTACCGGAGCCGTCGTAGTCTGCCGCGTCCACTCCCATGGCGCCGCGGGCCACACCATCCTCTCCGAAGGCAACGCCTGCTGCCACCGCCTCTTCACTGAACGTGCCGTTCCCTTTGTTTTTATAAAGCTTGTTGGGCTGCGTGTCGTTGGAGACGAAGATATCGGGCCAGCCGTCTCCGTTGTAGTCAAACACCGCAACGCCCAGCGACTTACTGTTCGATTCGCCCAGGCCCGCCTTTACCGTCACGTCTTCAAATCGGCCGCCGCCCAGGTTGTGATACAGCTTCGATTGCGTTCCCCGGTACGACTCCGGCGTGCAATAAGACTTGGTGGATCCATCGAGCGAACACCAAAGGTCCCCTTTTGCCGTCCACTGTACGTAATTGGCGACAAAAATATCCGCTTTGCCGTCGCGATCGTAATCGAGCCATGCGGCGCTGGTGCCAAACCTGGCATTGGCAATGCCGGCCTCCCTGGTCACATCGCGGAATTTCCCATTGCCTTCGTTGTGAAACAGACGGTCGCCTTCGAGTGCGGTGATGTAGAGGTCCTCCCGTCCATCGTTGTCATAATCGGCGGCTGCAACTCCCATGCCATACATCTCAACGTCCAGGCCGCTACCCGCCGTCACATTGGTAAATGTCCCGTTGCGATTATTGTGGTAGAGTGCCGCTTGCGATCTCCGCCCCCGGGGCGTGAAGTCTTTACTGTTTACCAGCAGAATATCCGGCCAGCCGTCTCCATCCATATCGAAGAAAGCGCAGCCGGAGCCCATCGTCTCGGGCAAATACTTCTTCCCTGCCCGCCCGCTGTTGTGTGTGAACCGGATTCCCGCCGCTGCCGTAACGTCGCTAAATTTCACCGGAAGCGGAGCAGCAGGCAACAGCGCCGCGAGCAGGACCGCAAGCGCCGTTCTCATGGAAGGCTCACCCCTTCATGGTCATGAATCATCTGTCTTTCATTATTGTCTTCGGGACTGAGCAGCCGCTGCTTGGCGGTGATCGACTGGGAAGATTCGTCCGCCTTGAAGCGCCGGAACAGCTTCTCCTCACGCGCCGCCTTTTCCGCATCGCCCAGGCCGCGGTAGCAGAGCATCAGCGTATAGTGGGCCTGCACATCTTCGGGGTCGACGCCCAGCACTCGCTGCAGCGCTGTGACGGCTTCGGCATATTTCTTCTGCAGAAAGAGAATACGGCCGATCTGATTCAGATTCACCCGGTCGCGCGGATACTTGGCGGCGACGATGCGTAGCGACTGCAGGGCTCCATCGTAGTCGCCGTCGGCCTTCTGCGTCATTGCTTTGAAGAAGTGAATGCGGCCGAGGGAAGAATCAATCTTCAGGGCACGCTGGATAAACGACTTCGCGCGCTCTGTCTCGCCCTCCTGGATCAAGGCGCGCGCGACATTCAGCCAGCCGTCCGCGTAGCCTGGCTCGGCTTCAGTCACTTTGGTGAACGCGTATTCGGCGCCCTTCAGATCGCCCTGCAGCAACAGGCCGATGCCCCAGTCGTTCCAGCGTTCCCGGTCTTCCTTTCGCACGACGGGCTGCCAGCGGGATGCGCCTTGTGTCAGCGGCAGCTTGGCTTCACTCTGCGCGATCGTGATAATCGGCAGATCGGGTATGCGATCCCGAACCTGGCCGGACACATTTTTCGGAATGTTAGCTGGCGAAAAACTGAATTGCCGGCTGTCGTGATGCAAATCGACCAGGGCAGGATCCTGTCCAGGCAGCGGCTGGCCCGCATAGGAGAACTGCGTGTAATAGTGCGAGAACTTCCGGTAATTCAACTTAGCGCGGAGAGAAATAGGGCCTTTTGCTCCTTTAGGAATCTTTACCCGGAAGTGCGCCACGTCGGCTGCGCCCGGAGGAATCAGCCGGACGTAAAGCACACTGCGGCTCAGGAATGCATTCCGTTTGTTGATCGGATTCCCTTCGCCATCCAGCTGGTAGGAGCGGTAAAAGTGAGCCCCCGGTTCCACCGGACCCTTGCCGTTGTCGTCCACACGGCCGCTCCAGAAAATCTTTTTTCCGTCCGAGTCCGTCCCTTCGAGTTCCAGCCAGATGTCAAAGGCATCCACGGTTCCGCCCGGGAAGAAATGGCCGATCTTACGGGTCCGGACCACCACATCGACTCTTATGGTGGAATCCGCTGGGAAAGCTGCGATCGGCCCGTTAATAGGCGCCGCGATTTTGCCGACCTCGCGCAGAAATACCTGCCCCGACTGTTCCGCTTCCTCGCCCACGGCGAAAGTCGAAGCGATCTGCGGCCCCTCCGTCCGGCGGCGCTGCATCTCCGGCTGCCCCTTCGCCTGCTCCACTGGAGAGGCGGAAAAAATATCGACCGTAATGAAGCCCGATTTCAACAGCCGTTCGGTCTCCTCCAGCTGGACGCGATCCTGATTCACGTACGCCACCGCGGTGTTCGCGGCCGCGAAACGGTGCGAATGGATCTGGCCGTTTTTGTTTCCCGGGTCCTTGGACGCAGTAAGCGGCATGTGACAGTCCGAGCAAGTGGAGCTCTTCGGAGGATAGTAAAACGATCGCGCGCCCTGCCCCGAGACCCCGCTCGCCTGCCAGTTGTCGTAGTCGTTGAATCCGCGTACCCAGCGATAATTGTTGACCGGAACATCCAGGTGCACCTTGTGGCAGGTGGAACAAAATTCCGCCGAGTCGAGCCGCATGAAAGGCTTCATGAACGTCCGCCGGTGCGGTTCGGGATTGAGGTAAGTAAGAAAGGTATCCAGCGTGCGGATGTACCTATTCCGGCTGGAGGCGAGCTCGTGGAGCGGCGGATATTCGATAGTGAAGCCGCCGTTTCCCATGCTGCTGTCCACATGCACGATGGAATGGCAGGAGACGCAGCCCAGTCCATTCTGCGCTTCCGGTGAATCCATCTGATCCTGGATCGGTTTTTCAAACCGGCCATTAAAAAAGACGGCATGATCGTGGCAGCCTGCGCACCACTTGCTCCCCTTGGTCCCGCTGACCGACTGCATATACTCGACGGACTTCCGGTAGAACTGGTTGTTAAACGATGCGAAGTGATGCATCGAACTCTTCCATTGTTCGTAAATATCCTTGTGGCACTGGCCGCAAAGCTCGGAATCCATGAAAAAAGTAGACGGAATGGTATGGCCCACATCCGTCGTGGATGACGAGGGCCAGAAAGGGGATTTCGGACCCCGGCCCTCCTCTTCCATCGAGGTTGGCACTACAAGCGGATTGGTAATCCGGCTCTCAGGGCGGGACCTTTCGTAAGCTCGCTGGAGTGGTGGAAGAATTCCGAGCAAGCCCAGCATTGCCAGAGAGGTCCACCCGAAGCGCCTCGTTGGTTCTCGCTTGCACATCCACCAGGCAAAGGCGGCGGAAAAGAGCGCACCGATAATCACGTGAGCCGCTAAAATGCCGCGGTGATCACGCGTATTGCCTGCCGAAAGAAGGTAACCGCCGGGCACGGCCGAGACGAGCAGGATACCCGTAAGGATCCAGCCAACCCGACGCCGGTACCACAGCAGAGCGAGGGTCAACATCACACCGAGCGCGGCATGCGCGACCACGTTCGCCATGTAGAAAATCGTGGGAAACGCGAAGGTCGCCACGTATACGATGTTCAGCAGCAACAGCAGGAACAACCATGGCACTACGCGCCTGTTCATTGGGGAGCCAATAGTAATGGTAAACCTCGCCTTCAAGGCCCGCAAGGAATGGATCCACTACGGACGCAGAGGCCGGATAAGCCGCAGAGCAGGCCGGGTGTT
>DATLBY010000239.1:0-7485 GCA_035526665.1 Bryobacteraceae bacterium
TTAGGCTCACGCTCCAACACCTCTTTCATGCGGACGCGATACTGCTTCTTATCGCACTGCGCGCGCGGCGACCAGACCGCCGGGCCGCGGCTGGTGTTCAGCAGGCGGAACTGGATGCCCACAGCGTCGGCCACCTCGCCCATGGCGCCGCCCAGCGCATCCACCTCGCGCACCAGATGACCCTTGGCAATGCCGCCAATCGCAGGATTACAAGACATTTGCGCGATCAGGTCGATGTTCATGGTGATCATCGCAGTCCGCAAGCCCATGCGTGCGCAGGCACGCGCCGCCTCGCAACCGGCGTGTCCGGCCCCGACTACCACCACGTCATAGCCACTTTGCATTACTCCTACAAGTTTAGCGAAACACCGGCTGTTAAACTGAGGAAACATGAAGGTTCAGGTGATTGGCGGCGGAGGGCGGGAGCATGCGCTCGCCTGGAAATTCGCGCAGTACCATCAGGTAATCGCGTATCCGGGCAACCCGGGCATCGCCCAAGTCGCTCGCTGCGTTCCCGCGATGGAGCAAGATGCGGATCTCACAGTGGTAGGGCCCGAGGCGCCACTGGTTGACGGCATTGTGGACCGCTTCCGCGCCCGGGGGCAAGTCATCTTCGGCCCCACGGCCGCGGCCGCGCAACTCGAGGGCAGCAAAGCCTTCAGCAAGCAATTCATGATGCGAGCGGGTATCCCCACGGCCCGCTTTACTGCGGTCGCCTCCCTGCCGGAGGCGCGCGCCGCGCTGAAGCACTTCGGTTATCCCGTCGTGTTGAAAGCCGATGGATTGGCAGCCGGCAAAGGCGTGGTAATCGCGCAAACCGCGGAGGAAGCGGAACACGCGCTCCCGGCTCTGCTCTCGGGCCCGTTTCTCGTCATCGAGGAGTTCCTACAAGGAGACGAGGTTAGCTTCATTGTCCTGAGCGATGGCACGCGCGCGCTGCCGCTCGAACCTACACAGGATCACAAGGCGGCCTACGATGGCGACCGTGGTCCGAACACGGGCGGCATGGGCGCATATTGCGATTCCACTATTCTTACCGCGCAGCAAACAGGTGTCGTGATGGATCGCGTGATCTTACCCACCATCGAACACATGAAACAGGATGGAACACCCTTCACTGGATTTCTCTACGCCGGCCTGATGATGACTGCAGATGGCCCCAAAGTGCTCGAATTCAACGCGCGCCTGGGAGACCCCGAGACACAGGCGCTGATGCACCGCATGGATAGCGACTTCGTTCCGGTGCTGGCGGCCGCGGCTCGCGGAGATCTGAGCGGGGCTTCGATTCAGTGGAAACCGGATCCAAGCGTCTGCGTGGTGATGGCCGCCCACGGCTATCCCGGCAACGTGAGAACCGGCGATGCGATTACTGGCATCGAGGCCGCGGAGACGGCGGGCACAATCGTGTTTCAGGCAGGCACGCGCATCGGCCCGCGGGGTCTGGAGACGTCCGGCGGTAGGGTTTTGGGCGTGACGGCCTCCGGAGAAACGCTGGGCGCCGCCATCGGCAGGGCGTATGCCGGTGTGTTGAAAATTAACTTTGACGGCATGCACTACCGGCGCGACATAGGAGCTAAGGGATTAACGCGCAACTCTTAGTGGGGCGTTTACATGTGGCGCAAGCCGCAGTGTGTCATCCGAACGACACACAGTTCGCGCCAGCTCATCCATCTGATTTGCTTCCTGCAAAACATCGCGCCGCATATCGAGCGGCGCCGGATGACGAGGCAGACGGCAGTCACTAAAATCCAGATTTGCGCCGTACGCCGCAAATCTCCGCTCAACCTCCGATTGATAGCTACGATCGCCGGACAGCCGGTCCATGTCTATCACCAGATCGGCGAACGCCGCATTGTACGCGGTGGTTAATGTATAAAAGTATGAGAAATAGATAAAAGCCCGGGAACCCAATTCATTTGCACTTTTTTGGAAATAGTCAGCCTCGCGGGCCGGGTCTTCGTCTCGAAAATAGCAAATTGGCGCGGCGGCCACCAGTGGTTGGAATAGAGGATGCCGCTGGTTTTGCGAAATGATACAGAGGATCATCGAGATAAAGTAGAGGTTCTCGAAGCTCTGCATGGAACGCCACACATCCCAGCGGTTTCGTGTCAGAAAAACATGCACGAACGGGAAGTTGGCGCATAGCCAGCGCGAACGAAGGAGCGCCCGATTTGGCTGCAACAGCGCAGTCTTCCCCAAACCGGCTGCGTGATCGATCAGATGTTGCACATAGGCATGCAAGGCCGGATTGGATTGCCTTTCGTCGAGACAGTATTGCTCGTAAGCCATCCACTTGGAGTACAGCTCCGCTCCTCCCGACCGGCGGCAAGGATACTCGTCCAGGTACGGCCGATCCAAGGGTGGGTGCCGCAACAAGGCGGGAGTGTCGCACACCAGATCATTTTGTCCCGCCTCGCGGGTGAATGCGCTTAGACTCTCATGAAATGGCTCGTAGTAGCAGTGGTAAGCGCCATGATCGCGGAAT
Source organism: Bryobacteraceae bacterium (assembly GCA_035526665.1). Classification (GTDB taxonomy): domain Bacteria; phylum Acidobacteriota; class Terriglobia; order Bryobacterales; family Bryobacteraceae; genus DATLBY01. The sequence goes on from DATLBY010000239.1 coordinate 2,486, forward strand.
TTCTTCCAGATGTAAGTGCTTCCGGTACGCCACAGCGCATTGATGAGAAACAACGGGCGCTCTTCAGCCGGCACAATCTAATATTCCGGCGAATGATGATAGCTTGCTAGTTAACATATGTTAAAACATTGGCGCTAAAATTCCAATTCCGCGCAATTTAATTAAACACGGGCCGTGGGAATAAGTCGCTACAGTGATTGCCTGAGGCTTCCAGCTGCGCGGACGCCCCAAACCAGATCGTATTCCGGGAAGATACAATAGCTACAGAGTGGGGACGTAGCTCAGATGGATAGAGCGGCCGCCTCCTAAGCGGCAGGTCGGCAGTTCGAATCTGCCCGTTCCTACCAGATTTTTTGTTCGCTGTCGTACCATAGAGCTTCCTCCCCCGCAGTCCTATACTGGAATCAAAAAATGTCAGCACCGTTCGTCCATCTACACTGCCACACCGACTATTCCTTGCTGGATGGAGCCTGCGAAATCGACCAACTGATGGACCTAGTGGTGGAGCAGCAAATGCCCGCCGTAGCCATGACCGATCATGGCAATCTGTTTGGCGCCATTGAGTTCTACAATGCCGCCAAAGCCAAGGACATTCGTCCGGTCATCGGCTGCGAGGTGTACGTTTCGCAGCAGGGCCATAAAACGCGCTCGGACTCGGACCGCTACAACCACCTGGTGCTGCTCTGTGAAAATCAGGACGGCTATCGCAACCTGATCAAGCTGGTCTCCACCGGGTATCTGGACGGTTTCTATTACAAGCCGCGTATCGACAAGGACCTGCTGGCGCAACACTCCAAAGGCCTCATCGCCATGTCGGCGTGTCTGCGCGGCGATGTAAACGAAGCGCTGTTGGGCGACAAGTACGAGGACGCCAAGCGTCTCGCCAACGAATACTCCGACCTGTTTGGAGCCGGTAACTTCTTTTTGGAGGTGCAGGATCATCAACTAGATCAGGACAAAATTGTCACTCCGCTGCTGAACCGGCTATCGCGCGACACTTCCATTCCGCTGGTGGCAACCAACGACTCGCACTACTTGCGCAAGGACGATGCCCGCGCGCACGAGATCATGCTCTGCATCCAGACGGGTAAAACCATGAGCGACGCCAACCGTATGCGGTTCACGACGCCCGAGTTTTATCTGAAGTCCGCCGCTGAAATGCAGGCGTTGTTCGGAGAAATTCCAGACTCGCTGACGCGCACCTGGGACATTGCGCAGCGCTGCAACGTGAAGCTGGAAAAAGTGTCCGAGCCGTTCCCGAAGTTTGAGGTGCCGCCAGGGCATTCCATCGACACCTACTTCGAATACGTCGCTCGCCAAGGCTTTGAGAAGCGGCGCTCGCGGCTGGAAGCTCTTCAGCTCCAGGGCAAATTGAGGCACGATCTGGCGGAGTATCACGAGCGGCTGGACCGTGAGATCCGCACCATCCAGCAAATGAAGTTCTCCGGCTATTTCCTGGTGGTCTGGGATTTCATCCGGTATGCGAAGTCGAAGAGCATTCCCGTAGGACCGGGGCGCGGCTCGGCGGCCGGCAGCCTGGTGAGCTATTCGATGGAGATCACCGACATCGATCCGCTGGAGTACGGGCTGCTCTTTGAGCGATTCCTGAACATCGAACGCATCAGCATGCCGGATATCGACATCGATTTCTGCACCCACGGGCGCGGCGACGTGATCCAGTACGTCACAGAAAAATACGGACGGGAACAGGTAGCCCAGATCATCACGTTCGGCACGCTCGGCGCGAGGGCGGCCATTAAGGACGTAGGCCGCGTGCTCGATATGAAGATCGGCGACGTGGAGCGGGTCACCAAGCTGGTGCCAAACCAGCTGAATATCAAGCTTAAGGAGGCCTTCAAGCAGGAGCCGGGGTTTGAGGAGGCCAAACAGAAGGATCCGCGCTTGAAGGAGGTGCTGGACGTGGCCTGCCGGCTGGAGGGCATGGCGCGGAACGCATCCATCCATGCGGCCGGCGTCGTGATCTCGCCCACTCCGCTCAAGGATCTGGTTCCGCTGTATAAGACGAACCGGGATGAGGTCGTTACCCAGTACGACATGAACGGCCTGGAGAAGTTGAATCTTCTCAAGATGGACTTCCTGGGCCTGACGACGTTAACCATCATCGCGGAGGCGCTCCGGTTGATTGAGGTGCATCGCGGCGTCGTGTTGAAGTCGGAGGACATTCCGATTGACGATCCGAAGGCCTACGAAGTCTTCACCAAGGGCTTCACCAGCGGCGTGTTCCAGTTTGAATCGCGCGGCATGCGCGACATTCTACGCAAGTATCAGCCCGAGCGGATTGAGGATCTGTGCGCGCTGAACGCGCTGTACCGCCCCGGCCCGATTGAGGGCGGGATGATCGACGACTTCATCAATTGCAAGCACGGCCGCAAACAGGTGATCTACGATCTGCCTCCGCTTAAAGAGGTGCTGGAGGAGACCTACGGCGTCATTGTGTACCAGGAGCAGGTGATGCAGGTGGCTAACAAGGTGGCCGGCTACTCGCTGGGCGAAGCCGACCTGTTGCGCCGCGCCATGGGTAAGAAGAAGAAAGAGGAGATGGATAAGCAGCGCGAGCGCTTCGTGAGCGGAGCGCGCGAGAAGGGCTATCCGCCGAAGAAGGTCGAGAAGATCTTCGATCTGATGGCGAAGTTCGCGGGCTACGGTTTTAACAAGTCTCACTCGGCTGCCTACGCTTATCTGGCTTACGTCACCGCGTACCTGAAGGCTCACTACCCGTTGGATTTCATGTCGGCATTGCTGACCTCGGAAACCGGCAACACCGCCAAAGTGGTGAAGTATATTTTCGAGTGCCGGGAAATGGGCATCAAAGTATTGCCGCCGGATGTGAACAAGAGCGGCAAGGACTTTACCCCCGATGGCGACGCGATTCGCTTCGGCCTGTGCGCCATCAAGAATGTCGGGGCGGCGGCGGTGGATTCCATCATCGCCTCGCGCCTGGAGCACGGAGAGCACCGGACGCTGTATCAGTTCTGCGAAAATGTCGATCTCACCGCGGTGAACCGCCGGATGATCGAAAGCCTGATCAAGGCCGGCGCCATGGATTCGCTGGAGGGAAGCCGATCCCAGCTGATGGCCGCAATCGATTCAGCAATGGAGACGGGAGCGCGGACACTGCGCGATCGTTTGAGCGGCCAGACAGGCCTCTTTGCCGCCGTGATGGCCGAGGAAGGGCACACGGAGAAGCCGCTGCCGAACACACCGGATTGGACCGAGCAGCAGAAGCTCTCCTATGAGAAGGAGCTTCTTGGCTTTTATGTGACCGGGCACCCCTTGAACGAGCACCTGGACAAGGTCAAGGAGCTGGCGACGCATAACAGCGAGACTATGGAGGGACTGCAGAAGGGGAATGAAGTGACTCTCTGCGGGATCATCACGGGCATTCAGCGGAAGCGCAATAAGGAAGGCAAACCGTGGGCCGCCTTCCAGCTGGAGGATCTGCAGGGCAGTATCGAGGCGATGGCGTTCACCACGCAGTATGAGAAAGTGCTGCCGTTTCTGATTGAAGACAAGGCTGTGATGATCAAGGCGATGGCGCTGCCCGAAGAAGGAGTGGCGACTAAAGTTTCCGTACAGGACGTGATTCCGCTGGAGGTGGCCCGGGTGCCGCTGGCGTCGCTGATTTCTATCAAAGTACGCGTGGGGCAGAACGGCACGAGCGAGTCAGATAAAGCCGCGGCGCTGCTGCAGCTCTTTGGACAAAAGCCGGGTCCGGCCGAGGTCCGGCTCCGGCTGGAAAAGCCCAGGGACTTTTCGATTATTCTAGATGTGACGACCCGGGTTCGGCCGGATAAAGAGTTCAAGGCCGAAGTCGAGCGAATCTGCGGGCCCGAATCCTACGAAGAGCTCGCCAAGTAGACATTGATGGCAGATCCCACACAGACACTCACAGAAGAGCAGCCAGAGAGCAACCCATCGTGGGAGCGCGTGCAGTTGGCGCGCCATCCTAAGCGGCCGCACGCGCTCGATTACATACAGAGGATATTCACTGATTTTGCCGAGCTGCACGGCGACCGCGCGTATTCGGACGATCCTGCGATTGTGGCCGGGATGGCGTTCTTCGATGCCCGCCCGGTCATGGTGCTGGGGCAGCAGAAGGGCCGGGACACCAAGCAGAAGCTGTACCGCAATTTCGGCATGCCGAAGCCGGAAGGGTACAGGAAGGCGATGCGCGTGATGCGGTTGGCGGCCAAATTTAAGCGGCCCATCGTGACCCTGCTGGACACACCCGGAGCCTATCCGGGGATCGACGCGGAGGAGCGGGGGCAGGCCGAAGCCATTGCCGTGAATCTGCGCGAGATGTCCCGCCTCGGCGTCCCCGTCATCACGGTCGTGATCGGCGAGGGCGGCAGCGGCGGCGCTCTCGGACTTGGTGTGGGGAACCGCGTTTACATGATGGAGAACGCGATCTACAGCGTGATCTCGCCCGAGAGCTGCGCGGCAATCATCTGGCGCGACTCGGGCAAAGCCGAGCTGGCGGCGGCGGCTCTGAAGCTGACCGCGCCCGATCTTTTACGGCTCGGAATTATCGATGGCACGGTACTGGAGACCGAAGGCGGGGCGCACCTGGATCCGGATCACGCGGCCGAATCGCTGCGCATCACGCTGCGGGCGGCACTCGCGGAGTTATCGAAGCTGAGCGCCAAAGAACTGGTGGACCAGCGCTACGAGAAATTCCGTAAGATGGGCAATTTCTTCAGCGAGGGCGCGGGTTGAAAAAGGCTCTGGTTGTCGTCGTGGCCGTGGTTGCCTTCTTCGGCCTGCTTCTCTATTTCACGTTGGGCAGCAAGCGATACCGGGTGGAGGTCTGTGTGGAGTTCAACGGCCGGACCGATTGCCGCATCGCCTCGGCGACCACGAAAGAGCACGCCCGCCGGACGGCGACCGAGAATGCCTGCGCGCTGGTGTCCTCCGGGGTGACCGACACGATCGCGTGCGGCAACAAGCAGCCCGTCAGCGTGAAGTGGCTGAGCGAATAG
>DATLBY010000240.1:0-7806 GCA_035526665.1 Bryobacteraceae bacterium
GCGTGGTCAGCAACACTCCATCACTCAAAACCCGGGACGCAAGGAGGTGCGAAGCCAAAAATCGGTGATCCGCCGCAGCGTCTCCTCGCTAACTCGCGATGGCCCATCCTCCTGGACCACGGCATTTGCTGACAGACTATAGATGAAATTGATTTCGTGCATGCTGGTGGAATAGGGAGCCAGGACAATCACCGGCAACGGCCGCAAGATGAAATCTTTTTTGATGGTCTGAATCACCACTTCGGCCAAACCGGGCACCCAAGCGACGAAGACGATCTGGGGCAAACTGCGGCCTGCCTTTGCAGTGGAGAGCGTCTGCCATGCTTCATGTTCCGTGGAGGCAAATTGTAGCCTCGCATTTAGTGGTTCAAGGGCGTGCCTGACAGCATCATATTTTTCATGACGCGAATCTATGTACAGAATACTTGGGATTGAGTACACAGCGTTACACAGGTGTTACCCGTGCGCGTTTCCGGCTACCCGTTACCATCTGCCGGATTGTTTGCGCGTGTGTGCGTTTCTCGTCCGCAGCCTCACGGAGAGCCGGGGCAGAATCCGGGTGTGTCTCAATTAGCCGGAGCGCGAGGTCGGCTCCTTCCTCAAGCGCCACTACCGCTCCCCAGAGTGTGCGCTCCTGAGTATCTTCATGGGCGTCAAGAGCAGATTCGGGGGAATACACGTGGCCCACCCTGCATTCCAACTGCAGAACTCGCCCTAGCTTTTGCTCGTTGAGCGGCCCTCTGCATTCCGGGCATGTTAATCCAGTAAGCTCTCGTTCCAATTTGCTCTCCTCCCGATGAGGTTCGTGTATGCGTGCTGAATCCCCGACCAGAGAGTTGACAATGGAAGCTATTTCAGAAACAGGCACGACGTAATCAATTTGAACATTATCAATTGCGCTTCGCGGCATCGCATCGAACGTAGCCTCGTCCGGGCATTGCACAATGGTGATGCCTCCCGCACGCTTGATTTCCCAAAGTCCAACAGTGCCGTCGTCCAACACGCCCGACAGCACCACGCCCACCGAGTCTTTTCCGTATATCCTTGCCGCCGAACGAAACAAGGTGTTTACGGATGGCCGGTGGCGATTCTCTTTCGGGCCGCGCACTGACCGCACATGCGAGCGTTCCAGGTACATATGCCGGTCCGGCTCCGGAACGTATATCTTTCCGCTCTCGATCAGAGTTCCATCAACAGCCTGGACGGCGGGTAGCCGGCCTGCTGCTGCCAGGATGTTAGCAAGGAAACTCCTACCGGAAGGGGATAGATGTAAAACGACGAAATAGGCGGTAGACGGGTGAGACCGAAGGTTGTGCGCCAGTATTTTCAGGGGTTCCAGACCGCCCGCCGAAGCTCCTATAACGACAACGCGTTCTACGCTCATCCTATTCAGGACGCTTTTAGGAATGTATTGAGACAGGCAAACCGTGACGGGCTGCTAGAGCTGCCGGCCAGTGCTTGCAAGTTCCAGCTTGGCAGTGGGTAGCTCCTGAAGAAGTTCCAGGAACGACTGCGCGGCTCGGTGAAAGCGCTTTTTCTTCCGATGAACAATGCCAAGCGGACGATACAGCGCCGGGGTGAGCGGGAGAGCCACCAGTCTTCCGAGCTCCAGTTCAGCCTGCAGGATTCGCGCCGGTACGATACTGACGCCCGAGCCGAGCGCCACCGCTTCCTTGATGGTTTGCAGATTATCGAAGTGCATCGTGATGTTCACCTCGACGCCCTGTGACCTCAGATAGCGGTCCACGTCGCGCCGGATCGGGAGATCGTCGTCAAACGCAATGAACTCAATGCCCGCCAGCTCGCCGGCTTGGATCGACCCATTAAGTCCCAGCGGATGCAAGGGCGATGCTGCTACAACCATCTCTTCCTGCCGCCAGGGAATCACCGCAATTTCCCGCGTGGGTTCCGGGTAGCTGACCAGCCCTAAATCCGCCAGATCGGCGGCTACCGACTCGTACACCTTCTCCGGCCGCAAATAGTCGACCTCGAGCCGTGCATTCGGCAGCCGCTCGCGGAAACTCGCTTCAATCTGCGACATCTCGGAGAGACCGACCGAATAGATCGACGCCACCCGAACGATGGATTCGGTGATATTCTGCAGCTCACCGAGAGCGGCATGGAACTCATCGCGCCGGCGGAGAATGTCGCGGCACATATCATTATAGATACGTCCCGCGTCTGTCAACTCCAGCGGCCGGCTCGACCGGTCGAGCAACATGGCGCCAAGACTGCGCTCCAGTTCCTGAATGTGTTGGGTTGCTGCCGATGGAGTGATCCCATTAAGAACTGCGCCACGGCTCATGCTGCGCTGCTGCGCAATGTCGCGGAACAGCTTCAAATTTTCGAAGCTCACGCGCCCAGTATAACTTAAGCTACGCTTACTTTGTCGATTTTTATTTTTACTACGCCTAATAATGCCCGGGTGTTATACTGGAGTGTATTCCCGATCCCGGGGAGGACCTACCAATGAATCCCAGTCGTATATCAAACGGTCTTCCGGTTGAGCAAGGCCTTTACAGTCCACTCAATGAGCGCGATGCCTGCGGTTTAGGCTTTGTCGTGAATATCAACGGCGAGCAGTCCCACGACATCATCCTCAAAGGCATCCAGGTTCTTGTAAACCTGACCCATCGCGGAGCCTGCGGCTGCGATCCGGAAACCGGCGATGGCGCCGGCATCTTAATACAGATTCCTGACAAGTTTTTCCGGAAAGAGACCGCCAAGCTCGGCTTCACGCTGCCGGCTGTCGGAGAGTACGGCGTCGGCATGGTTTTTCTGCCTATCGACCGGCAGCAGCGGCTGCTCTGTGAGGGAATCCTGGAGCGTATTGCAGCCGAGGAGGGCCTTACCGTCCTCGGTTGGCGCGATACACCGGTGAATGGAGCCGCCATCGGGCGGGTCGCCCGCGGCACGCAGCCTTACATCGAGCAGATGTTCATACGCAATGCTCCGGGAATGACGCAGGACGAACTGGAGCGGAAACTCTACGTCGTGGCCAAACGCGCCGAGACGGAAGTTGCCGCTTCGGAAGACATTCGCGACAAGGGATTTTTTTACCTGCCGTCGCTCTCTTCTCGAACCATCGTTTATAAAGGGCTGCTGCTGGCGCCTCAGATCGCGAATTTTTACGCCGAGTTGTCTGATCCGGACGCGATGAGCGCATTGTGTCTGGTGCACCAGAGATTCTCGACCAACACATTCCCCACCTGGCAACTGGCGCATCCGTTCCGCTACGTCTGCCACAACGGCGAGATTAATACCGTGCGCGGAAACGTGAACTGGATGTATGCCCGCCAGTCCGTGCTCGCTTCGCCGAAGTTTGAGGATGTGAAAAAGCTGTTTCCGGTGATCGCGCCCAATGGCAGCGATTCCGCCTGCCTGGACAATGCCGTTCAGCTGTTGCATATGGCGGGGCGCGAACTTCCTCACGTGATGGCGATGTTGATGCCCGAAGCCTGGGATGCCGATACGACAATGTATCCGGAAAAGCGCGCGTTCTACGAATACCATGCTTCGCTGATGGAGCCTTGGGACGGCCCGGCGGCGGTTGCCTTTACCGACGGACGCGTGATCGGCGCCACGCTGGATCGCAATGGTCTTCGCCCGGCGCGGTATCTGGTTACCCATGACGACATGCTGATCATGGCGTCGGAAACCGGCGTGCTGCCGGTAAAGCCTGAGAACGTGAAGTACAAAGGCCGCCTGCAGCCCGGACGGATGCTGCTGGTGGACATCGCCGAGAAACGGATTGTCCCCGATGACGAGTTGAAGCAGAGACTCGCGTCACGCCAGCCCTACGGGGAGTGGCTGAAGGAAAATCAGATCACTCTGGACCATCTGCCTGAGCCCCCCCGGGTATACGGGACAGATCACGAAACAATTCTCCGGCGGCAGCGGGCGTTCGGTTACACCGACGAGGACGTCCGGCTTCTGATGACGCCCATGGCGGTCAATGGAGAAGAAGCGATTGGATCGATGGGGACGGATACGCCGCTGGCATGTCTGTCGGACAAGCCCCAGCCTCTATTTAATTATTTCAAGCAGCTCTTCGCGCAGGTAACCAATCCTCCGATCGATCCCATTCGCGAGGAGCTGGTCATGTCGTTGACCAGCTATATCGGCAACGAGCGCAATATCCTGGAGGAGACGCCGCAGCACTGCCATACGCTGAAATTGCAGCATCCCGTTCTGACGAACCGCGATCTGGAAAAATTGCGGCGCGTCAGCTGGGGAGATTTTCTGGCCTGCACCCTGCCCATGCTCTATCGCGTGAGCGGCGGAGAGCAGGAGCTGGAGCGTGCGCTCGAAAGCCTGTGCAAACGCGCTTCTTTATCGATCCAGTCCGGATATTCCGTGCTGATTCTGTCGGACCGCGGACTGGACGAGGACACCGCCCCGATTCCCAGCCTGCTGGCGCTGACAGCGGTTCACAATCACCTGGTGAGGGAAGGGACGCGCACGCAGGTGGCTCTCATCATCGAATCGGGCGAGCCGCGCGAGGTAATGCATTTCTGCCTGCTAATCGGCTACGGCGCCAGTGCGGTCAATCCCTATCTCGCGATTGAGACTCTGGAAGACCTGGCGATAAAAGGCTCGCTGCCCACCGGGATGACTTTCGACACGGCCCTCAAGCACTACAAGAAGGCCGTGAACAAAGGTCTGCTGAAGGTCTTCTCGAAAATGGGCATCTCCACGCTGCAGAGCTATCGCGGCGCGCAGATCTTTGAGGCGATCGGGTTAAATAAGCAGATCGTGGACAAATACTTCACGGGGACTCCGTCACGCATCGAAGGTGTGGGTCTGGATGTTCTGGCGCGCGAAGCGAAGATGAAACACGATTTCGCTTTTCATCCGGTCTCGGAAGCCGACACCGAGCTGGAGACCGGCGGCGCCTATCAATACCGGGTGCGCGGCGAATATCACCTGTTCAATCCGCTGACTGTCAGCAAGCTGCAGCATGCGGTCCGGCAGTCCAGTTTCAAGACCTTCAAGGAATATACCGACCTCGTCAACGACCAGAGCCGCCAGCTTTGCACCTTGCGCGGCCTGATGAAAATCAAGCCGGGCAGCAAGCCGATTCCGATCGAGCAAGTGGAGCTGGCCAGCGAAATCGTGAAGCGATTTGCTACTGGCGCCATGTCTTACGGATCCATCAGCAAGGAAGCGCACGAGACGCTCGCCATCGCCATGAACCGTATGGGCGGCCGCTCGAACACTGGGGAAGGCGGAGAAGACGAGGATCGCTTCATGCGGGATGCGAACGGCGACTCGCGGCGCAGCTCCATCAAGCAGGTAGCTTCGGGCCGGTTCGGCGTGACCACGAATTATCTGGTGAATGCCGACGAGCTGCAGATCAAAATCGCCCAGGGCGCAAAGCCCGGTGAAGGCGGACAGCTTCCGGGGCATAAGATCAGTCAGGAAATTGCCAAGACACGCCACTCGATTCCCGGCGTGGGCCTCATTTCCCCGCCCCCGCACCATGACATCTACTCGATCGAGGATCTGGCGCAGCTAATTTACGATCTGAAGAACGTAAACCCGAAAGCAAGAGTGTCGGTAAAGCTGGTGGCCGAAGTAGGCGTTGGGACGGTAGCCGCGGGCGTGGCGAAGGCGCATGCCGACCTGGTGCTGATCAGCGGACACGACGGCGGCACGGGCGCTTCGCCCTTGACTTCGCTGAAGCACGCGGGTGTGCCGTGGGAACTGGGGCTCGCGGAAACACAGCAGGTGCTGGTCATGAACGATCTGCGCAGCCGCATCCGGGTGCAGACTGACGGGAAGCTCCAGACCGGGCGCGATGTCGCCATCGCGGCGCTGCTGGGCGCTGAAGAGTTCGGCTTCTCGACCGCGCCGCTGGTCTCCATGGGCTGCATCATGATGCGCAAGTGCCATCTGAACACCTGTCCCGTGGGAATTGCAACGCAGGACGCCAACCTCCGGAAGAAGTTCACCGGCCAGCCGGAGAACGTCATCAACTTCTTCTTCTACATTGCCGAGGAGGTGCGCGATCTGATGGCGCAGCTCGGTTTCCGCACCATGGACCAGATGATCGGGCGCGTGGACATGATTGAAATGGTGGACGCGATTGAGCATTGGAAGGCGCGGGGCCTGGACTATTCGTCCATCCTCTACAATCCGCAGGTGCCCTCGCGCGTCGGACGGCGCTGTACCATGGCGCAGGATCACGGCCTGGATCTGGCGCTGGATTATCAATTGATCGATCACGCGCGCGAGGCGATCGACTCAAAAACGCCGGTGGAGATCAAGCTGCCCATACGGAACGTGCACCGCACGGTGGGCGCGATGCTCAGCGGCGAGATTGCCAAAAAATACGGCTCCCCGGGACTGCCGGACGACACCATACGGTGCGCGTTCAACGGCTCGGCGGGCCAGAGTTTCGGCGCATTCCTGGCCAAGGGCATTACGCTGACGCTGGAAGGCGATGCCAACGATTACGTGGGCAAGGGACTTTCCGGAGGCAAGCTGATTGTCTTTCCGCCGAAAAACTCGACGTTCCTGCCGGAGAAGAACATCCTGATCGGCAACGTGGTGCTTTATGGAGCTACCGCCGGAGAAGCGTTCTTTAATGGAGTAGCGGGCGAGCGGTTTGCGGTCCGAAACTCCGGGGCTACCGCGGTGGTGGAAGGCGTGGGGGATCACGGCTGTGAATACATGACGGCGGGGCTGGTAGTGGTGCTGGGCAAGACGGGGCGTAACTTCGGGGCCGGCATGTCGGGCGGAATCGCCTTCGTGCTGGACGAGACCGGAGAATTCTCGACGGTGCTGTGCAACAAAGCCGGTGTGGATCTGGATCCAGTGAGCGATGCCGACGTACCGGGTCTACTGACGCTGATCACAAGACATGCGGACGCGACCAACAGTCCGCGAGCGCGCTGGGTGCTCGAGAACTGGGACGACATGCTGCCGAAGTTCGTGAAGGTATTCCCGCATGAATACAAGCGGGTGTTGGGGGTAGCCAGAACGGAGACAGCGGCGGTGAAGGCTCCTCCGGTGAAAGAGAAACAGGCGCAACAGGTGGTGCATGGGTAAGACGACGGGGTTCATGGAATATACGCGCGAGGCGCCGCAACGGCGTCCGGTAGTGGAGCGCGTGAACGATTACTTTGAGGTGTACCAGCCGTTTCCGGAAGAGCACGTACGCACGCAGGGCGCGCGCTGCATGGATTGCGGCGTCCCGTTCTGCCACACCGGTTGTCCTTTGAATAACATCATTCCCGACTGGAACGATTTCGTGTACAAGGACCGCTGGCGGGATGCGATCCGCACGCTGCACGCGACCAATAACTTCCCCGAATTCACGGGGCGGATTTGTCCCGCGCCGTGCGAAGCGGCCTGCGTGCTGGGGATCAACGAGCCGCCGGTTACTATCAAAACGATTGAGAAGAGCATCATCGAGCACGCCTTCAACGAAGGCTGGATCCGGCCCGAGCCGCCAGCGCAGCGCACGGGCAAAACGATTGCGGTGATCGGCTCCGGTCCCGCGGGGCTGGCGGCGGCGCAGCAGTTGAACCGCGTGGGCCACAGCGTCACCGTATTTGAGAAGGCAGACCGCATCGGGGGGCTGCTGCGCTACGGCATTCCGGACTTCAAGATGGAGAAGTGGACCATCGACCGGCGGCTCGAACAGATGCGGGCCGAAGGCGTGGAGTTTATTGTCAACGCGCACGTGGGCGTGGACTACGCGGTGCACGACATCCGCAAGCAGTTCGACATTATCCTGCTGGCCGGTGGGGCCGAGCAGCCGCGCGACCTGCCGGTACCGGGCCGCGAGCTGAAGGGCAT
>DATLBY010000241.1:0-3419 GCA_035526665.1 Bryobacteraceae bacterium
CGACGGCGGCGCCCGTAAGTCGCTATTTCGTAACCTCATCACCAGCGTCATCCTGGAAGAGCGCGTGGTGACCACGGTGCCTAAGGCGAAGGCCGTTAAGCCGCTGATCGACAAGATGATCACACTCGCCAAACGGGATACGCTCCACTCCCGCCGGCAGGCCGCGGCGGTGCTTGAAACCCCGGCCTCGGTGAAGAAGCTCTTCGATACCCTGGGAGCCCGCTTCGGACAACGCAACGGCGGATACACCCGGATTGTCCGCTTAGGCTGGCGCAAGGGAGATGGCGCCGAACAGGCTGTCATCGAACTGGTTGGCTCCGAGCTGGTGAAACGCGCGGCCGAACGGGCCAAACGGCGCGAAGAAAAGCTGAAAGCGCTCCGCGAAGGCGGCGAGGGCGGAGCGGAAGGCGAAGAAAAAGAATAGATTCCAAGTCGTTTCCTCTGGCGGGCGGCAGCATCTTCGCGATGCTGCCGCCCGTTTTGCGTTGTGGCTAACCGTTACATGATGGCTACCGCGTCCAACTACTTGACAGTACACCGCGCAGGTTTTATACTGGATTCAGGATAAGACATTGATTAGGAGGAATTCACAAATGCCACTTTTGAAATACGCTCCTTTCTCTTCTGAGGTCGACGACCTCCCAAGCGGTCTGCGCCTTTTCCAGGATTCCGTTGCCCGGCTCCTGAGTGAGCCCAATACACGGCCCTGGACGCCACCGGTAGATATCATCGAAACGGAGAATGACCTAATTTTGAAGGCCGATATTCCGGACGTGGAGTTGAAGGACGTGGATATCCGCATGGAAAATGGAACCCTGACGCTCAAGGGCGAGCGCCGCTTCGAGCAGAAGGACAACGGCCGCGGATACCACCGGATCGAGAGGAGCTATGGCGGTTTCGCCCGCTCATTCGCACTGCCGGAAACGGTGGATAGCGAAAAGGTAAAGGCAGACTACAGGAACGGCGCGCTCACGATTACGCTGCCCAAGAAAGAGGTGGCCAAGCCGCGCTCGATCAAAGTCGAAGTGAACACTTAATCGCAGGTAGTACGAATTAGCGAGGGCGGGAGCATCGATCAATGCTTTCCGCCCTTTTTTGTGCGTCGGCATTGCAATGGGAGAATAGAACTATGAATGGCGTGAAGACTGCATTACTGCTGGGCCTGCTCACCGGATTGCTGTTGCTCGGCGGTCAGGCGCTGGGCGGACAACAGGGGCTGTATATTGCGTTCCTGATGTCGATCGGCATGAATTTCTTCAGCTATTTCTTCTCGGACAAGATGGCGCTGGCAATGTACTCGGCTGAGCGTGTGTCGCCCGGGGAGCATCCGGAAATCTACGCCCGCGTCGGGCCAATCGTAGAAGCTTTGTGCCAAAGGATGCAGCTGCCCATGCCCAAGCTCTGGCTGATTCCGGAGGAGTCCCCCAACGCCTTTGCCACCGGCAGGAACCCGGCGCACGCTTCGGTCGCATTCACCTACGGCGTCCTACAGCTGATGGACGACCGGGAGATCGAGGGTGTGATTGCGCACGAGCTGGGGCATGTGAAGCATCGCGATATTTTGATCAGCTCGGTGGCGGCCACCATCGCGGGAGCCATTGCCATGATCGGGCGGATGGCCTTCTTTTTCGGCGGCGCGCGCTCGAGTGATGAGGACCATCGTGGCGGAGCCGGTGGCGGCTTGGTGATGATGATTGTGGCTCCCATCGCGGCGATGCTGATTCAGATGGCAATCTCCCGCTCCCGCGAATTCGACGCCGATGCGGCCGCCGCCAAATACACTGGATCTCCGGATGGTTTGGTATCGGCGCTCCAGAAGCTGGAGGGCTGGTCGAAGCGCATTCCCATGGATGCCTCGCCCGCCACAGCTCACATGTTCATTATTCAGCCGTTCAGCGGCGCCTCCATGCTGAAGCTGTTCTCGACTCACCCGCCCACCGCGGAGAGAATCGCCCGGCTTGAGGCGATTGCGGTTTGAACTCGGTTCAGGTCAATCGCAAAGCAGCCGACCGCCTAGCCTCGGGGCATCCGTGGATTTTTTCCAGCGACGTCCTTAGCCGCGGCTCCGCGGTTCCGGGCGAGGCGGTGCAGGTAATTGACCAGCGTGGCCGGCCGCTGGGAACAGCACATTACAGCTCGACATCGCAAATAACCCTGCGGCTCCTTTCCCGGAAGGTGGAGCCGATTGACCGTGCCTTCCTCAAAGGGCGGCTCGAAGCCGCCATCTCGTTCCGAAACCGTATCGCAGCCGATAGTCCGGCGCGCCGGCTGGTCCACGGAGAAGCAGATCAACTCCCCGGTCTTATCGTTGATCAGTATGGCGACTGCCTGGCAGTCCAGGCGCTCAGCCAGGGCATGGACGCCGCTATCGGGGATCTGGTCGCCTGCCTGCGGGAGCTTCTGTCGCCCCGCGCTATCGTCGCGCGCAACGACGTGTCAGTTCGCGCCCACGAGTCCCTGCCGGTAGAAAAGAGCGTACTCTACGGTGAGCCGCCGGAGCCGGTTGCGGTCGCGATGAATGGCCTCGAATGGGAGATCGACCTGATGCACGGTCAGAAGACCGGCATCTTTCTCGATCAGCGGGAGAACTACCTCGCGGCGGCGCGCCATGCTCATGGCCGGGCACTCGACTGCTTCACTTCCACGGGTGGTTTCGCGCTCCACCTGGCACGCTCCTGTGCCAGTGTGGAGGCTATTGACAGCTCGGAGCTGGCCATTGCCACCGCGGCCCGGAATGCGCAGCGGAACGGCGCTGAGAACGTTACTTTCCGTGAGGCGGATGTATTTGAAGTACTCGTGCACCACGCGCAAGCCAGGCAGAGGTTCGGAACCATCGTGCTGGATCCTCCCGCCTTTGCCAAGGCCCGCAGCAGTATCCCGGCGGCAGGCCGCGGCTACAAGGAGATCAATTTAAGAGCGCTGCGCCTGCTCGATTCCGGGGGTATTCTGGTGACCTGCTCCTGCTCGCATCACTTCACCGAAGCCATGTTGCTGGAGACTGTCGCGGCCGCGGCCCTGGATGCCGGACGGACGCTTCGTGTGCTGGAACGGCGGACGCAGGCGCAGGATCATCCCATCCTGCTGACGGTTCCCGAGACGCATTACCTGAAGTGCCTGATCCTCGAAGTGGTCTGAGGCCCCGCCGGCAGCTATTGAGAAATTTCAAACCCAAACGTTGCGTAACGGCAAGGCGTGTATTATCGTGATTCGTGGGCATGCAATGCGCTAACCCGTTGTTCCATCAACCGCTAAGCTCCGCCGTACATCCAAAAACCGCCGACCCCAGGGGGATCTTCCACGATGCAGATGTTTTCCTTGCCGGATGTTCTTGCGCTTTGGCTACAGGCCAATGATGCCGCCAGCTCCGGCCAAAACTATCTTCTGATCACACTCGCCATCAGTGTTTTTTCCTTGCTGAT
>DATLBY010000242.1:0-9841 GCA_035526665.1 Bryobacteraceae bacterium
GGTAGCGCTGGGGGAGAAGGCGCCACCACTCAAGGTTCACCGATCATGCACAAGCCGATTAAGTACGCTGAAAAAGCATTAACTTACGTCGCAGGCGCCGCCTGGACGGTCTTTGAGAAGGCAAACCAGTACAAACAGAACCCCTCGTTCACGCCCAAGTGGTCGGACAAGCCGCTGCTCAAATCGTGGCAGAAGACCAAGCCCCCACTGGGCTGGCCCCGGACCACCGATTCCCTCTGCCCTCGCTGCGTGCCGGAGATCCGGCAGCAGATCGTGGACGGCAAGGTACCTCACGAAATCCTTCTAACTGAGAAGGTTGGCGAGATTAAGGCGCAGATTATCGAGCGCGACGGCAAGATCCTGATGGTGAAGGATTGCCCCAAACATGGTCATTTTGAGGACGTAATGGCCATAGATACCGCGTTTTTTAAGCATTTAGAAGACGTTTTTCCCGGCCGCGACATGCGGGCGCACGCCGACGAAAAGCTGCACAATCACGGCACCAGCACCATCACGCACGGGCGTGGCGCCGTCCTGACCGTCGATCTGACCAATCGTTGCAACATGATGTGCGATCCGTGCTTCATGGATGCGAACCAGGTTGGGTTCGTTCACGAATTAACCTGGGAAGACATTCAGACGCTGCTTGACAACGCGATTTCGATTAAGCCGCGGCGCCAGATGTCGGTTCAGTTCTCCGGCGGAGAGCCCACGCTTTCGCCCTACTTCCTGGATGCGGTCCGCTATTCCCGCAAGGTAGGCTACAACAGCGTGCAGGCTGCTACGAACGGCATTGAGTTTGCCCGCAGTATCGACTTCTGCAAACAGGCGAGAGAGGCCGGACTGCGCTACGCCTACCTCCAGTTTGACGGAATCGGAAACGAAGCGAATTCCCACCGTCTGGTAGGTAACCTCTTCGACGTCAAATTACAGGCCATTCACAACCTGCACAATGCGGGCGTGGATATCGTGCCGGTAACGACGATTGTCAATGGAATCAACAACGAGCAGGTGGGAGCCATCATCCGCTTCGCTCTGGATAATCCGAAAATCATTTCGTTCCTGTCCTTCCAGCCGGTGTCCTTCACGGGCCGGGACGAGGCCGTAACGGATGAGAGGCGCACGGCGCAGCGGTACACGTTATCGCACATGGCGCATGATGTGAAGAATCAGGTCGGCCTGGGCGAGCCGGTGCGCGACTGGTTCCCGATCTCCTTCATGAGTACGTTTTCCGATTGGGCGGACCTGGTCCATGGACCTGACGCCGATTGGGGCCAGTTGAGCTGCGGCTGCCATCCGAACTGCGGGATCGGCATGGCCCTGATGATCGATAAGGAAACCAAGGAAGCTGTACCCGTGACCGCCTTTCTGAAGGCCGAACAGCTGGCCAAAGACATCATGCAGATTAATGATGGCGGGCGTAGCAAGAAGACAGCAATGCTCGGCGTGGCGCTTTCGCTGCTCCGCAACTATGATCCGTTCCAGGCGCCGACTCACTTCAAACTCACTGACCTGTTGAAGAAGTTCGATAAGTGTTTCGGGGCCTCGGGCAAGAATTATGGAAAGGTGACGGGCGACCGCACCATCCAGGACATCGAGATGCGCCGCCAGGATCGCTGGAACTTCCTCTTCATCGCAGGTATGTGGTTCCAGGATCTGTTCAATTACGATTTCCGCCGCACCGAGCAGTGCATTATCCCGTACGCGACTCAGGAAGGTGAGATCAGCTTCTGCGCGTACAACACCGGTGTAGGCTGGAGAAACATCATCGAGAAGATGCACATGACGGCTACCTTAACCAAGTGGTATGCCGAAAAGGGCCGTCATGAAATCTTCGCCGGCGGAAAAAAGGTAGAGTTGGACACTACGGTTCACAAGCTGAAGCTCAACGCTATCGACGTGCAGAAGGGCAAACAGCACGACCTGGAAGATGTCGGGATCGCCAAAAATGCGCGCGAGGAGAAGCTCCGGGCGCGCGACGAGAAGCAAAAACAGGCCGCTCACAACGCTCAGATGGAAAAGCTGTACCGCCAGCACATCTTGAAGGAAAAGGCGCCTGAAGGCGGGTTTGTGCCACTCGAGGTTCTTTCCGCCAAACCGAAGACGGAGAAGAACGAGGAAGTGGGAACCTTCGGCGACTAATCGTTCCTAAACGTTCTACCATTCAGCCGCTGGTGCAAGACGCCAGCGGCTTTTCTTTTTTACTCCCACCTTTTCTCCCCCGCCGCGGCACATAATAGAAGTACTCAAAAGGGATGGACTTTGTAGAGCAAGTGAAGTCGTCCGTCGACATCGTCGGCATTGTCGGCGAGTACGTGCGCCTGCGTAAGGCAGGCACGAATCGCTACGTCGGTCTTTGCCCTTTTCATACCGAGAAGTCGCCTTCCTTTTCCGTTCACCAGGGAATCCAGATATACAAGTGTTTTGGGTGCGGCGTCGGCGGCGATGTACTGAAGTTCGTCCAGGAGATGGAACGTCTCACTTTCCCGGAAGCATTGAAGGCGGTGGCGGAGCGAGCCGGCCTCGCCATGCCGAAACGCAACGAATACCACGATCCTGAGAGCCGTCTCCGGGATGCGCTTTATGCAATGAATGAAGCCGCGGCGCAGCTGTTCCGGGAAAACCTGCATAGCAGCAACGGGGCCGAGGCCCGCGCGTACCTGGCCAAGCGCGGCGTCGATAAACAATTGTCCGAACACTTCGGCCTGGGATTCAGTGAGCGCGGCGGCCAGCAGCTCGTCAAGCGTCTGCAAGAGAGCGGAGCGAGCCCGGAAGCCGTGGAAGCTTCCGGCTTAGTGCTCAAGCGGGACGGCGGAGGACTGTATGACCGTTTCCGCGGGCGCCTGATGTTCCCGATTCACAATGAAGGGGGCAGGATCATTGGTTTCGGAGGGCGGGCTCTGGCTCCCGGCGATGAGCCGAAGTATCTGAACTCTCCAGAGACGCCGGTGTACCGCAAAAGTTTTCTGTTGTACAACCTGCACCGGGCCAAGGACGCGATTCGCAAGCAGGAGTTTACTGTCCTGGTGGAAGGCTACATGGACGTGATCGGCGTCTCGGCGGCCGGCATTCACAACGTAGTGGCCAGCTGCGGCACCGCGCTTACCCCGGCGCAGGTAAAAATCGTTAAGCGCCACTCCGATCGAATCGTGGTGAATTTCGACCCGGATACGGCGGGCGCGAACGCAGCCGAACGGTCCATCGATATCCTACTGGCCGAGGGAATGCACGTTCGCATTCTCGAGCTGGAAGGGGGCCTTGATCCGGACGAGTATGTGAAACAGTTCGGCGCCAAGGAGTATGCCGCCAGATTGGGGAAAGCTTCGGGATATTTTCTCTGGCTGGCGGACCGGGCCCGGAAGCGCTTTGATATGCGGACCGCGGAAGGCCGCATGGAGGGCCTAAAATTTTTGAGGCCGGCCATTGCGCATATTTCCGACCGGCTGGAGCGGGCCTCGGTCGCCAACGAGGTCGCGGAATATCTGGGAGTGGAGCGCCACCTGGTGATGGACGAGTTCCGGCGGTCGGCGGTGAAGCCTGCCAGGCACACGATTTCCACGGATAAAGGGGTCCCCAAGCCGGAGCGGATACTGCTACGCTCCCTGGTCAGCAGCCCGGAGGTGCGCGGCATATTGGTGCAAAAACTTGCGGATTCAGCCGTTGCCAGGCAATTCGTGACCTGGCCGGTTCTGGAGGCGCTGGCCGGATTACAAGCTAAAAACGCCGCCTGGACATTTCACGACCTCGAGGACCAGCTCACTGAATCCGTCCGGAACCTGTTGAATTCCGCTGTTCTTGCCGATAACTCAGATGAGATCTTTACGGCCGAACAGGCCGCTGCCTATAAAAACCTGCTGGAAGCGGAAGAGCGCCAAGCTCAAATAGGAGCGCTGCGCAGCCGATTAAAGGACGCCGAACGGGCGGGTGATATGAACAAAGCATTTCAATTAATGGAAGAGATGAATCAGTTGCAGCGCAAATAACAAAAATATGGTAGCCTTCCTGCTGTATTCCAAAAGTACTTTGAAAACGCGGATCGACAGCGTGTTGTACACTGATGTGAACCGGGGGAGCTCTACCTCGGACGCTGCGGGCGGCGGGGTATAAGTGGCGAACGAGGACAAATTCGGTCGTTTAAGGCAACTCGTCGACACGGGTAAAGAAAAAGGATTCGTGTTGTACGACGAAGTAAACGAGCTCTTGCCCGATGACTTGGCGACAGGTCCCGAGATTGATGAACTCCTGGCCGATTTCGACACCGCGGGCGTCGAGATTCTGGAAGAGCCGAAGCTAGAATTTGATAAAAAGCTGGATGAGGCCGAGGACTTCAACGAACTCGAGCTTGCGCAGGAATTTATCGATAAGACCAACGACCCGGTTCGCATGTATCTCCGCGAGATGGGTACAGTGCCCCTGCTCACGCGCGAAGGCGAGATCGAGCTGGCAAAACGGATCGAGCGCGGGCAAAGGAACATCAATAAAGCGCTTTCCCGGTCTGCCCTTGTCATCAAAGAAGTTTTAAACATGGCCGGCGAGTTGCGGGCTGGAACTCTGCTGGTGCGCGATATCATCCTGTTGCCCGATCCCTTAATCACGGACGAGACGATTGAAGCGCAATCCGGCGAACTGCTGCAGGCCCTTGAGGAGATAGAGAAGCTTTATAGGAAATCGCAGCAATTCCGGCAAAAACTCCTCTCTGTTTCGCGGCAGATGAAGCCGAAATCACACCGCAGTTTGAGATTCGGTCTAGCGCGGAACACCATTGAGATTTCCCGCTCGGTCCGCCAGCTGCCCTTCAGTTTCCCGGCGCGCAGAAATCTTGCGAACCGCCTCCGGCGCGCCGTCGAGGAATTCAAGGTTCTGGAAAAAGAGATCGCCCGCGCCCAGCGGATGATTGAAGAACCAGCAGCCGCTGGTTCCCGCGATCTGCGCAAGGAACTGCGGCTCGGAAGCCACCGCATTCAACAGCTGGAAGAAGAGTGCGGCGCAACATCCACGGAACTCCGCCGGACGCTCCAGATTGTCGAACGCGGGGAGCAGGAATCTGAAGCGGCCAAGAAACAGCTGATCGAGGCCAACCTCCGGCTTGTCGTTTCCATCGCCAAGAGGTACACCAACCGTGGCCTGCAGTTCCTGGATCTAATTCAGGAAGGCAACATAGGCCTGATGAAGGCGGTAGACAAGTTCGATTACCAGCGGGGCTACAAATTCTCAACGTATGCCACCTGGTGGGTACGGCAGGCGATCACGCGCGCCATTGCGGATCAGGCGCGCACCATTCGCATCCCTGTGCACATGATCGAGACGATCAATAAGCTGGTAAGAGCCCAGCGGCAACTGCAGCAGGAGATGGGACGCGAGCCTACCACGGAAGAGCTTTCGGAACGGCTCGACCTGCCGATGAGCAAGGTTCGGAAGGTCTTACGGATTGCCCAGGAGCCGATCTCGCTCGAAACTCCCGTCGGGGAAGAGGAAGAATCGCATTTGGGCGATTTCATCGTGGACCGGCGCGTCACTTCGCCGTCTGAAGCCGTCATTAATTTGAACTTGCGGGAGCAGACCGCGGAAGTTCTCAAGACGCTCAGTCCCCGCGAAGAAAAAATCATCAAGATGCGCTTCGGTCTGCAGGACGGAAGCGAGCATACCCTGGAAGAGGTGGGGCAGCATTTTGCGGTGACGCGTGAGCGCATTCGCCAGATCGAAGCCAAGGCTCTACGCAAACTCCGGCATCCCAGCCGCAGCCACCGGCTGCGCACGTTTCTAGATACCAGTCTCCACGATTAAAACTCCCGCTCGCCCCGGTAGATCCGTTCCACCAGCGCGTGAATTTCTTCGGGAACAAGCTCTCGCCAATGCGGGACGCCCTCCCGGACCAGGGTGGAGGAAAACTCATCAAAGCCATTAACGTGCAATGTCCGAACCCGGCTGCGGAGCCGGTCCGGTGGTTCATACGTGCCGGTGCGCTGCGCTACCAGGAGGGAAAAGTCTGCCAGCATCCGGTCCACTGCTCCCGGCCGGCCGTAATCCCAATTTATGATCCGTTCGGCGGCATCGCGCCCGCACACGAATAACAGCTCCCCGGACGGGTAGTGCTCCCGAATCTCCGCGGCAATATCCACAAACAGTCCTCCTTCCGACGATCCGATGGAGAAGCGAGGCTCACTCGCCAGACACAACCGAAGCATTTCCATCCGGTCATGAAACGTCGCCGTGTCGAACTCCTTGTGGGGAAGAACTCGGGGCAGCACGAAGACGACCTCGTCCACGTGGGCCAGCGCAGCCTCTGCCAGCGCCAGGTGAGCTCGCGTCGGTGGGTTGAAACTGCCCGGCAGAACGCCTAAGCGGCGGGCGCCATGCGTCGCTCTGGAAACGAGGTGCAACTGATTCACATGATAAATTAGATACTTACCCTATGCAAAAAACGAAAAACGTTGCAGAGCTGCAAGCGATCTGCCGCGCGGTGCGGCGCGACATCATCAACATGATCACGGCCGCCAAATCCGGACATCCGGGGGGCTCGCTATCCGCGGTCGAGATCCTGGTGACGTTGTTCTACGACGTGCTGCAACACAATCCGGAGAACCCTTCCTGGCCGGAGCGCGATCGCTTTCTTCTGTCAAAAGGTCATGCCTGCCCGGTTCTCTACTCCGTCATGGCGGAATGCGGCTACACGCCGAAAGATCAGTTAAATACTCTTCGCAAGCTTGGCTCGATATATCAGGGACACCCGGACGTTCGCTTTATCCCGGCTCTGGATGCGTCCACCGGGTCTCTTGGTCAAGGGCTGTCGCTCGCGATCGGCATGGGTTTGGCGGCGCGCTTGGATCACAGTCCCTCGCGTGCTTTCGTTGTCCTGGGGGACGGAGAGATCCAGGAAGGCCAGATTTGGGAAGCGGCCATGTTCGCGCCGTTTCACAAACTCGACAATGTAGTGGCGATCGTCGATTACAACAAGATTCAACTGGATGGCTTTGTCAAGGACATCATGGATGTCTCGCCCCTGGCCGAGAAATGGACCGGCTTCGGGTGGCACGCCATTGAGATTGACGGCCACAGTATCCCGGCGCTGCAGAATGCCTTTGCAGAGGCGGAAAAGACGAAGGGGAAACCCACTGTCATTATTGCGAACACGATTAAGGGTAAAGGTGTTTCGTTCATGGAGAACAACCCGAAGTACCACGGTGTGGCGCCCACAGACAAGGAAGCCGAACTGGCGCTGCAGGAGATTGGATAGATGCCGACGAAAACAAAATTTGAACTGAAGCCGGGGCTCGCGACGCGCGAGGCCTTCGGCCAGGCCCTGGTGGAGCTCGGCCGGGCAAACAAGGATGTGGTGGTTTGCGACGCGGACCTCTCCAAGTCCACCTACACGGCCGGGTTTCAGAAGGAATTTCCAGATCGCTTTTTCGAATGTGGAATCGCCGAAGCAAACATGGTCGCCATCGGGGCGGGCCTTGCCTCCAGCGGCAAAATTCCTTTTGTTTCGAGTTTTTCCTGCTTCGTCATCAACAAGGGCTTCGAGCAACTGCGCGTTACCGTCGCCTTTCCGAATAAGAATGTGAAAGTCGTCGGCACGCATAGCGGAATTTCGATCGGCGAAGACGGGCCGTCGCAGATGAGCATCGAAGATCTGAGTCTGGCGTGTGCCCTGCCCGGCTTCTCGGTCATGTGCCCCGCGGATGAGGTTTCCATGAAGGCGCTGGTGCATGCGTCGGCGGAACACAACGGTCCGGTATTCCTCCGCGCCGGCCGGTCCAAGGCAGCAATCATTTACGGACCGGAACAAAAGTTCACGATCGGCAAGGGGATTCAACTGGTGGACGGTAAGGATGTAACCATCTTCGCCACCGGACTTCTAGTCGCCGAGGCGATCCGCGCCTCAGAGGCTTTAGAGGGAGAGGGCATCGCTACGCGAGTGGTGGACTTGCACACCATTAAGCCGCTGGATGTGGAGCTGATTGCGCGCGCGGCTAAAGAGACTGGTGCGATCGTGGTGTGCGAGGAGCACCTGGCGGATTCAGGTCTGGGCGTGAGGGTGGCCCAAGTGGTGGCGGAAACCAATCCGTGCCCAATGGAGTTTATCGGAATTCAGAACACTTACGCCGAATCGGGTTCTCCCGAGGCGCTGCTGGAGAAATACGGGCTGGTGTGGAAAAATGTGGCCGATGCAGTGCGCCGGGTATTCAAGCGAAAAGCGATAGCATAAACCGGGATGCTTTCCGGAAGGACAGCGAGATGACCGAAACACAGCGCATCCTGAGCCGGATGCTGGTTTCCACCATTAACGCCCGGGAAGTGGAGTCCAACCGCGTATCCCGCCTCTTGCACGATGAGGTGGGTCAGGTGCTGAGCGCGGTCGGGCTCCAGTTAGATGTCCTGAAGCTCGATTTCAAGCACCTGATCCCCGAACTCGTACAACGCACCAACGAAATCCAACAAATGCTCGATCAAGCGGTCCGGCAGGTCCGTTCACTGAGTTATGACCTGAATCCGGCCGTGGTGGAAAGGGCGGGGCTGCAATTTGCGATGGATAGGCTAATCGGGCGTTTCCGAGAGCAATTTCCGGGATCGCTCCGATTTTTGTTCGACTCGTCGGTACGGGTTCCGCTGGAAGTGGGAAATGCCTGGTATAAAATTTCGGAGTTGGCGCTTGAGAACTCAATTAAACACTCTAAGGCTGCAAAAATCGACGTGCACGTCCGCCCAACCCCGAAATCAATTACTATTGAAGTCCAAGACAATGGAATCGGATTTTCAGTTGCTGACGCGAAACAACAGTCTCCCGGGCTGGGGCTGCTGCTGATGGAGCATTATGCATCCCAGGCGTCCATTGATATCGTAATGAAAAGCACCCCCGCAAAGGGCACGTTAGTGCGGTCCATTTACCGATTGCCCGGAAAAAGTAACAGCCCGGCCGCAGAGGGAAATAAATAATGCGCTACGATGTCCTGCTGGTAGACGACCATAAAATCATGCGGGATGGCATCAAAGCCATTCTCAAACACAGCGAAGAGTTCCAGGTCACGGGCGAGGCCGAATCGGGCGCGGACGCGGTGCAGATGTGCAGGAAGAGCAAGCCCGGAATCATTCTGATGGACATCGGCTTGCCTGGGCTGAATGGTATTGAAGCCACCACGGAGATACTGCGTTATTGTCCCGACACGAAAATCATTATTCTTTCGATGTATGACGACGAGCATTCCGTAGTGAGCGCCATCCGGTCTGGAGCCCGCGCGTTCGTATTGAAAAAGGCCTCGGACAACGATCTGCTGGATGCGCTGCGAACCGTAGCCAAGGGCGGATCGTACCTGAGCCCGCAGGTTTCTGACCGGCTGCTGCACCGGATACAACGGGGAGATCTGGAATCCAAGCAGGTTCCCTCGGCGCTGGAAGGGTTGTCACCCCGCGAATTGCAGGTACTCCGCCTGGTTGCGGAAGGCAAAACGAGCAAAGAGATCGCGGTCATGCTGGATCTGGGCCTCCAGACGGTTCGGAGTTATCGCAAAACGATGATGAAGAAGCTGAGCGTGAACAACGTAGCGGGTCTGACGCAGCTGGCGCTATCAGCCGGCCTGACACGATTCGCGGCGCCGGAGATCAATGCGGAATCAAAAGAGTAGATGATCACGCGCCGGCCCTCCTAGGAGGAATCTGGCGTAGATAGCCTGGGGAAGACATGAGAGAATGTCGCGAATGGGCGCACTTGGGTAGTGCAGCCCATGCGACTCGTAATTCCCGGCAAGCGCACGCCCTACCCCGAGTTTCGTTACCCGATTCAGCCCGCACCCCGCGTTCTACTGCTGGGAAGTGGTTTCCGGCAGACTCCTGACACGAAAGTGTT
>DATLBY010000243.1:0-4683 GCA_035526665.1 Bryobacteraceae bacterium
TCGCAGCCCGCCGCTAAACCGCTTTGCTCGCCGGGAGCCGAGTCTTCGACCACGAGGGCGCGCCCCACTCCCAAGCGCTTCATCGCCAGTAAGTAGGGGTCGGGGGCCGGCTTCAGATTCTCTACGTCGCCGCCAAAAACCGCAGCCTGGAATCGATCTCTAATACCACAAGCCTCCAGGATAGGCTCCACTTCGGAGCGGCCGCTGGATGTGACGACTGCCATCTTATAGGCGCTCAGCTCATTTAGCAGTGCCAGCGTTTCGGGAGTGACACATGGATGCTGGATCATGCGGTCCCGGAACATCTGCTTCTTTTTTGGGTATTCGGGAATTAGCAGGTTGAGATCGAGCGGCGGATCCTTCTGTACACATAAAGAAGCGAGCATCGCCCGGTCTGAGATGCCGATGCAATGCTCGCTATAGGTCTTCCAATCCAGCGGGATCCCGAAGGGTTCCAGAATCGCCCGCCAGCATTCAAAGTGAACCGGCTCGCTATCTACCAGAACACCGTCGAAATCGAACAGAATCGCTTCATATTCAGCCATTATCTCGAGAATCGCACGGACCTCAGGACATTCTCGAACACGTTCTGCAGGTTCCCTGCCTCCCGCGCCGGCGTGATGAAGATCATATAGAAGAGACCCTCGGGCCGGGCGACGGTGATCAGAGTATCGTGCTCGGTTTCGCCTTGATACGGCGACTCAGAGAGAATCGTGGTTGCCAGTCCCGGCTGTCCGTCCACGCGCACGTTTTGAGCGGCTCGGCGTCCTGACTCCATATTTGGATTGGATTGCTGGAGCTGACGAATCAGATTGGCGGTATCCTGCCGCAAATCGATGCGATCCCCCTGCGGAAGGTAGTAGCTGGCCATGATGCCGTAGGCGACAGCTACGTTGCCGCTACGGTCCTGATTCAGCCCGGAACGCGGCGCGATTGTAATGGCCGCTGCCTGGGGATCTCCAAACACTTCCCAGTTATCGGGATATTGCAGCGTGAAATTTTGTCCCTGGAAAGTTTTGAAGCGGCCAGAGGGACGAGGGTCACCGGTGGCGACCGGCCCGCCCGTACGGGCGCGGGTAGCCTCTTGAGGGAGGCTGCCGAGCCTCGACTGCATTTGCCTGAACTGACCACTGTCATTGGCATATTGCTGCTGAGGCAAGTAGCGAATTTCATCCTGAACAGCCTTCACGCGATTGCCGGGATCAGGGTGATCGGAGAGAAACTGGGGTCCTGAATGGCCGCCTTGCGCTTGCAGTTTTTCGAAGAAACGCGCCATTTCGATCGGGTTATAGCCGGCGCGAGCCATGATTTGTGCCCCTAGCAGATCGGCATCCCGCTCCGCGCTCCGCGAGAATTTCAACAGCACAGAATTGGCGCCTAGTCCGATGCCCAGTTGGGCCAGTTGACCCAGCATGGAGCCGTTCCCCACCACGGAGCCCGCAATCATAGCGGGGATCTGAATGAGGTTCGCTTTCGACGCCTGATTCGTCCCGTGGCGCAAAGCTACGTGGGAGATTTCATGGGCTATCACACCCGCCAACTGCGCCTCGTTCTCAGCAGCCCCGATGAGTCCTGTATTCACGAATGTGGGTCCGCCCGGTAAAGCAAATGCATTGACGCTCTTGTCATTGACCAGCTTGAATGTATACGGAAATCCGCCCGCCTCCGGCGTAGCGGCAAGCCGCTGGCCGATTCGCTGGATGTAGGAGTTCATCTCCTGATCGCGTACGATCGGCATCTGCCGTTCCACTTGAGACGCCGCTTCCCTTCCCAATTGAACGTCCTGCTCCTTGGAAAAAAGATTAAATCCAGGTTTTAGCTTAGGCAGCTGCGCGAACGCCGAGCTACATACCAGAAAAAAAGCTGCCGACCATTGCAATTTGCGGACCATGAAACTGCCCTCCACCGAGTGAGATGCCTTGATGGTTGGTTGAGTTACAAATTGAGCTAAAGGTTACACTTTTCTAATGTTTGGGCACAACGCAGGCGCCAGCTTCGAAGAGTATACTAGGTAGATGTTAGTCCCTACCGAGAGAATCTGGCACAACGGCAATTTCATTGCCTGGAACGATGCAAAGATTCATGTGCTTTCCCATGTAGTGAGCTACGGCAGTTCGGTATTTGAAGGCATTCGCTGCTACGAAACCGTAGCCGGACCGGCCATTTTCCGGTTGCGGGAACACGTTCGCCGCCTACTGGATTCCTCCAAGATCTACCGCATTGAAGTGCCCTTCGGGATCGACGAACTGAGCGACGCCATGGTGGAGCTGGTACGCGTGAACAGCCTGAAATCCTGCTACCTGCGGCCAATTATCTTACGAGGCTATGGAGACGTCGGTGTGTATGGTTTGCGGAACCCGACGGAAGTCTATCTGGCCTGTTGGGAGTGGGGCAAGTACCTGGGCGAAGAGGCTCTTCTAAATGGCGTGGACGTCTGCATTTCCAGTTGGAACCGGATCGCCCCCAATACCCTGCCCGCGCTTGCCAAGGCCGGCGCAAATTACATGAATTCGCAACTGATTCGCATGGAAGCGGAAGTAAACGGGTATTCCGAAGGCATCGCGCTGGATGAGGCTGGCTACGTGAGCGAAGGCTCGGGTGAAAACGTATTCGTTGTGCGGGACGGCAAGATTCTTACGCCACCGCTGGGCGCCTCTGTATTACCCGGTATTACGCGGGATACGGTGGTGAAGCTGGCACAAGATGCGGGAATCCCGATTGTGGAGACCATTATTCCGCGCGAACTGCTGTACATTGCGGACGAGGTATTCTTTTCCGGCACGGCTGCCGAAATCACCCCGGTCCGATCCGTCGACCGGATCGTGATTGGGACAGGCCGCCGGGGTCCCATCACAGAACGGCTGCAGAAGGATTTCTTTGGATTGGTGACGGGAACGGCGCCGGATCCGAATGGCTGGCTGACTCCGGTGTACGCCAACAAATTAGCGGAAGTGAGTAAGTAGTCCATTACAGGCGCGCTTGAAACGGCATCCCTCCCCCGAGATCCGCCGTTTTGAGCGCGCCTGCTTCGGATATGTGTTCAGTTGTACCAATCCTCCAGGACGGAATCCAGTTCGAAATTGCGGTTTCCGGTCTCTTTTCAACAGTTATTTATGTGTATATGTTCATGGCTTTGCAACCAGCTTGCTGTTTGAAAGCTGTGTATAAATCAGAGGACCTATGAAATGTTCCGGAATTGATGTTTCGACCGGCGAATATGTCGACCTTTCCTTCGATCGGGTGATCAATGTAGTGGATCACCCGATTTCCCCGCCCGAGGACAACATTTATGTGGCGCCGGGCTGGATCGATCTCCAGGTGAACGGGTACGCGGCGGTGGATTACAATTCGCCCACCGTGTCCCAGGAAGAGATCGCGCGCTCTGTCCATGTGCTGCATTCCACCGGCACCACCCGGTTTCTTCCGACGGTCATCACCGGGGACGCGGACCACATGGTGGCCTGCCTCAAAAACCTGCAGCGCGCCAAAGAATCGCTGCCAAGCATTGAAGGCTTTCATGTGGAAGGACCGCACATCTGCCCGGATGAGGGCCCGCGGGGAGCGCACCTTTTGCGTTGCGTTCGCAAGCCGGACATCCAGGAATACCTTCGGTGGCAGGATGTAACGGATCGAAATATCCGGCTAGTCACGCTTTCGCCGGAGTGGCCCGAGGCTCCCGCCTATATCGAGCAAGTAGTGCAGGACGGAGTGGTCGTCAGCATCGGGCACACCAAGGCCACAAGCGAGCAGATCGAAGACGCGGTGCGGGCCGGCGCAACCATGTCTACTCACATCGGAAACGGCGCGCATCAGGTTCTGCAACGGCATCCAAATTATATTTGGGATCAACTTGCCGATGACCGGCTCAGTGCCGGATTCATTGTAGACGGCATCCACCTGGGCCAGGCGTTTTTCAAAGTAGCGCTGCGCGCCAAGGGAGTGGCTCGGGCAGTGCTTGTAACGGACGCCTCGATGCCGGCGTGCGCCTCACCGGGAATCTACAAGCTAGGCGAACAGGAAGTGGAACTGACGGAAGACAACCGGGTGCTGCTGCGGGGGCAAACGCGGCTGGCCGGTTCGGGCCTGCGGATGGATCGAGCCATCGAGAATACGATGCGTTTTACTGGAGTGTCGCTGGCGGAGGCGGTATCCATGGCAAATCGAAATCCGGCCAGAGTGGGTCGGATTGGCGGCCGCCAGCGTGGCATGGCGGCGGGAGAGCGCGCCGACCTGGTGCAGTTCCGATTTGACGAACAGTCGAAGTCGATCGAGATACTACGAACCATCGTTGGAGGAAATGAAGTTTACGTCCGGTCCTGATCCGGGGCATAACAACATCCGGAATTTGGCGGCAAGAAGATGTTTGATATAACTTTTGAGATGATACTCGCGCACGGGAAAACTTCCATGTCCAATCTGCTACGCCGTTGCACATTTCTTTTGCTATTGCTACCTGCGTTCTGCCCGGGACAGCAATCGTCCGGACGCATCAGCGGAGTAGTTCATGACGCGAGCGGCGCGCCCGTACCTGCAGCTGCCGTTGAGGTGACCAACACTGGGACTGGTGATGTTCGCAAAACAACCAGTAATAGCTCGGGAACGTATGTTCTGGGTCCCCTGCCCGTTGGCGACTACCGGATCGAGGCCAGCCATCAGGGATTCAAGCGCATGACCCGTACGGGC
>DATLBY010000244.1:0-3915 GCA_035526665.1 Bryobacteraceae bacterium
CGCCTCGACGCCATCAATACGAAAATCCGGAAGGCCGTCTCGCTGAAGCCAAAGCCGTCGGGCAGCGGCTCGCAATAGAGGCCCACCATCAGATCGACCTGCTCAATATCGTTGTTGTATATTTTGCGGATTTGCTCCCGCCATACCGGATTGTCCGTGAGCTCTTCAAAGGATTTTACCGGCTCCTTGTGCACCAGCTTGCGGAAGCGATTGTAGCGGGGAACACCGCGCTCGCGGTCGCGCAAAATATCGACGGCCGCCAGGTCCAGACGCTCACCATCGTCGCGCAGCAGATTTTGCAGATGCCGAGGATAGTTGTGCAGCCGCAGGGCGCCGGGGTGAGAGCGGCCGAAGGAATAGAAAAGATCGGTAAGCGAGAACTTCTCCAGCACAGCGCGCCCCTTGTGTCCTGAGACGTCCGGGAGTTCCGCCCTGCCGATTACTTTATCGTCGACGGACGAGCGGAAAGTGAATTCATCCGGAATCAGCGCATGCATCCGGTAGACGGCCACGAAATCTTCCGTCAACGAATAGGGGGCGGTATGATGATCGGTCTTCGACCCTACGATGCCCCCCAGCAGCTCGTCGTCATTCAGAAATTTGAAGACGTCCTGCAGATCGCCCGTGATGCCGTTCCAGTTAGTGTTCATCGCCATCCCGATCACCGGGTGAGGCAAAATCGCGGGTGTCCATTCCACGGTATGAATCTTCGCCATGAGCGCACCGTTGATCAGCCGGGCCTTGCTGTACAGCCAGTCGTCGCTTGCATTAGGGTTCTTCGCGCGCAGCACATCGCAGATCTGGTTGTGTTCCAGGGCGAACAGGCCGTGGAGCATGCTCAATCCAACCCAGCCATTCTCTCCGAAGCCCGTGATCTCGAGTCCTTTCTCGACATCCAACTCCAGGCGCCCATCCGGATTGACGCGGATTTTTCCCTGTTGTCCGGTACGCAGGCCGGCGGCTGTTTTGGCGTCACAGCCGTAAATCTGCGATGCGTCCCACCAGTGGGAGTTCCGGTTGGCGTAAGCGGGCGGATGCGTGGATCCGGCAGCCGGCGGATCCACCAGCGTCCGGACCACCTTCATCGGCTTCTCCGGCCAAGGGTCGTCAGCCGTGAGCGGAATCTCATGGGCATCGGCCTTCTCGCCGCGATCGTGCACAAACCAGTCGTGCACCATGAATTGAATCCAGGAGGCTGCCAGAAGGTTGAGGAAGGTGGCGGGTTGAAAACCTTCCCGGGTCATCAGCTCCCGGCTGACGATCCGCGGGTTCGGCTCGAGCAGTCGCTCCTTGTCGGGAAACGTCTCGCTAACCGGGAAATTCCTACCGAATCGGGCGCCCGCGGCTCCCATATGCGGGCACTTCAAATCGTTCCACGATCCGTCGACGGTGCGCGCCTGCCGCACCGCCTCATCCACAGGTCCGGCATGGACAGCCATGGCGGGCTCCTCGGTGTCGTGAAGATTCTCCTGCCGCAATTGATTGCGGATCTCAATCAGCCGTGGCACAGCCAGCAGCCGCGGTAATTTGTACCAGGGACGACTGCCATGCAGAAAATCACCGATTCTCGAAAATAAGGTTCCGCCCATATATGTCCGGCTAAGATTATATTGCTCGGAATTATGTGACACAACTGCCCCGGCCGTGTCAGGCGATCTTTCCTATTGCCAAGGTCAGTTGTGATACCGCTGCCAGGCCTCCAGGAAATCCTTTCCTCGATAGCGAATGGTGCGGGCGTCCAGTACTTCGGCGCCAGGGCGCGATCCGGTATTCAGGCCAAGCGCATGCCGGCTGGTGTACTCCACTTGAATGGTGACCGGCCCTTCCAAGCGATAAGGATGGATCTGACCCAACTTGGCCATGGCGGCCGTGGCGCGCTCGCGGATCAGCCGGCGGGCGGCCTCTGCGGAAAGGGAGATACAGGCGTAGTTCGCGAGTCCCTCCTTCACAACGGCGGTTTCGACATTCGGCACGATAGCCCGCAGCTGTTCTGCCGCGGCCTGATCGCCGCTCAGGAAAATGACCGGCGTGTTGAACCATCCGGCCAAGGCTGTTCGCGTTTCAATCTCTCCCACGGGTTTGCCGTTCATGAGCAGATTCTGAATGCCCAGAGAGCTATAGCTGTGCGCCATGACGCCGCCGGGCGAGTTAGCGCGCGCGTGCTGGCCGACAAATGCAACGGCCGCAAAGCCGCGCTCCATCAACATCGTCGAGCCTAAACCGCCCATGATGAGCCTGGCTCTGGAATCGATGGTGAGAACCGACAGGGTCTGGCTGCCGTCGTGGCCATCCCAGACGATCACCTCGCTGGCGCCCCCGGCCAGAAAGCCCTGGACCGCGGCATTAATCTCACCCGTCAGAAGCTGGCGCATTTCGGAATCCTTGGGATCTGTCTGGTCTTGCCGGCAGACTCCGGCGACGCCCTCTGCATCGGTGATCAGGAAAATACGCTTGTTTTGCGCCGCCAGCGGCAGCGCGGAGAGAAGAAGAATCAGGATGTAGCTCATTGAGCCGCTATCTTAGCAGTTAAAAATTCGCTGCCGCCGGCGAACACCCGTTTCACTTTCAGTTGGCTGGTAAGCACCAGCACATCGGCCCATTTTCCAACCTCCAGGCTACCGGCTCGGCGGGCGATCCCCGCACGTTCCGCGGGTGTGAGACTCGCCATGCGGACAATTTCAGGCAGGCTGGCCGAGGTGGACTTCTTCATCGTGCGGACCATTGTGTCCAGCGCGACTACTGAGCTCGCCAAGCCGGTTCCCGGGACAAAGCCGACTCGGCCATCACTCTCAAACCAGGAGCCCGTATCCTGGGGCCCGAACCGATAGCGTCCAGGGGGCATACCCAGCGCGCGGTTGGCATCGGTCACCAGGCAAAGCCGGCTGGCGCCCTTCATCTGGTAGGCAAAGTTCAGGAGCTCAGGCGACAGATGGCAGCCATCGGCGATTACTTCTGTACTCATTTCGGGATGCGCTATAACGAACTGTTCCATGCTGGCCTGCATGGGCGTTCCATATCGGGCCCGCAACGACGACACGGAACTCATGGCGCACCAGAAGTGGTCCACATGGCGAACTCCGGCCTTGTAGGCACGCGTCATTTCCGTCCAGGTGGCGTCGGAGTGCCCGCAGGTGACCAAGCATTTGCGGCGGCGAGCGGCGCGATAGAAGGCTTCGGCTCCGGGCAGCTCGGCCGCGCAGGTGGCGATTCGAATCAAATCCATTTCGAAGAATCGCTCATATTCCGCCGCGTCGGGATCGCGCCTGCCTGCCACCGAATGGCAACCAACCTTATCGGCCGCGAAATACGGTCCGTAGTAATGGACGCCTCCGATCCGGGCTCCGTCGGCCACCGACCAGCGGCTGCGAACCTCGGCACAGGCAGCCAGCATGCGCCCGAGTTCCGCGGTCGATCCCGTGGTGGTGGTGGGAAAAATGGTGGTGGTGCCACGGCGCAGATGGGCGCGATTGGCAGTGCGCACGGCATCGGTGGTGCCGTCCATGTAATCTGCTCCATCGCCGCCGTGGACATGCAGGTCGATAAAGCCCGGGGAGATGAAAGGACCTTCGATTACCGGAATGCCGCGCGGCTTGCGCGCTCCGACCGAGACAATGCGGCCGTGTTCGCAGACGACATTGCAGCCGGAAACAATGCGGTCCGGCAGGATCACGTCGCCGTGAAAGCAGATAGCGGAACTTGCGATGGAATCGTT
Source organism: Bryobacteraceae bacterium (assembly GCA_035526665.1). GTDB lineage: Bacteria > Acidobacteriota > Terriglobia > Bryobacterales > Bryobacteraceae > DATLBY01. The sequence goes on from DATLBY010000244.1 coordinate 3,713, forward strand.
CATTTTTCAGGAATCAGGTGTTGGGTAAAGCCAAGCGACAGCAAACCGTCAAATGCGCGGCGGACCTCGACGGGAATGTGTTGGGGAGCGGACCAGCCTCTGGCCGCATACACCCAAATCCGCTGCAGGTCGCCCAGCATGATATTCGTGATCTTATCCGGCGTCAGTTCATCGGTGAAATACTCATCCAGCGTCATGACCGG
>DATLBY010000245.1:0-3014 GCA_035526665.1 Bryobacteraceae bacterium
GAGGCTCTCGGCGGGCGCGTGCCCATCCAACAGGATATTCCGGAACGCCATCACCACGGCTGCCACCGGGTTTAAACGGTAAACCAGCACGTATTGCGCGGGTATGATCGTAAAGGAGTAAAACACCGGCACGATCCAGAACAGGACCGTGTTGGCCGATTCCACAATGTACCGCATATCGCGAATATAGACATCCAGCGCGGCGAATGCCAGTGCCAGTCCACAGACAAAAAGAACCTCGAAGCCCGCGATCACCGGCAGCAGCAGCCAGCTGGCGTTCGGCTCATAACCTGAAAGAACAACCAGAAGCAGCAGCAGGCTGATTTGAATTGCGAAATGCAGACAGTTCGCCAGTACCGAAGAGATCACGATGATTTCTCGCGGAAACTTCATGCGCTTGATCAAGCCGGCGTTTTCAATCAGGGAAACGGTGCCCGTTACCCAACTGACGCTGAAAAAGTTGAACGGTACCAGACCGCATAGAACGAACGCCGGAAAATTCTTTTGCGGCGACTTGAAGACCTGGGTAAAGATAAACGTCAGGACGCCCATCATCACCAGCGGACTGGCCACCGACCAACCAAAACCGAGCGACATATTTCGGTATCGGACGCGAAAATCCTTTAAGAGTAAGTTGTTGAGAAGAAAGCGATAATCTCCATGCCAGACGGTAGTGAGTGCGGTAACCATGCGGGGGGCGAATTCACCCTATGGTACCACCCGCTAGCCTAATTCATTGAAGAAAACGGCCGATTTGCGGGCTGAAACGTGCCACGTGTATTCGCGCGCTTTCACCGCTCCCTGAGCGCCGAGCTTCGCTCTGACCTCCGCCGAACCAAGGAGCGATCCAAGCGCCGTCTTCAAGTCGGATACACTCCGCGGATCCACCAGCACAGCGCTTTCACCCGCCACCTCGGGAAGGGACGACACGTTGGATGTGATCACTGGAACCCCCGCGGCCATTGCCTGCGCCACTGGAAATCCAAAGCCCTCGTAAAGTGACGGGTATACAAAGACGGCGGCTCCGGCAGTGATGCCCGGAAGATCCCGTTCCGGCACATAGCCGAGATAACGGACCTGCTTGAGCCGCTCCACCGTGGCTACCGCCGCCCACCCTGCGGGACCTGCCACTACCAGTTCAAATTCTTCCCGGGTGTCTCGTGGGAGCTGTGCGTATGCATCGAGCAGCAGGTCTATGTTCTTTCTCGGCTCAATAGTCCCTACAAACAGGATGTACGGCTTGCTGAATCTGTATTGTTTCGCCACGCGCCTGACTTCTGTTCCCGGCACGTCGAAGAACCGTTCCGGGACACCCGGGTAGATGACGCGAATTCTGTTGGGATCAAGTCCGAGTAACCGGACGGCGTCGGATTTTGTATGCTCGGAAATCGATATGAGACCGTGCGCTCGCCGCAACACCTGGTCAGCAAAGTTCTGCTCTGCCCGCACGTTTGCCGCAGTGTGATTCTGAGGCATCAGCAGACAGGTCATGTCGTACAAAGTGCCGGTCAGGAGGGTACGCCGGGGCGGGTTCCGGACTTGATTGGACGCGTGGAACACGTCCACCTTGCGCATCAGCAGGTCCATCGACGGATTGTGGCGGATGTTGGCAAAGTGGAGCAGTGCGATCCGTGGAATAGTTCGCCAGAGGCTGAGAACAGATCCTTCGTGGTTCAGTTCGCCCACTTCCCCGAGTGCTGGAAACGCGGTGATGTCATGCTCCTTGGCCTCCCTCTGCAGCGAGCGCATCCAGTGGTAGACGTAGTTTTTTACGCCCGCGCTGCGCAGCAGCAGGGAAGTGGCGTCAATGCAGATTCGCATGATTCGAGATTAGGAGTTTGCCTCCGGACGCGGCAATCACTTGCAGCGCGGCCTCCCCAGCGACTCTCTTGAGACGATCGAGCGACGGCTTCTCGATCACAAGATAGTAGCGCCGCGGCTCCGCCCAGAGCTGCTGGAATTTTGCGTAGTCGATAAATACATCCGGCGCGCCCGGAGCGTAGGAGCCGTATTCCAAGTTGTTCACCCGGCCGTTCAACAGCAAAGCGTTCCGGCCCGTATAGAAGAACACGGATGAGAATGTGTAGTACTGATCGTCTACGATGAGCTGACCCTCGGGCGCACGCAGGAGCGCCTCCGCCAGAGGACGGGAAGACAGATAAGGGTCGAAGGTGATCATCGCCAGCCTCGCCGCCTGCAGGAATAACACCATCATGAATGCCATCGCAAAATAGGTGCGAGCGGCCCGGAAACGCCATGTCCCGAAGACCCCGGTCAGAAATGCGATTCCGGCCAATGCCAGTGGAACCCGGAGATATGCAAACGAGGCAATCGTCAGGTCCCCCATATGGCCCAGCGACAGGGTGTAGGCCTCGGGATTCTGTGTGAGCGCGTTCGATATGTCGCCCGGTGTGGGCAATCCTACCACCGTGTACAGAATGACGCCAATCGCCAGCGCGGCTGCCGCACTCACCAGGCATACCAGCCTGGTTCCGATTCGATCCCATTTGTTCTGTGCCGCCATCGCACAGCCTAGCAACAATGCCAACGCCGGGTAACAGGGCATGGAATAGTATTCCTGCGTAGTCGAAAATGTGAAGAACACGAGCAGAAAGCCGATCCAGCACAGGCAGAGCAGTCGAGTCCTGCCGGGCCGGTCCAGCGGCTTATAGCCGAGCCTGGCTGCGCTGGGAAAGAAGACGCTCCAGGGAAAAAGCCAGAGAAGATGGAAAGCCCAGAAGAGCAGCCGAGGCACCGTGTTGTAGTCGCGTGGATGCCGCATGTTCAAGAAGCGAAATACATGCTCGTTGAAAAGGTAGAACCAGAAGAATCCATGGTATTTGCCGGGCTCGCTCCTCATTGTGAAGTCGAAGGAGGGAGGATTTCGGAGGGTGGCCAGGATGTGCCAGGGAGCGGCGATCGCGAGGATGATCAGCAGCCCGGACCAGGGACGAAGACGCTGCCAGGTGCGCCTCTGGAAAAATTGTCGTGTGACCAGCAGATAAATGGCGGCG
>DATLBY010000246.1:0-3336 GCA_035526665.1 Bryobacteraceae bacterium
GCTGAAATCACCGACTGGGCGGAGAGGCCGGCGGCGGACAGCACCGTAACAGCCAGAACCATGGAGATACACTTCATGCGGGTCACAGGGAACCCTCCTTCTGAAGTATACGCCCATTTGGCAGGTGTTAACTTAGTCTGATGCGGGCGCTGTGCTCCCTCCTCCTTCCGGCAATCCTCTGCAGCCAGACGCTGGAGGTCAGAACCCATACGCTTACCAATGGGCTGAAGCTGATCATCCACGAAGATCACGACATCCCCAACGTGGCCATGTACCTTTTCTACCGTGTGGGCTCGCGTAACGAGCAGTTGGGCGTCACGGGAATTTCCCATTTCTTCGAGCACATGATGTTTAACGGCGCGAAGAAGTACGGGCCCCACCAGTTCGACGTGGAGATGGAAAAGAACGGCGGCCGGAACAATGCGTATACCAGCCGCGATGTTACGGTTTACACGGACTGGTTTCCTGCGCCTATTCTGCCGCTGATGATGGATATGGAGGCCGACCGCATGCGGTCGCTCGGCTTCGACCCGAAGATGGTGGAATCCGAGCGTGGGGTGGTCTATTCCGAGCGGGAGCAATCGGTTGACAACAGCAATTTCGGCCTGCTCTATGAACAACTGAACGCCGCCGCGTTCACTGCGCATCCTTACGGGTGGCCGGTGGTCGGATGGGCCTCGGACATCAAAGCCTGGACCATTGACGATCTGAAGAAGCACTTTGCCATGGGTTACGCACCTAACAACTGTCTGATGGTAGTGGCAGGTGACGTGAAGGCCACCGCAGTAATCGATCTGGCGAAGAAGGAATTCGAAGGAATCGGCCGGCAGGATCCTCCGCCCGCGGTGCGCACCGTGGAGCCGAAGCAGCAGGGGGAGCGCCGCGTCACGATTGTAAAGACCGCGCAACTGCCCATCCAGATGTTCAGCTATCACGTTCCGAAGGCGGCGCACGATGACTCGCAGGTTCTCCAGGTGCTTGGCTCGGTGCTATCGCAGGGACAAAGCTCGCGTTTGTACCGCCGCATGGTGGATGGCGAGCAGGTGGCGCTATCGCAGAGCTTTTCGCTGGATCCGACTCTCGACCCGGGCCAGCTCATTTTCACCATCCAGCCGCGTGGCGGCGTGGATCCGGCTTTGTCGGAGAAGATTTTCCTGGAGGAGCTCGAAACGGTCCGCAAAAGGGAGATTCCCGCCGGCGAACTGCGAAAAGCCAAGAATCAGTTGTTGACAGGACTTTACCGCGACATGAAGACAATATCCGGGAAAGCAAACCTGTTGGGAAATTATGAGATCTTTTTGGGCGACTACCGCAAGCTTTTTTTCGCGCAGCAGGATCTGGAGGCCGTCACCTCAGCCCAGGTGTTGCGGGCGGCTCGAGAATACCTTGGGCCGCTCAACCGTACCGCGGCCACGCTGACACCGGAGCCGCAACCCGAGAAAGCGGAGCAGACCAGATGAGACTACTGTCCGCGCTCTTGTTCGCCGTCACTCTGGCGGCCGCGGTGAAACTGCCGCCGTATACACGGCAACTGCTTCCCAATGGCGCCGTACTCGACGTGATGCCCCGGCGGGATGTCCCTCTAGTCACCATTCGAATCCTGATAAAAGGAGGCGCCGAATCGGACCCGGCGGAAATGCCCGGGCTGTCGTCCGTAGTGGCGGAAATGCTGCGGCGAGGCACGGCAAAACGCTCAGCCGAGAAGTTTTCTCAGGATTTGGACGAGCTAGGCGCGACGCTGAGCGCAGATACTGATGATGAATCCACTGCCATCAGTCTTGAGTTTCTCGCCAAGGATTTCGCTGCCGCACTGAACCTGCTGCAGGACGCAGTGCTGCAGCCCACGTTCCCCGAGGCCGAGATAAAGAAACTGATCGCCCAGCGCATCGACGGGGTGAAGAGCGTCAAGGATAGTCCGCAGTCGGCGGCGGGGCTATATTATCGCGCCTTTTTCTTCGGCACGAACCATCCCTATGGCCGGCTCCCGGATGAGGCGGCTTACGCAGGAATGACCCGTGCCGCGATCGTGGAGTATCACAAAAAGATGTACGTCGGCAAAAACCTCATCCTCATCACCGGAGGCGATTTCGATTTGAATGCAGCCAGCCAAAAAATTGCGGCCGTGTTCGGAAAGCTACCGGAGGGCCGTCCCTATGTCTGGAAGCAGGCCGCTTCGGCGGCCCCGCACGGCTCCAGGCTCGCCCTGGTGGATAAACCGGATGCCACCCAAACATATTTTTATATCGCGCAGCCGGGCATTCCGCGCAACCATCCCGATCGGATTCCGTTGTGGCTTGTGAATACCTTGTTCGGCGGCCGGTTCACATCGATGCTGATGCAGGAGCTACGCGTTGCAAGCGGCCTCACCTACGGCGCGTACTCGCGTTTCGATCTCAGCCACCTGCCCGGTTCACTCGCGGTTGTCAGCTTCAGTGAAACCGATAACACGCTAAAAGCGCTGGATCTTGCGCTCGATGTGCTGCGCCGGCTGGGCGATAAGGGCATCAGCGCCGAGCAACTGGAGTCGGCGAAAACTTATATCAAAGGCGTTTATCCAAGCGACCGGCTAGAAACAGCCGATCAGCTTGCGGAAACCTTAGGCGAGATCGAGTTGAACGACCTCAACCGCAACGAAGTAGATGATCTGTTCCAACGGATCGACTCCGTTACGCTCGACACAGCCAACCAGATTGCGCGGAAATATTACCGGGATGACAATCTGACGTTCCTGTTGCTGGGTAACGCCCAAAAGTTCCGGACCGGGGTGCGGAAGTACGCCAAAGATATCTTCGAAGTGGCGATTACAACGCCTGGCTTCGCAGTGCAACCTTCCGGCAAGCCTAGTCCCGGAGCTTCGCGGCAATCCGGGGATGCCATCCCAGCGCCGATCCATAAAGAAAATAGCCGATGATGAGGAGAGGCTGCGAGCCGTAGACAGCGAGCAGGGGCGTCTGCCGCTTCCACATCAGGAAGTAACCCAGAAGGTACCACGCCGCCGCCACAAGAACTCCGAAGAGACGTCCACCGGGAGTCAACAGTCCGGTGATGGCGCCGACTGCACCACAGGCAATAATCTGTAAAGCGGCTCCAGTGGCTGTAGCCATCCCAGGGCCGAGGCGGATAGTGCGTGCCGTATAGTAATGCGATGCCAGAAGGTTAATGGTGGTCCACCACGGCTGCCCGATTAATGGAGCGCTGAGGGCAAACCACGCTAGCATGATCAATCCACCGATTACACCGATGTGCATGCCGGCAATCGCATTGAGCAATGCTCTTCTGCCCCAACCGAGCCCGCCAGCATCCATAAAAACAGCCTATACTAGCACAGTGCCTCAC
>DATLBY010000247.1:0-3075 GCA_035526665.1 Bryobacteraceae bacterium
AGGATCTGTTCCACTTGGACGATCTGGATAGGAGGAGGTGTTTCGGCTCAAATCGTTGCGGTGGGGTAGCGCCCGCGCATCCAGACCACGAAATCATCGGGGACCGCCATGGTGGACAGGCGGCTCTGCCGGACGAGGGAAAAGCCCTCGAACAGGTTGCTGCTCTTGATCTCGTGCAGGGACGTTTCCGGTGAAAGGTGAAGCAGGTAACGCAGTTCGACCACGGCGGACTTAGGGTCCTTGGGATCGGGGCGTGGCGCGGTAGTTACTTCGGCCAGCCCGGTGATGCCCGGCTGCGCGCCGCTATGATAGATAAAAACGCGGTCGCCGGGGACCATCGATCGGACCGCCTGGAGCGCCTGCGGGTTCCGGACGCCATCCCACACGGTAGAGCCGTCTCGGGCCAAGTCGTCTATCGAGTAGGTTGCGGGCTCCGATTTTGCTAAAAAAAAGTGCAATGTTCCTCTTTCGGCCGTCTAAAGAGTTTGTACCGCGCCGCGGTTCAACAGGTCAACCGGCTCTGGGCCGGGGCTCGTTTTGGATTAAGTTTTGTGAATCATCACAATCGCTTAGCCGACCACTGGTGCGCTAAAATGGGACAGTTCCTTTGTTGTGCAACGTAATTATCGAGGAGAAACGATGCGGGACGTGGTAAAGAGCGCACTTCTGTCGACGCTGCTGATGATGGTTATTTCGGCCGCGGGATGGGCGCAAGGACCGGGGGCGCCTCAGGCGCCCAAGAAGTCGGAGCCGTCAGTCAAGCCCCAGCTGGGTCCATCGACGACACCTACCAAAGAGGAAGCGGAAAACGCCGCCAAAGCGCCCACTGGTCTGGCGCCCGTCGTTACTGCGGCCCCGGTGGATCCGAAAACCTATATTATCGGCCCCGAGGATATTCTCTTCATCCGTGTCTGGCGGGAAGCGGAGCTCAGCGGAGGCGTGCAGGTTCGCCCCGACGGGAAGTTTACCCTTCCACTCGTCGGCGAGGTGCAAGCCGCCGGTCTAACGCCCGAGCAGGTGACCGCAAAGCTGACCGAATCCCTGAGCAGCTTCATCAACAAGCCCGAGGTCGTTGTGTCGCTGCAATCGGTGCAGAGCAAGAAATATTACATCACCGGCGAAGTGGCCCGAACCGGAATCTTCCCGCTGGTGGTGCCAATTACCATTCTGGAAGCCCTAGCCTCGGCGGGCGGCTTCAAAGAGTATGCCAATCCGAAAAAAATCGTGATCATGCGGGGCGATGAGCGCATTAAATTCAACTACAAAGACGTTATCAAAGGCAAAAACAAAGAACAAAACATTATGATCCAGAATGGCGATCATATTTTTGTTCCTTAGCAGGGTTTGAAGAATCGGAGAAATCGTTATGCAGCCCAGTTCCACGGATTCCTACCAAAGTACCGTCAGGCGACCGCTCGACGTTGAAGATTATATTGATATCATTCGCCGGCACAAGGCCTGGATTCTAGGGCCGGCCTTCGGCGCCCTGGTGATTGCGGTGGTGGTAGCATTCCTGTGGCCGGATACCTTTGTATCGACTGCCGTGATCCGCGTCGTACCACCCCAGGTTCCCGAATCCCTGGTGCCCACCAACGTGAATATGGAGATGTCACAGCGCATCAATGCCATGGCGCAGACCATTCTGAGCCGTGGCAATCTCACCAACATCATCAATACTTATAATCTTTATCCGCGGGAACGCCAGCGGAAGCCGATGGAAGATGTTGTCGAAGATATGCGCAAAGATGTTCGCATCGGCAACGTGGTCAACATGACCCAGGGCAAGAGCGGCATTTCGGCGTTTCAAATTTCTTTCGCCTACGATAACCGGATCGTGGCCCAGAAAGTAGCTGCCGATCTGGTCAGCCGCTTTATGTCGGAAAACACCCGCGACCGCACCAATCAATCGCTGCTGGCAACCCAATTTCTGAAAGATCAACTGGAGACGGCGAAGAAGGAGCTGGATGCCATCGAAGATAAGATGACGAAGTTCCGGACGACCTACGCGGGCCGCCTGCCCGATCAGGTGCAAAGCAACCAGATGCAGCTGAACACTCTGGAGCAGCGCATCTCGAATCTGAACGCCAACATCAGCCGCGTGAGCCAGGAAAAGCTTCTCCTGGAGTCCGAGCTTCGGACTCTTAAGAATCAGCAGGCCAGCCTGACACCGCCGCCCGACTCGGTCGCGCTGCAGGTGAAGAACGACCGGCTGGTGCAAATCGAGCGGGATATTCAGAATTTGGAAGCGCAGCTGGCAGTTTTGCGCGAGCATTACAAAGATACCTACCCGGATGTGCAACGGGTCCTGTCGATGCTCGCCGTCGCGAAAAAAACAAGAGAATCCATTGTGAAGGAAGAAGAGGCCCGGAAAGCCGAGCCGGCCGCTCCCACGCCTAAGCGCTACGACCCGATCTTTGCCCGCGAGTCCTCTAATTTGCAGGCCAATATGGATCGTATTCATGCCCAACTGCGATCCAAGGAGCTGCAGGCGGAAGATTACATGAAGGAGCTGAAACAGGCGGAAGGGGCGATCCGGCTTTTCCAAGGCCGTATTGAATCCGCGCCGATTGGCGAGCAGCAGTACGCAGAGGTGATCCGGGATCATGCGATCGCCAAGATGAAGTACGAAGACTTGAACAGGAAGATGTCGCAGTCACAGATCTCATCGGAACTCGAAAAACGCCAGCAGGGTGAAACACTCGAAGTCCTCGATCCCGCCTCTCTGCCGCAGACTCCCACCGAGCCAAAACGGCCGGTCATCGTTGCCGTTGGCGTAGGCATGGGAATTGTGCTCGGACTGTTCTTTGCAGGCGCTCGTGAAGCGAAGGATTCTTCTTTGAAGAATCTCAAGGATGTGCGCGCCTACACGCAGCTGACCATCCTGGGAAGCATCCCGTTGCTTGAGAACGACCTTGTCGTCCGCCGGCGGAAACGTCTGGCGTGGCTGGCATGGTCTACCGCCTGCCTGGTTGGCATCGCGATCATGACGGGATCTGTTTTCTATTACTACACCACCAAGGTTTAGAGGCGGCCGGCAAAACATTCGGAGAAACTATGAGTCGAGTTCATGATGCA
>DATLBY010000248.1:0-5327 GCA_035526665.1 Bryobacteraceae bacterium
TTTCATCTGCTGGTCCGGCAGGTCGCGGAAACGGGTAAACAAAATTAGTAAATCCGCCTTCGCAAGGGCCTCTAATCCCGGAATGTTGTCCTTGCGATTCGGATTGATGGTTCCATCCCGCGGGTCGATCGCAAATAGAACGGTGCACTCAAAGCCGTGCCGCATGGAAAGAATCTTCGCCAGCTGCGGCATTGCCTCCTCGGAACGGTACTCTTCGTCGCCGCTGATGAGGACGACGTGCTTCCCGCGGCCTGGGCCATTGCCGCCTGGGAATTTCAAAAAAGGATCCGCCGAGTTCGCTGAGCCGGCAAGGAGAGCCAGCGAGAGTGCCAGGCGGGCGGTGAGCGGGAATGTTGGAGGCAGGAGCAAAATCCAGCATACAGAAAGTTATCCCGCGCCGCAGCTTGAAACGGCCATCCACAACGAGTATGCTGACCGGAGGTTGAATGACATGAGCACGCGCGCAAAGAATACGAGGCGGAAGTTTCTCAAACAGACAGGAGTGGCTGGCGCGGGAGTATATCTCTTCGATATCGTCCCCTCGCGAGTGCTCGGATTCCAGGGTCCCGCGCCCAGCGACACCGTCAATTTCGGTCATATCGGCATTGGGGGACGCGGCCGTGGATTCCTGCGCCCGGAAGCGAATTTGGGAAAGAAAGTTCCATCCTCTACCAATCTCGGCGGCGACGGAACTCGAGTTCTACGTGCCTCGCGCTCGGTTGCGCTGTGCGACGTGGACGCGAGCCGTCTGGATGACGCCGCCACCCGCGTGGGAGGCAAGCCGAAACTCTACAAGGATTTCCGCCGGCTTTTGGAAGACAAAGATGTGGACGCGGTGTACATCGCAACCCCCGACCACTGGCACGCGCTGCAAACCATCATGGCGTGCGAGGCGGGCAAGGACGTGTATGTAGAGAAGCCGGCCTGCAACACGATTGAAGAAGGCCGGGCCATGGTAACGGCCACCGAGCGATACGGCCGCGTCGTGCAAGTGGGATCGCAGGGAAGGTCGCAACAGGCCGCCTGGCAGGCCGCTAATTATATCCGCGGCGGGCGGCTGGGTACTATGCGGAAGGTCACCTGCTGGCATTACGCGAGTCCTGATGGCGATTGGACTCCGGACACCGATCCGCCGTCAGGTCTGGATTACGACATGTGGGTGGGGCCGGCGCGCTGGATTCCCTACAACCAGAAGCACACGCACGGCGCTTTCCGCTGGCTGGTGGATTTTGGCGGCGGCCAGATACGCGACCGCGGCGCGCATGTCATGAGTATCGCGAACTGGATTATGGACGCCGACCATACCGGACCGGTGAGCATCGACGCCAAGGGCGAGCCGCCGCGCGACGGCATGTACGATGCAGCGGTGACCATGGAGATCACCTACGAATTCAAAAATCCCGACTGGACGCTGGTCTGGTCCCAGCCGGGAACGCCGTCGAAAACGATGGAGGCGCGCTACGGGGCCGTCTATCACGGAGACAACGGCGAATTGACCGTGACCTATGGCGATGGACAACCTACCGACACGGAACAGAAGGCCAAGGATTATGCGGCGCAATGCAACTGCGGCAAGGCATTCCGCAGTCCGGGCCATAGCGAGAATTTCGAAGACTGCATCCGCACCCGCGAGAAGCCAATTATGCACATGGAGGCCGCGCACCGAGTAGCAACGCTCTGCGTACTGGGGAATGTGGGCTTTCAACTGCAGCGCAAAATGGAGTGGGACCCGGTAACCGAGCGCGTCAAAGACGACGATGAGGCAAATCGTATGTTGAGCCGTCCGGGCCGCGGCCCGTGGCACCTGTAGGAGCGATCATCATGGCCGATGACAAACAATTTCTAGCTGATCTGCAAAACGCCAGCGTGGACGTCCGGTTTGCTGCATGGCGCGCAGCCGGCAGCGTCACTCCCGCGGTGATTCCGCAGTTGGGTAAGCTGGCCTCGTCGCCGAACCCCGGAGTTGCCAAGGCCGCACGGGAAGCGTTGACGACGATGACCCACGGCGTGGGCAAAACGGCATCCACGAATCGTACCGGCGTCGAGAAGGGCTTATTGGGTCTGGCAAGTGGCGACTATGCCCTGCCCGTCCGGTTCCATGCCTTCCGTTTACTGTCGGGGATCGCATCCGAAGAGTCCGTGCCCGCCATCGCCCGCTGGCTTCAGAACACCGATCTGCGCGAAGAGGCCATCTACTGCCTGGAGCGGATCCCCGGGCCGGCAGTAGATAAGACTCTCATCACCGCGTATAAAGAGGCCAAGGACGATTTCAAACCACGTGTCCTCGCCGCATTGGGGCACCGCCGCGTGGAGGATGCAGCCGGACTGTGCGCGGAAGCGATGCGCTCAACGAATAAGGACATCGCTGTTGCAGGCGTGAAGGCGTTCGGCCGTATCGGCAAAAAGCCCGCGGGCGCGGTCACTCCTCCCGAGGAACGGGGCCTCTCCACCTGGCAGCGGATCGATGAGATCGACAGCCTGCTGCGGTTTGCCGATGCCCAGGCAAAACAGGGCAATGCAGCCGAGGCGATGCGAATTTACAAAACGGCGCTCGACCGGCCCGAGGAGCACTGGCAATGCGCCGCCATCATCGGCATCGCAAAACTCAAATCAGAAGAATCGGCCGCGGCTATCCTTCCCAAGATGAAAAGCTCCAACCGGACGGTGCGCATCACGGCAGAAAAAGCCTGGAAAGGCATGGCCGGCGAGGCAACCCCCAGGAGTTAAGTACTCCGGATGGCCAGCGGCGCGCCTCCGGCCGTGAGGTTCGTTTGTCCTTCCACTGCCTCACGCCGCAACATCGCGAAACCCACTACTTTTTCGAGGGCCGGTGAGAATGCGGACGAGGTGATCTCCCCAACCTCCTTCTCTCCGGACATCACCTTGGCGCCCGGGTCCAACTCTTCGGTCGTCTCCACCTCGACGGCCTTCAACATTTTGCTCACGTGCCCGCGGGAACGGACGCGTTCGACAATCTCCTGCCCCAGATAGCAGCCTTTCGAAAAATGCAGGGCATGCATCTGCTGCGTCTCCTGCGGGATATTCGTCTCGCCGAAGTCGATTCCATACCGGGCGCGCGCATGCTCCAACCGCACTACTTCAATCGCGTCGGTATCCGCATGCGCCGCTCCCGCCGCCTCCAGGTCGGCCAGCAGCTCAGCCTTTCCTTCGGCCGGCAAGTATAAGCTGTGACCCGGGGAACCGGTAATGGTGACTGCGGCGACCAGGCGCGCCCCCCACTCCGCGATGCCGCCGGGGGAGGCCGGCAGCGTGGCGCCCATGCCCGTCAGAATGTCTTCCGAGTCCGGCCCTTCAACGCTGATCGAAGCCCATGTATCGTTCAGATCCTCCAGAGTGACATCGTCGGCGATAATGAACTTATCCAGATGCTCGTAAATCCTCGGTCCTGTCTGCGGCTCCGTATCCAGCAGAAGGTACTCCGGCAGGGCAAAAACATTCACATCGCCGAGAATACGGCCCTGGGCATTCAGGAAGAAGGCGTAGCAGCCCGCCCCCGGCGTCAACTGCTCAATGTGATTGGTCGTCATTGCATGCATCAGCCGCACGCGATCTTCGCCCATCAGCCGGATTTTTCCACGGCCGCTGGAGTCGATGACGGCAGCGCCAGATCGCAGTGCCTCGTACGCGGACCGGTTCATGGCGTCATCCAGTTCGAGATGTACCGGAGATGAGCCGACAGCAGAACAACCAGGCCGCCCGATACCACCGTTCCCAGCATCATCCGGTTTCGCTTCGTCTCCACGATGGATGTCCGCGTAAGCAGATACGATACGGCGATCACGTGAAGCGCCAGAAGCAGTTTCAAACCAAACCAGAGAGGATAGTGCGGCGCGATATTAGACTTCATCACCAAGGTGTAGGAACCCGATAGAAGCAGGGCCAGGATGGATACAATCACCCATGGCCGGAAGGCGACTGCCGCACGATCCGCCAGCTCGCTGCGCTGGTCCACACTGAGGCTGCGGGCAGCCGGCGCGGCGGCGAAGCGGGCGTAAACCATTCCCCCCAGCAATGTGATGGCGGAAAACACATGCACCCAACGCATCGACACATTCACCACCGCCTGAATGATGGACTCCATCACTTGTGAGTATACAATCGGCCTGTGGCAGCTAATCTAATTCACGAAATCTTGCCGTTAGGCCTGCTGCAGTGCAACTGCTCCATCTTCGGGGATCCGGAGACGCACGAGGCCATCGTCATCGATCCGGGCGACGAGATATCGCGAATTGAATCCGTTCTGGAACGGCACAAGCTGAAAGTGAAGGCGATCGTCATTACCCACGCGCATATCGATCACATCGGCGGAGCGAAAAAGCTGAAAGAGATTACCGGAGCGCCGGTCTATCTTAACGAGCGGGACCAGGTCCTCTACGATAATCTTGAGATGCAGGCTGCCTGGCTGGGCATGGACACTCCGGGACAGACAGAGATCGACGTCACTGCCCGCGAAGGCGACTCGCTCGAAGCCGGCAGCACCGAATTTCAAATCCTGGAGACTCCCGGACACACGCAAGGCAGCCTGTCGATCTGGATTCCCTCCGAGCAGAAACTGGTCGCTGGCGACACTCTATTCCGCGACAGCATTGGCCGCACGGATTTACCCGGCGGAGACGGCCGCATGATTCTTCGCTCGATCCACGACAAGCTGCTGCCCTTGCCGGACGATACGCTGGTGATCCCCGGCCATGGCGCCGTCACCACTATCGGCCGGGAGCGCGAACGCAATCCGTTCCTGCGCCAGTGACGAAATCCGGCGCTCAGGGATACGGGCGGCTTTGCGGCGACTCCATCAGATCCGGGTGCTCGCGGCGCAGCTGCAGCGAAAGCTGCTTCTCTTTGGCTGACAACTCCTCCTGCCCCAACCGGAAATAGAGCTGAGACAGCAACAGGTGAGGCTGCGGGTGCGTCGGGTTCAGCTGGGCGGCGCGCAGAAGCTCACTGCGGGCTTCGTCATACTTTCTCGCGCTCATCAGCGCTTTCCCCAGCGCCAGCCGTGCCGCCGGGTAATCGCTGCGCAATTCGATGGCTTTGCGGAATGCCGCTGCCGCCTCGCTCCATTTTCCCTCCCGGGCCAGCATCTCGCCGTATAAGAAAAAGGGCTCTTCGTACGTCCCGTCGGATTCCATCGCTTTCTTCAAAAAAGGAAGACCCTCCACAGCACGGCCAGCGCGATTCAGCTCGTAGGCATACTCGAAATTGGCCCGCGGAAGGCTGGGAAAGCGTTGCACAAATCGCAGCGCGATAGCCAGCGCAGCCGGGTGATCATTGGCGTCCTGGTGCGCCCTGATGGCGATCAGATACGG
>DATLBY010000249.1:0-5728 GCA_035526665.1 Bryobacteraceae bacterium
CAGGGGATTCGTTTCGGCCGAAACAGCGATCGATGCCTCCGATCCCGAATCCCTGCTAAAGATCTCACGTGCCATGGACCGTATTTTCTCGCTAGCCTAGAAATCCGCGCGATCTAATGTCTGGATGCGGCAAGTCAAAACCATAGATTTGAGCTTTCGGTCGCGACGGAGTATAACAAACAGCGAGTCTTGCTAATGTCCATGACGCGCCGTCAATTCATAGCCACAGCCTCGGCCGCTTCACTCGCGGGTGCTCAGAACGAGAAGAAGTACCTGTCAGCCGCCCGCACATTTCTCGACACTATGATCGAGAAGGGAAGTGACCGCTACGGTCCCAAGAGCACTCCCCTGTTCTGTCTATCTCTGGATCCGGAGACGTACGCACCTCCGCTGCCGCCCCCGGCCATCGACCGGGAGTACAGGTTGACCGCCGAGCACTTGTACCGCGACTACGGCTACTACTGGAAAAGCCATCTGCACGGGTCAAATCTGATTTACGACCAAGGCACGATCCGCGCACTGTATTTCCTGAGCGACACCGCCGGCGACCGGAAATACTCCAAGGCGGCCGACAATTGCCTGCACTTCTTTCTGAACAACCTGGTAAGCGAATCGACGGGAATTTTTGGCTGGGGCGAGCATCTCTTCTATAACGTTTTTCTGGATTACCTGAGTGGCGGAAGTTTTACGGTTCGCGCCGGCCGCAAATCCTTCTACGCGCACGAGTTCGACCGCTGGACCACTATCTACGATGTGTTCTGGGAGCAAAGCCCGGAAAAGACGCGGACGGAAATCGAAGCCATTTACGAATACAAGATTCACGACAAGGAAACATTTCTAAACAACCGGCATTCCGATTTCCACGCCGGCCAGCAGACCAGCGACGCTCTCACATTCCTGAAACACTCCGGCCTGTTTACCCATGCTTTTGCTTTTCTCTACTCCAAGACGACGGAACCCAAGCATCTGGAATGGGCGCGCAAGGCTGCGGATCTTTTCTGGGGGTACCGGGATCCACGGACCAACCTGGTGCGCAATTGCGTCCAGCGCAAGGAGGAGGCGGCCTCAGCAGAAGGCATGGCGGAAGCCTCGCTATTTCTCCTGCGGGCTTACCAGTGGCAGCCGGATGCGAAGTTCCTGGAGCGGGCTCTAGCCTATGTGCACGCCTATCAGAAGTACTTCGCCCTAGGAAACGGGCGCTTTCGAGACACGCTAAGTCCCGACGGAACCGACCGGCAGCCTGGCCAGCTGGCGGAATATTGGGAGGCGCCGATCCGTCAGGCCAAGGCGGCAACACTGGCGTACTCTCTTACCGGCGATCCCATAGCCTTGGAATTGGCCGACAACGTCATCACACACCTCACGCCGGCAATGAGCTTCAAGGACGGAATTGAACGCAGCCGGATCTCCGCGGAGGTGGAGGCGCGCTCCTGTAGCCTGGGCGCCGCACTGGATCTGTATGAAGCTACAGCGGACATAAAATATCTTGCAAAGGCACGTGAGTTGGCTGATGATGCCATCAAGCGATTCTTGTACCGTGGGCTGTTTGTCAGCACCCTGCAACTGCAGCCGGAGGGAGATCGAAGCGCCACCACCCGCGTGTACGACGGCCGCTCGGGGGCGGGTTGGCTCGCATTGAATCTCCTGCGGCTGCAGCGTGACCAGGACCGGACTCAGGCAGGCCAGTTTCGAAAATTTGCAGCGCTGGAAAGGACCTTTGATTAGCCATGTTCCTCTTTGTCATTTTTCTCATGATTCTGCTGGGTCCCGCCGTCTGGGCGCAGGCTACTTTTGCCACCATCACGGGCACTGTGACGGACGCCAGCGGCGCCGTGGTTCCCAATATTCCAGTTACGGTCACCAATCAGGAGATGGGCATTCACAAAATTGTCACGAGCGACGATCGCGGTAATTACGAAGCGACACACCTGAATCCCGGGGTGTACAGCGTGACCGCGCAGCCCCCGGGATTTAGGAAATTCGAACATCGCGACATCTTGCTGGAGGCATTGCGCACCGTACGAATCGATCTGCGCCTGGAGTTGGCGGGGACCGGAACCGAGATCACTGTCACGGGCGGCACGCCGGTGGTGGAAACGGACGCTTCCAACCTTTCCGACGTGAAGAGCAGCCGCCAGATTCGCGACCTGCCCCTGAATATCCTCAGCACGATGAGTGCGACAGGCGACAGCGGTGTACTGAATTATGTCTGGCTGGCTCCGACCGGGTATTCGGGCAAGGGTTTCTCCATGGGCGGCGCGCACGGCACGCAGGCGTATTTCAATGTGGACGGAATCAGCTCCAATTCGCCGGCCTTTGGCTCGCAAAATTATCCGGCGCAGCCTGCGCTGGATTCCATCCAGGAAATCCGGATCGATATGGTCAACAACAAGGCGGAATTTGGGGAGGTGGCCAATGTCACCACTATTACCAAGTCGGGCGGCAATGAGTTTCACGGCGGGCTCTCGTGGATGAATAGCACCAGCGCGCTAACCGCCCGCGCCTATTTTTCACCCACGAAAGGTCAAAACATCCTGAATGACCTGGGAGGCTCGCTGTTGGGGCCGATCCGGCGCAATCGGACGTTCTTCCTGGGAACCTATGGCGCGCAGCGGCAACGTGTTCCCGCGATTGTTACGCCGAGCCTGCCTACCTTGAACATGAGGCAGGGCAACTTCTCTGAACTCCTGGCGTTGTCGCCCGCGACGATCATTAAAAATCCTTATAGCGGCCAACCGTTTCCAGGGAACATCATTCCGCCCAGCATGCTGGATGCCTCCGCGCTCAAATGGCAGAACCGATTCTTCCCCAAACCGAATTTTGGACCGGCCGACCTTTTTGTCGCGAATTTCCGCGCTGCCTATCCACAGCAGTTCCGCCACGATCAATTCGATGTCCGGGTCGATCACTACTTCTCCTCGAAGAATACCTTGTACGCGCGGGTGAGTTACAAGCGATCGGAGCCGGTCGCGCTGGATAGCGGCCTGCCGCCGGATCTGACGGGATACCGGGTGCAAATCCGGAATATGCGGCAAGCGGCGGTTTCCGATACGTGGACGATCACGCCGCGGCTGGTCAACGAATTTAAGCTGGGCTTTGTTCGCCAGTTCAACCCCCGCGAAGGCATTCTGGTGGGCCAGGAACTGATCGATCTCCTGGGCATCGAGGGACTGCCGCGCCAGGCCGCCGACGTGAGAAATATTCCCATCGTGCGCATCAACGGATTCCACCAGGTGGCCCAAGTCGCCAAAGCCGCGCCGGCGGAAAACACGTTCCAAGTCATCAACCAGCTCACGTACCTGAAAGGCAGGCATTCCATCAAAGGCGGCGGCGAGTTCCGGCCGCAGCAGTCGAATAATCTGGTGGCGCCGCAGTTTGGCACGTATACCTATGCCAACCGCTTCAGTGGCTTTTCCTACGCCGATTTTCTCCTGGGACTTCCGCAATCCAGCCAGCGGACCACTTCGCGGCCGTCGGTGGCGATCCAATTCTGGTTCCTTAACGGCTTCCTGCAGGACGATTTCAAGGTGTCGCAGAAATTAACCTTAAACTACGGACTGCGGTACGAGTATGACTCACCCGCCAAAGATCGCTTCAACATGCTGGCGAATTTCGACCCGCGGTCGGGCAGTATTGTGGTTCCCACCGAGCAGGTGCTGAGCGCCGTAAATCCACTGTTTCCCAAAAACATTCCGATCATAACGGCGGCACAGGCGGGCTATCCGGCCCGGGCGTTGCGCGAGAGCGATACCAATAATCTGCAGCCTCGTTTTGGTTTCGCCTACCGTCCATTCGCTGCCATGCGGACGGTTTTGCGCGGCGGCTACGGCATTTTTAACGACGACCTGACGGCCAACGTGGCGGATGCGCTCGGCGGCGGACCTTTCGGCATCACCGAAAATTTCACCAACGATTTTGTTTCCGGCGCTCCTTTGCTGACCTTTACCCGTCCATTCCTCGGCCGGGGGTCGCTGGGCGCCATCAACGTCAACGGCCTGGCGCGACGGCTAAGCAATCCATATGTTCAGCAGTGGAACTTCACTGTGGAACAGGATCTGGGCTTCTCCACCGGGCTCAGGATTTCCTACATCGGAACCAAATCGACGAACTTACTGTATGGCCGCAACTACAACCAGCCGGCCCCGAGCTCAATTCCGTTTTCCGTGAGCCGCCGCCCGTACCCGCTCTTTCAGAACATCGTGCTGAATGAGAATGGCGGGAATCACATTTATCACGCGCTGTCTACCCAGGTAGAACGCAGGTGGCTGCACGGACTTTCTTTCCAAGGCTCGTGGACCTGGGCCAAAAACCTCACCGATGTGGAAGAGACAGGTCCAACGGAGGGCGGTTCCACGATCGAGAATGCCTATGACCGTTCCAGGCAGCGAGGCGATACGATTTACAACCCGCGGCACCGCGTGATTACAAATGTCTTATGGGAGCTGCCGTTCGGCGCCGGCAGGCCGCTGGCGGGACGGCCCGGCATCGTGAACGGCCTGATCGGCCGCTGGGATCTGAGCGTCTCCTTTATCGCCCAGACCGGGCAGTTCCTTACGCCGACCTTCTCGGGCTTCGATCCATCCAATACGCAAATCCTGGGAGGCGTGCCCGACCGGATCCGCGACGGAAACCTTCCGAGCGATCAGCGCAGCATCGACCACTGGTTCGATACCGGGGCCTTCGTGGTTCCGCCAAACGGAAGATTCGGGAACGCCGGCTGGGGTATCCTAGAGGGACCCGGGCACCAGACTCTCAATCTGGGCCTGTTTAAAAGAATCCCGATTACCGAAAAAATCAGATTACGCGTGCAGGCCACTTTCACGAACGCACTCAATCATCCAAACTTCGGAAATCCTGCGCTGAACATTTCGGCAACTGGTTCGGCGGGGACTATCCGTTCGCAACAATCTCAGGATTCGGCGGGACCGCGCTCCGGACTGCTGGGTCTGCGACTGGAGTTTTAATTTCATGAAGCAATTCTTCTCTCTTGTGCTGATCGCCTGCGGTTGCTGGGCTCAGTCCCAACCGTCCGGCGCACGTCCCGAACTCGCTGGGAAGGGCTGGCGCCCGCTGTTGAACAGCCGCGACGTATCTGGCTGGCATCCGCGAGAGGGTAAGCCGAACTCATGGCTGACGGCTACCTCCGTCACCACTACGATGGACGGAACACGGCAATTGCTGGCGCCTGCCGGCGGTGCGGGTCCCAGTCTGGTGAACGGTCCCGACGGCCGCGCTGCCGATCTGATCAGCGATGAAAAATTTGGTGACGTGGAGTTGTACCTGGAGTTCCTCATCACCAAAAAATCAAATTCCGGTGTCTATCTGCAGGGACTATATGAACTGCAGATTCTGGACAGCTACGGCGCCGAAAAACTAGGTGTGCACGATTGCGGTGCTGTATATGAGCGCTGGATCGACGGTAAGGGAGTCGGCGGCAATGCGCCCCTCACCAATGCGAGCCGCCCCCCGGGCGAGTGGCAGTCGTTTCACATCTGGTTCCGCGCACCGCGCTTTGACGGTTCCGGAAAGAAAGTGAAAGACGCCGAGTTCCTAAAGGTGGAGCACAACGGCAAACTCGTCCAGAAAAATGTAATCGCCCCCGGCCCCACTCGCGCTTCACTGGACATGCCGGAGGCGGCCCACAATCCGCTCATGCTGCAGGGCGACCACGGACCAGTCGCTTTCCGTAACATTTATATCCGAAAGCTTGCTGGAGTAAAGTAGCCGG
>DATLBY010000250.1:0-9649 GCA_035526665.1 Bryobacteraceae bacterium
TATGCGGGCCGGTCACCCGAGTATCCGGGCTTGGACCAGATCAATTTTGTGCTGGAGTCTCCTCCCACGGGCTGTTACATTCCTCTTCAGGTCCGCGCCGGTAACAGCGTCAGTAATATCACTACGATCTCCGTTGCGTCCAATCAGAGCTACTGCGAAAGTACGCTAGGACTGTCCGAGGCCGCGCTGCGCAGGCTGGACGATGGAGGCGCCGTCACACTAGGCGGCGTCGGGGTTACCCGCATCAATCTTTTCCTGGGATTGTCTACTGATGTGGCGCTAGGGCTCTTTGCACGAGCGGACGCCGATCTCGCGTTTCGGGCCGCAATGCTCACAGATCTTGGAAGTCTTATTTATCCGGTAGCCGTGGGCAGTTGTGTCATCTTCGATCAGGCCACTGCCCCAGAGGCTTCCCTCGACCTGCTCACGTTGCTTGCGAGGGCGATGCCTCTGAGCGCCGGAACGAAATTTACGCTTAGTGGAAAAGCTACCGTGGATCTGCCGCGCGCTCCGAACGGCCTGTATCAAAACGAGGGACTGGCGCAGTTCCTGAGCGGCGGAAAATGGACCATGAGCGGAGCCGGGGGGAGTGAGGTAGGGGCTTTCAGCGTGAGCACCACAATTTCTCCGCTGATAACCTGGATTGGGCCGCAGGAAGGCGAAATAGCGCGCAACAGCCTGCGCTTCACCTGGTCGGGCGGCGGCTCGGCGCCCGAGGACGTGGTATACCTTTCCGGCTACTCGACAATCGTCAATCGGGTGGATCCTTATCAGAGCCAAGGTAAGAGATTTCAGTGCACGGCCCCGGCGGGCCCTGGCAGTTTCACGGTGCCGTCCGTCATCACGGCGCAGCTTCCCGCCGCTCCCGCGGAGAGCCCATCTACTGCTTACTTCGGAAGCGTAGGATTTTCCACTCGCGGCGGAAGTCCCTTTACGTCAGCGCCGCTCACGGCGGGCGGCAGCATCGACGGCGGCGTGTTCGCCTGGGTGGTGCGCGACGAGCGGACTGTTACATTCAAATAAATGAGGAGCGAGATTTGAGTTCAAAGATCGGCATCATCGGGGGGAGCGGTCTGTACTCCATGCCCGGGTTTCACGCGCAGAAAGAGGTCCTGATGGAGACGCCATGGGGGGCGCCCTCTGACCCGTATGTGACCGGCACTTTGGCCGGCCGCGAAGTTGCGTTTCTCGCCCGGCACGGGCGCGGGCACCGCATCTCCCCTTCGGAATTGAATTTCCGAGCGAACATTTATGGCTTCAAGGCGCTGGGTGTCGAACGTATCATTTCCCTAAGCGCTGTGGGCTCGTTGAAGGAAGAGCACCGTCCACTCGATTTTGTCATTCCGGATCAATTTTTCGATCGAACCCGCGGCCGCGTCTCCAGTTTCTTCGGCGATGGCCTGGTGGCTCACATCAGCTTCGCGGATCCCGTCTGTCCACATCTTTCGAAAATCGTCTATCAGGCGTGCCAATCGCAATCGGTGAACGCCAAGCGGGGAGGCACGTACCTTTGTATGGAGGGCCCGGCCTTTTCCACCAAGGCCGAATCGCAGGTGTATCGCAGTTGGGGGATGGACGTAATCGGCATGACCAACCTGCAGGAGGCGAAGCTCGCGCGCGAAGCGGAGCTCTGCTACGTCACGGTCGCAATGGTAACCGATTATGATTGCTGGCATCCGGATCACGATGCCGTTACGGTCACTGACATCATCGCGAATCTAACAAAAAATGCGGAGAATGCTGCCCGCGTCGTGACGGCCGCGGTGGCGTCCATACCCGAAGCCCGCGGTTGTAAGTGCGGCTCGGCATTGGCGCACGCGCTCCTCACCGATCGCGCCACAGTGCCGGCGAACACACGGAAGAAGCTGGAGCTACTGGTTGGAAAATACTTCCAGTAACGACCTGGCACTCGAGCTACTCGACTACTGTTTGCATAGGAAGCGCTGGCCCGACGAGCTTCTCCACTCGCTGCTCCGCAATGCCCTAGTGCACGATCCGCTGCGCGCATCGCGAGCGCTGTTCCGGATTGTTGTGGAACGTCTGGGTGATCTGTTCGAGCCCGATTTATGCACTATTTACGCGGAACTCTTTTCCGAGGTAATCGCGTTTGTAGATCCCCGGCTGAACGCGGGCGAACTGCTGGACAGATATAACCGGGTGCGTCGTCCCAGGCGGGTGGAAGGCAATCCCGAGCGTGTATTCGTGCTCTCGCGCGTGACTCTTGGCGCGGACGTCGCCGTCACAAGCGTCGTGCTGGATGGCATAAAGCGGAGATTTCCGGCTGCCCGCGTGTGCTTTGTGGGTCCACGAAAGAATTGGGAGCTGTTCGCCGCCGACCGGCGCGTCGAACATGTTCCGCTGGATTACGGACGCCAAGGCACTCTGGGCGGCCGCCTCGCCACTTGGACCGAGCTGAGGGACTTGGTGTCTGAGCCGGGAAGCGTAGTAATCGACCCCGATTCCAGGTTGACTCAATTGGGTCTGCTGCCGGTTTGCGATGAGGAGAATTACTACTTTTTCGAGAGCCGCGGCTACGGGGGGGAGAGTTCGAAATCTCTTTCAGAACTCACATCGGAATGGGTCCGCGAGACGATGGGGATACCGGATGCCCGCGCCTGGATCGCCCCGTTGCCGATGTCCCGCGGTTACGACATCGCTGTGAGTCTCGGCGTGGGAGACAACCCTGAGAAGCGGGTTGCAGACCCCTTCGAAGCATCTCTGATGGCGGCATTGCAGGGCAGCATCGTCGTCGATAAAGGTGCAGGCGGAGAGGAAACCGTCCGGGTGGAGCGAGCTATGACCCACGCTCGCGCGCCCATCGAGGCCTGGCAGGGAGAATATGCCCCGTTTGCCAGTCTCATCCGGAATAGCCGCCTTTATATAGGCTACGATTCAGCGGGCCAGCATGTCGCCGCCGCTTGTGGTGTCCCGCTGATATCCATTTTCGCCGGCTATGTCTCGCAGCGGATGTTCGAGCGCTGGCGCCCCACCGGAAGCGGTCCGATTCGCGTGCTTCAAGTGACTGACGGCAGTCCCGCCAAGGCGCTGGACGCCTTTTTGCCTGTCCTCCAAGACTTCTTAAATTCCCAGCAATAACTTACATTTACGGCGTAATTGGACCATCGGTACTAGGCCTCATGGACATTGACAGGAAAGCCGGTTCCTCGCACACTTGGGTGGATACCTTAGATGTATCCACCAAAATTACCGAGGTTATTGCTGATGAGTTTAAGAGGCGCTCTGCTGATGTTGTTGCCGGCACTTGCCATTTTGACCATTCCGGGCGTGGCGGAGCCGAATTCCAACGCTCTTTTTGTCAGCTTTAAGCCCGAGGTGGCCTTGACTAACCAAGGCGTCGATGCGGTGAATTTAAGAATAAGGATTTCGGAGGGCGGTTCCGCACAATTGTGGCTGGCCGACAGTTGTTCCATCGCCCCAAGCTCGGCTTATACTGTTCGCGCCTCGGGCAATTATCAAATTCCTGTCTCCAGTCTGGGAAAATCGGGTACCACGGCTTGCCTGTCCTCCAGCGACGGGTTAAAAGCCCAGGTTCAATTGATTGAGCCTGTCGGGGAGGCGCTGATACAACCGCAAGCAGACGTACTCTGATGAAGCGAAGCAAGCCAAGGCCGGCTATTTCTGTTCCTTCTCCTCAGGCAACGCATCGGGCGTGAAGGTGATGGTAGCCTCCGCTCCGAACTTCTTGTAGAGGCGAAACTCGGTATCGTTTTTGATCAGGACCTTTCCCGACCGCATTCTGACGGTGGCCTTTAACGGCAATACGTACTCTTTCCCCGAGATGTCGATAAAGTCATAGTCGAGAGTCGTGGATGCCTGCTGTACCGGAAAGCTGACCGGGATGTCTTCGCCCTCCAGCACGACGCGCATCACGGCGTGAGTGTCTTTATCAACGTAAATCAGTCCCCGATAGCCGGGAATAATCGACATGGTCTTGTCATAGACGATGCGCCATTGCGAACGCGCCTGGGCGACGCGGTAGGAAAATACGTACATGGGTTTTCCGCGCAGCCGGCCCCAATGATCCCAATCGAACTGCGCCTGCGAATGTGGATCGAAGATCTGCCGCAACATGGAGCCGAATTCGCCCGAAGAAGTTGCCCCACCCAGACGTTCCATGGTGGTATCCACCATTTGGTTATTCACCAGCACAACCTTATAATCTTCTTTTTGCTCGAAGTAACTTAACTTCGCGGTCACGACATCCGATTGGCGCCAGAACTCGAGTCCCGTCGGGTCCACATAGCGCCTGGTTACCTGGGTGCAAATGAAATTGGGCAGATTTTTGGCGTATTCCCGGGCGTATTCCGTCACTTCCTGCAAAATCTTGCCCTGTTCCATGGAACTCGGTGGCGGAAGCGGCTTGGGAGCAGCCTTGGGCGGCGGAGCTGGAGCGACGGGCAAATTCTTCGATCCGTTCACCATCTCGTGCAGCACTTCAAGTGTTTTTGGGCCCGCGCCCAGGCCCTGGATGTCTTCCACGTCCCGCTCCTCAAGCCGGTACGTGAGTTTCACCTGCTTCAGGTAATCCGCTACTTTTTTGTCAGGGTGACCCAGTTGGCGCGAGGACTGGATAAAAGATCGCAACTGGTCCACGCTCATCTTCATCTGCGCGGGCAGAAGCGCGCAGGTAAGAATCGCGGCCAATAGAATCTTTCGAGCCATTAACATACAGACGTCTGCTGACTGCCTCTAGTTGCGCTCTTCCTTCTCCAATTGAAGCGTAATGGTTCCAATCGGAAAGTTCATGCGAGCCCGGATCTGTACCGGCGTCTTTCTGGCATCATCCGTCTGCCAGACGAAAGCGCGCCCCTGCTTGGCGTAGAGCACGTTATTAAAGACAAAAACTTCATACCGAATGGTCTTGTACGTGCCGGTCGGGGTCTTTACCTCCTCACGCTCTTGCGCATCGATGCGGACTTGTACCGATTTCTTTCCATCGCTCACCGCAATATTCGCGCTCTGACCCGGCTCCAGATTCAAGGTTCGCATTTTGAACAAACCGCCAAGGATGTCGGAGACACAAGGCGGCGTATCAATTTCGCGCGCGAGAACCGTACTGTTTTTTAATAGATCGCGCTCCAGGTAGCTCGCTTTACCGCGCGCATGGTCAAAAGCGACCTTTGTTTCCCGCTGCCGCTTTCCCTCCAGGGATTTCATGAAGATGGAGGAGGCGCACAGCTGCTGCTCCAACTGAACGGAGTAGCTATCGTCGACGCGGTAGAGTTTCGACACCAGGCCGGCCGATTCCAGGCGCAGGTCCCCCCGGAAGGAACTTCTGTCTGGCGTCCACGTGATCTTCGCGCTTCCAGCGCGGATCAGCTTCCACTCCACGGCATAGTCAAGTATCTCTTTTCCTAGTATCGCGGAAGTGATGTTGGGTGAGGCGGACGCTTTCTGCGTTTGTGCGGAAGCGCCACGGAAAATGAGAACAGCCGTGGCGAAAATGCACAACCAGGCGGGCCACGCGCGCTTCAAAGGTGCCGGCATCTTCTTCGAGTGTTGCAGATCGGCAAAGTTAATCGCAACCTTCGCGCAGGTAGACGGCAAAGCTTGTGACGATGCGGAAACCCATTCTTACGTACAATCCAAAGCCTTCTTTGGTTGCTTGCAGCACGACCGTGTCCAGGCCGTTCTCTCGCTGCGATTCCGCCACTGCATGGCGAATGAGTGTCTCGCCTAAACCGTATCCCTGATGCTGTGGAAGAGTTCCGAGGGAGTAAATTCCAATGGCCCTGCCGGTAGCTATGGTCGCGACAATCGACACAGGCTTCCCGTTGAGATACCCCACATACCCCGCCATGCCGCTTTTCCAGGTCGATTCAGGCCCATATATTTTTGTCGAGGTAGCGAACGGTAGCGAGAATACAACCGAGGCGACGTCGGAGAAGTCGAATCGCGTCCGGTCATCGTTTACACGGCGGCAATTCAGGCAGGGCAGTTGCCGTGTAGACGGCTCCAGTTTCGCTGCTAGCATGCCGGGTGGCTGGGCAATTGGCTCCATGTTTCTCTTCCGGAAGATCTGAGCAACCATGCAGCGCAAGCCAGGGGAAATTAGATCCTCGCAGAGCCAGAATGACCAGCCGAGCATTCTGGCTTTGAAGTGCACCGCGGCCAAGGCGATCCGTTGATCCAGTTCCTGTTCTCCTCCCTCTACCGGCGAGGTCAGCATAGCGGAGTTAAACACCGGATAGTTCATGCCGCAGGAGGCGATGGTGACGCCTGGAAGCTCGCGTATCTCGCCCTCAACCGAGGCAAAAGAGTAGCACCGCATCGCAGCCCGTAGATTCTCTTCAACCAGGCCGAACAGGGGCATTCGCGGATTAGAGCAGACTGAAAGGGTCAACGTCAATCACAATGGCCGTAGCGCTCCATTTGCGCTCCAGCCCGTACCGTCTAATCTGCTGCAAAGTTTCATTCAACCGTTTTCTGCTGGCCGATTTAATTAGGATTTGATAGCGAAACTCCGCTTGGATCCGCGATACCGGTGCTTCCGCCGGACCCATTATTTTAACTTCGGGCGGCGCGGGTGTTAGCAGGTTCCCCAATTCTCCGCTCATCCGCAAAGCATCCTCCTGCTTCTCACTTCTCACCAGGATGTTGGCCAAGGCGCTGAAAGGCGGATAGCGCATGAGCTTCCGAAACTGCAGCTCTTTTTCATAGAACGCCTGGAAATCCTGGAGCGCGGCCAGCCGGACTGCATAGTGGTCCGGATTGATCGTCTGCACGAGGACCCTGCCTGGAATGTTGCCGCGGCCCGCGCGCCCCGCGACCTGCGTGAGCAACTGGAAGGTGCGCTCGGCCGCGCGGAAATCGGGCATACCGAGCCCGATGTCGGCCGAAACCACTCCCACCAGCGTGACGTTGGCAATGTCGTGCCCTTTGGCAATCATCTGGGTTCCCACCAGAATGTCGAAGTTGCCCTCCCGGAAGCCTGCCAAAATGGTTTCAAAGTGGCGCTTGCCGCTGACCGTGTCCCGGTCCAGGCGCGCGATCTTCGCCTCCGGAAACTCGCGATGCAGCTCCTCTTCCACCTTCTCCGATCCGGTGCCGATGAACTGAATATGATCGCTTTGGCACTGCGGGCAGGCCGTCGGGACTTTCTCGGCGTGACCGCAATAATGGCACAGCATGCGCCGATCCCGGCGATGAAAGGTCAGCGTAACCGCACAGTTGACGCACTGGCGCCGCTCTCCGCAAGCGCGGCACGCGACGAAGCTCGAAAAACCCCGGCGATTGTGGAGCAGCATCACCTGCTCCCCGCTGTGGATACGCTCGCCAATGGCGGTCAACAGTTCCCGCGAAAAAGTATTCTGCTTGCGTGTCTCCAGAAACTCGACCCGCATGTCGATCAAATCGACGCGGGGCATCGGGCGCATCTCGATCCGGTCGGGCAATTCGAGCAGAACGTACTTCCCGCGATCCACGTTATGCCGGCTCTCCAGGCTGGGAGTGGCGGATCCCAGTACTACGGTCGCTCCCGCCGCCTGAGCGCGCACAATGGCGACGTCACGGCCGTTGTAGCGCGGCGTCTCCTGTTGTTTATAGCTCTGGTCGTGTTCCTCGTCGACGATGATCAATCCGGGATTCTGGATGGGTGCGAAGACTCCGGAGCGGGTGCCCACAACGACGCCGGCCGAGCCGGACCGGATCCGGCGCCACTGCTCCGCGCGTTCGGCATCGTGAAAGGCGGAGTGCAGAATCGCGACCTGATCGCCGAACCGGTGGAAGAATTGCCCGGCCATGGCTGGCGTGAGCGCAATTTCCGGCACTAGCAGCAGCGCGCTCCGGCCCTCGGCCAGCGTGGCTTCAATGGCGCGAAGGTACACTTCCGTCTTGCCAGACCCCGTCACTCCGTAAAGCAGGAATGTTTGAAAAGTCTTCTCTTGTATGGACCGGTGAATGGCTGCAAAAGCAAGCCGCTGCGATCCGTTCAATGTAGGCGGAGCCTTGAACGGGTAAGGCGATATCGCGGGAGCCTCCGTTTCGAGCCGGACCAGTTTCTTGCGCGCGAGCGACCGTGCTGCCTGGCTGGCGTTTTTGACGGCCGCCTCCAGCTCGCCCAGGTTGTGAGAGCCAGGGTGCAACTCCAGGTAGCTGAGCAATTCGCGCTCGGCTTTTGCGAGTTTCTCCGAGGTGAGCCGCTCGCCAGCCGCAAGGCTCACGCGCAGCCGTTCCGCCGATGCGCGCATTGGGTCCCGGTCTGCCTGCACATCCTCCATATGAACAAATTGCCGTTTTTGTAGTGCTTTTAAAGCCCGGGCCGCTTCTGGAATCTTCCTTGAGAGATAGTTGGCTGAGAGCGGTCGCTGCTCCAGTAGACGTAACAGCTTCAATGTGGCGTCTTCCGCCTCATTACCCAACAGCAGCTGTCTAGCGGCGTCCCGGCCGGCGTCGGTAAGCGAGTAGACCTTGCTGTTCCGAACCTCCCCCGAGAGCGGCGTCATGCCGCGCAGGACTTCACCCAGGGGTGCACAGTAGTAAGCGGCAACCCAGCGGCCAAGCGCAATCAGTTGCGGTTCCAGGACAGAATCCTCATCCATGAGCCGCAGCACCATCTTTGCCGGTACATCCGGCGGGAGATCGTGCGTGGCGAGCACGATGCCGGTCATTTTCCGGGTGCCGAAGGGAACCAGGACCCGGCAGCCGATTTTCACCCGGTGCTGCAGTGTGAGCGGTAGCTCATAGGTGAACGGCTGATCCAGCGGGACGGGAAGGCTGACGTCGGCGAACACGTTATGCGATCTGCTGGAAGAGAGGCTTCAGCGCCGGATACAATGCCTGATAAATGGCATGCGATTTTAGATAGGAAGCTGTTTCCGGCGGACGCGGGCTCACGCCTTCCACCTCACGGATGGTTGTCCGGCATGCCTCCACAACCGAGCCATAGGCTCCCGTCCCCACCATCGCAAGCAAGGCTGCGCCATAGGCCGAGCCCTCCTGCGTTTCCAGCGTGACGACACGCTTGTTAAGAATATCGGCTAAGACCTGACGCCAGAACGGACTCCGGGCTCCTCCCCCGGAAATCCGAATGGAGTTGACAGGCACCCCCATACCTTCGATGATGTCGAGTCCATCTTTCTGGCTGTAGCAGACGCCTTCGATGATGGAACGAATCATGTCGGCGCGAGTATGGCTGGCTGTAAGTCCGAACCAGACCGCGCGCGCGGCTGCATCGAGGTGTGGCGTCCGCTCCCCCATCAAATAGGGAAGCCAGAGTAAGCCTTGCGCTCCCGGTGGAGAGCCGGCCGCCTCATCCGTCAGTTCTCCATACTCCTTTCCAGACGCCAGCTGGTTGCGCAGCCACTGTAAACTCAGGCCGGCCCCTTGAGTAACTCCCATCACGTGCCATTTGCCGGGAACCGCATGGCAAAACGTATGTACTCGACCGTTAGGATCGTAGAGCGGCTCATCCATGTGGGCAAATACGACGCCGGATGTGCCCAGGGTGCAGGATACGATCCCGGTCTCCACAACGCCATTTCCCACCGCACTGGCCGCTTGGTCGCCGCCGCCGCCCACCACTGGAGTTCCGGGAGCAAGGCCGAGCGACTCCGCAATGTGGACACTGATTCTGCCGCTGATCTCGCTGGATTCGTAAACTGCGGGAAGGATTGAACGGTCCAGTCCC
>DATLBY010000251.1:0-2919 GCA_035526665.1 Bryobacteraceae bacterium
TAGCCGCCCGCGCCCGCCAGCACGGGCACTTTGCCCTTTGCTTCCGCGACTGTGATCTCCACGACGCGCAAATGCTCGGCGTGCGACAGTGTAGGGCTTTCTCCCGTGGTGCCGCAAGGGACCAGGAAGTTGATTCCGCCATCGATTTGACGCCTGACCAGAGAGCGAAGGGCATCTTCATCCAGCGACAGATCTTTTTTGAACGGCGTGACAAGCGCTGTACCGCATCCAGTAAACATGGTTAATCCCCAAACAATATTTCGCTAAACTCGTGGACACCTTTTTTGCCCGCGACCCATTGCGCGGCCTTCAGTGCGCCTCGTGCAAACCCTTCCCGGCTGCGGGCGCTGTGCCGCAGGGTGATGGTATCAGCGGCAGAGTCGAAGCCGATCTCGTGGGTTCCTGGGTGAGCACCGGCCCGGTTGGAACCGACATCGATACCCCCGGCGTAACCGCTCTTTTTCATTCCATCCACCAGCTTCAGCAGTGTTCCCGACGGAGCGTCTTTCTTGGTGTTGTGATGAATTTCCCACGCCCAGGCGCCGTACTCCTTCTCGTTTGCCAGCAGGCGGGCCGCCTCGGATACGAGGCGGAAAAATACGTTGACCCCGATGGAATAGTTGGGGCTCCATACCAGCGCCGTGTTGTTTCGCTCCACCGCGGCGCGTACACGCTCGAAGCCGGCCAACCAGCCTGTAGTGCCAACCACCGTATTCACGCCAATGGCTGCCAGGCGCTCCACGTTTTCCACCGTAGCCTCGGGTGTGGAGAACTCGATGGCGACATCGATTCCGGCGAAGCTGGCGGCGGTGATTCCCGCGTAGTTGGCATTATTATGCTCATCCAGCCTAAGTCCCACTTCGCAGCCGTACTCCGGCGCGAGCTGCTCAATCAGGAGGCCCATTTTCCCATAGCCGACGATCGCTATCTTCATCAGCCGAATACCGCCGGATCCGGATTGCTGAAAAATTGTGCGTGCAAGTGTTCCACCGCGGTCTTCAGGTCCTCCTGCGCCACCACGACGCTCAGATTCAAGAGCGATGCGCCTTGAGAAATCATACGGATGTTGATGCTCTCCAGCGCCTGGAACACGCGGCTCGCAACGCCCGGAGTATAGCGAATATTATCTCCTACCAGGCATACGATCGCCTGCTCTTTTTCAATCGAAACCTCCGCGAAATGTTCCAACTCTGTGCAAATTTCGCTGAGCCGGGCCGCGTTGTCGATCGTGAGCGAAACGCTCACCTCCGAGGTAGCTACCATGTCGACCGGCGTTTCGTAACGGTCGAAAACCTCGAAAATGCGCCGCAAAAATCCGTATGCCATCAACATGCGCGTGGAATGAATATTCAGCAGAGTAATATTCTTCTTGCACGCGATCGATTTTGCGATATTCGAGCATTGCACGGCTTGGGCTACAATGCGCGTGCCGTCCGCGCCCGGGCGGCGCGAATTCAATATCAGCACTGGGATATTCTTCTCGACAGCCGGCACCACCGTGGCCGGATGCAGCACTTTCGCCCCGAAATAAGCGAGCTCCGCTGCCTCGGCGAAGGATATCGTTTTCACGCGGTGCCCGCCGCACAGGATCGTCGGGTCGGCGGTGAGCATGCCGTCGACGTCCGTCCAGATCTGAATCTCCTCGGCATCGATGCCGGCGCCCACGATCGCGGCGCTAAAGTCGCCGCCCCCGCGGCCTAGAGTAGTGACGGCGCCCTCTTCGTTCCGACCGATAAACCCGCCCATCACCACCACTTTCGCCTCGGCTAACGGTGCAACCCTGGCTTTCAACCGCGCATAGGTTTGTGCGAATAAAGGCGCCGCCTGCGTGTGACGGCTATCCGTCACAATCACCTCGCGCGAGTCCACATGAACAGCCGGCGCGCCGGCGTGCTCCAGCGCGAAGGTCACAATCACGCTCGACAGGCACTCTCCATAGCTCGATACCAGATCAATGGCGCGGGCGCTCAATCCGCCGTTGAGACAAAGATTCCGGACGACGACCTGAATCTCTCTGAAAAGACCCCCAACGATCCGCTCCAGTTTTGGAAGAGCCTCCGGCGAGGCGATTTGCCCGGCCTCACTCAGATGGTATTGCTCCAGCTCCGAGAGAAGCTCGAGTGCCTGCGTCGTGTTCCCGTTGGCCGCTTCGTTGGCAATCGCAAGCAGCTTGTTCGTGGTCTTGCCCATCGCGGAGACAACCACGACAGGGAGCCGCTCCAGGCGCTCCCTGACGATGCCCGCGACTCGTTGTATAGCTTCGGCGGACTCAACCGACGAGCCGCCGAATTTCATTACGATCATGCGTCCAGGAGTCCTTCCGAACGCATCAGCTCCGCGTTCAGGACCGCCGCACCGGCCGCGCCGCGCACCGTATTATGGCCACAGGCGATAAATTTGTAATCGAACACCGGGCATTCGCGTAAACGTCCCACAAAAATCGCCATGCCGTTCTCCCGTTCGGCGTCGCGCCTGGGCTGCGGCCGATCCTGCTGTTCCATGTAGATCACGGGACGGACCGGGGCGCTGGGGAGCTTTCGCTCCTGCGGAACACTGGTGTAGGTGTCGAATGCCTTGCGGACATCTTCAATCCTCGGCTTGGCCGCGAACTCCACCGATACTGCCACCATATGGCCATCCACCACCGGAACGCGGTTGCAGTGCGCGCTTACCCGGGCATCCAGGATTTCAATGCCGTCGCCGGTAAACTCACCCAGGATCTTTTGCGTCTCCTGCTGCATTTTCTCTTCTTCGCCGCCAATGAATGGGATTACGTTCGCCGTAATGTCCATGGATGGCACGCCCGGATAGCCGGCCCCTGAGATAGCTTGCAGCGTTCCTACGATCACCCGCTTGATCCCAAATTGCTTCAGGGGAGCAAGCGCCATCGTCAACACGATGGTGGAGCAGTTCGGGTTG
>DATLBY010000252.1:0-8529 GCA_035526665.1 Bryobacteraceae bacterium
TCCAGTGTCGGCACGGAAAGGGATGCCGGCCGGAATCGATTCCAGCGTGGCCTCTCCATTTCGCGAAAAGGCGAAGTTACTGTAATGCATGACGGACCCGTAGTCATACGAGCCAAGGTCTTGCCCGGCGGAGATCTGTTGATCGAACTGGGATACCTGCGTCTTGTCCATGTTGTTGTAGAGAACGCGGACATAGAAGTCGCGATCCTGCCTTGTTTGCTCATGGAAGAGGCCCACTGCGTGTCCGATCTCATGAATCACGGTAGATGAGTCACAATCGTCGGCGAGATTAATGCGCTGCGCTCCCCGTCCCGCCATGCCGACCTGGGAGTTGCCGCAGACATCGCCGGCGCCCGTGAACCGGCTGAAGCGCACGTAATTTGCTTCGCTAGTCCTGGGGACAAGACTCAGGCCGGTATTGTCGATCCAATGCTGAATCCCATCCGTTATTCGCTTCTTATCCGGGACGTCACTGTCGACGGTGTAGGGGATTACGCCCCCCGGCCACCTTCTGGTAGTGGTGGTGACGTCGATTGCCTCGTGTGAGACTGTCTTCGCCCTCGTTCCAGCGTCAGGACGGCTAACGGCCATCTCTTCCGCGGTTCCCAGGACGATGTCGCCTTCCGTGACCGCGTCGCCGTTGATCACCTCGTAAGTGACTGGCCTGCCGCGGAAATAGCCACTTTTTAGGTCGCGAGCCGCGAGCGCCGACACGCCGAGCACAAATAACGCAAGGTACTTCATGTAGGTTTTAGGACGTGGTTTCTTCATCACGGTTCCACAAAGACGCGTATCTATCCTGGAATATCCGGATGCCGGCGAACCCCGCCGCTCCGGCCGCCAGGCAAAAAGAGATATTGGACTCCGTTACTCCTCCCAGGGCGAGCAGCGGTAGTTTTGCTTGAGCTGCCGCAACCTTCAGTAGTTCCAGTCCCTGGCCTTTCTTCTCGCCGGAATCGAACACCGGACCGAAAACCGCCAGATCCGCCCCGTCCAATTCCGCCTGCCGCACTTCCGTAAGCGAATGACAGGAAACCGCAAGCACTAGTTTCCGGGGGACCGCTTCTCTTATCGGCCGCAGCGCGGCGGAATTGGCGGGAAAATGCACGCCGTCCGCTCCGGCCGCCAACGCCACATCGGCCCGCGAATTCACCAGCACACGCGTCCCGCTGCCCTTTGCCATCTCACACGCCCGCCTTACGAGGCCGCAAAGATCGCGCGCGCTTAAGTCCTTTTCGCGAATCTGGATGAGATCAACCCGATTCTGCACCGCCTGGGCAATGCAGTGCAGAATCGGGGCGCGGGCCGACTTTCTATCTGTAATGTAGTATCGGAGCACTGCCTAAAGCGCTGTATAGTAGCGTTCGCCTGCACAGGAGCGGCAGAGAGTCCGCCCGTTCACAAGTGTCTCGCGGGCAAAATTAATTCCTTCGCCGCACTCGCTGCAGACTACTCTGCCGGCTTTGTAGCCGGGCAGGTCCTCGGGGCCGATCACGACCTTTACCCACTGCCACTCAAAGAGTTCCGCGTCGGGCATCTCGCGGTAGGCCCGCATCTGCTGCTGGTTCTTGTCGGCGATGGCCGGATAGATTTCCCTGGCCCGCGCCTTAGAGGATTCCCTGGCCACCAGACGCACCGCGCGGTCTGCTTGAAGGTCGCAGAAAGTGGCGGCCATCTTCCCGAAATCGCGAAATTTTAGAGCACGCTTGCCGAGGCGGCAGCCGGTCACCACGGTGATCGCATCTGTGGCACAGCGATCGATCTCGACGAAGGTCACCAGCCGTTTTCTATCCCTTCCAGCCGGATCCTCCAGACCAAGCAAATTGACTCCGTGGATAGCCATGCGCAGACCCAGGATCTGGCCGGCGCAGATGTGTCCATGAGCAATTTCTGCCAACTGCACATACTCTTGGAACGGCTTCATGGTCTACCGTCATTTTAGCCGCAAAAACAGAACGGGCCAGGACTTTTTGAGAAGTCCCGGCCCGTTCGCCCAGCCCTGAATCCAAATGCCGGTCGGACTATTTCTTCACCGTCGCCCGATCGTATACCAAGCCGCCCACGCCACCTGCGATAGCGCCAATACCGGCGCCTTTACCACCACCAGCCAAAGCTCCAATACCGGCTCCCGCTGCCGCACTTCCCACAACAATAGCGGCGGACTTTTTCTTGGAGCGGCGTTTATGCCGCACAACCGTGGTGGTCGGACCCGAGGAGGACCTGGTCACCTCGCGAGTCGTTGTTTCCCTCACCACTGCCGGCCGCGTCCCGGCGGACGAGTCGGTCCTCGTGTAGCTGGTACTGGACTGCGCTGCCGGAGCCGCCGGCGGTGCTGTCTGGGCTGGAGGCGGAGCAAAATTCTGCGGCGCCATGGGCGCATTTTGTGCCGAATCCCGGCTGCAACCCGCCATCACCAGGGCCGCTGCAGCGCTGGCTGCCACTGCTAAAGTTCGTAAACTCATTGAATCTCCACCTCGGTTAGTTAGACGCAATTACCGTGACACTGTTGCATCTTAAACCATTAAGTGCACTTCATGCATCCGTCCTCTCACCTAGTCTAATGTTGAGGCTAAGTCGCTTTATATCAATAGGTTAATATCGCTAATCGAACTTCCCTGCGTTCCCTTTTTCAACAACTTATGAGATACTATTCAGTAAGAGAAGAGAGAACCCTCACTAGAATGGCGCAGGTCAACGAGGCAATCGCCCGTTATCACAAGATACTCGAAAACGAAACTTACAGGGATCTGGGCTGGGTGGAAGCTCTGCGCGAAAAAATGCAGGAGCATGGGTTGCCGCCTTCCGGTGGGCCCATTTCCCCGGTTCTTCGGCCGCATTTCGTGACGCAGCGGCAATATGGCACGCTGGTGAAAGCCGCCGAGTCGCTCTACTCCGCCATCGACCGCATTGAGAAGCTGGCCCTCGCCAGTCCTACTTTGATGTCCAGGATGGAGATGCTGCCTGCTGAGAAGATGCTGGCCGCCGTGGATCCTGGGTATCCTTACGTGGCGGTTACGTCTTTGTTGGATTCACATCTGAATAATGGCAGCCTCCATTTTGTAAATTACTCCGCCACTACTCCCGCGGGAGTAATTTACGGAGAGGCACTAAACGACATTTTCTACGATGCCCCTCCCGTAAAAGAGTTTCGCAAGAAATATCCATTGTCGAAAGTCGGAGCCACCAAGCCGCTGCTGCAGTCTTTGTTGAAAGCCTACAAGGAGTTCGGCGGCAAGAAGATGCCCAAGATCGCTATCCTCGAATTTCGCCAACCCTTTCAGTCAGCGGAATCCGCGGAGTATCAGCTGCTCACCGATCTCTTCCGGAAGGAGGGCTATCCGACCGAAGTCATATCGCCCGACCAGCTCGAGTATCGAAACGGTGTCCTGCGAAAGGCAGACTTTGAGATCGATATCGTATACCGCCGGGTAAAGGTATCCGAGTTTCTGGTTCGTTTCGATCTGACTCATCCCCTGGTTCGCGCTTACCGGGACGGGAAAGTTTGCGTAGTCAATAGCTTTCGTTCAGAGATGGCGCAGAAGAAAGCCATTTTCGACTTGTTAACCGATGAGACCGTGACTGCCGGCTTCCCGCTGGCGGAACGCCGGACCATTCGCGATTACGTTCCGTGGACGCGGGTAGTCAGTGCCACCAAGACCACGTATGAAGAGAAACCGATTGATCTGCCGGAATTCATTCTGGCGAACCGGGAAAAACTGATTCTGAAACCGAACGATGAATCCGGAGACAGGAATACATTCCGCGGAACGGAGCTCGATGACTCCGGCTGGGAGCGTGCGCTCAAAACGGCCTCGCGCTCGGCTTATGTGGTTCAGGAAGTTAGCGCTCCGGTAAGCTCCGAGTTTGCCCTGTATCGCTATGGCGCGATCGAGATGAAGGATATGCGCGTGGATGTGCATCCGCACTCATTCCTGGGGCGCGTCAACGGCTGCTCCAGCTGGTTGAGTCCGACTGATAGCACCGGATTTTCTACTGTGTCCGGCCTGGCCCCCACGTTCATTCTCGCTTCCAAGTAAAAAGGGCAGGCGATCGCCTGCCCGTATAAAACCCGTTATGAATTGGACCTGCTAGATAGCCTTGGGCTCCTTGACGATATCGATACTTCCCTTGAAATAGGCATCGTCCTCGATCACGATTCCCGATGTTTTAATATCACCCACCAGGTTTCCGTCTTTGTGAACGGTAATCTTCAGCTTGGCTTCCACATTGCCGCGGATGGTTCCTAAAACAACCACCTCATGAGCGCGGATGTTGGACTTGGCCCTGCCACTGGGACCCACGGTCAATCTGCTGTTCACCAATTCCAGCGTCCCCTCCACTTCTCCATCGATATACAGATCTTCTTCGCTGTATATCTCCCCTTTTATGGTGACGGCCTTGCCGATGGTGGCAAATCCTTTGGGTGCAGGCCGCGGAGGTTCCGCCTGCGGAAGCGGTGCTGCCGTCGAACTGGGCATTACCGGATGAGGTGCGGGCCGGGGTTGAGGTTGTTCCTTGCGTTTATCCCACATTGGATCATGTCCTTTCAGTCTGACCCCATCCACCACTGGAACTGCGCAACCAACCTGAATTTCCTTAATCCTATCACGTAGTACTCTACTTCCCTACTGTTTTGCATGCAACAGGATCAACTATTGTGCAGTCCATAGGCTGTGACGATTGAACCGGAGCTCCGCGTTGGCGCGAAATCGGTAACTCTCACCAACCTGGACAAGATATTTTGGCCGGAACTTGGTCTGACCAAGCGCGATTTGCTGCAATATTACGCGGATGTTGCCGATGTTCTACTGCCTCATCTGAAAGGGCGGGCCATGGTGATGAAGCGTTATCCCAACGGTGCTGCCGGCGAGTTTTTTTTTATGAAGCGGGCTCCGGCGCCCCGGCCCGATTGGATTCAGATCTGCTCTATCCAACATTCATCGGGCAATGTCGTGGATTTCCCGGTGATTAACGACCTGGCTTCCCTCCTTTGGGTGGTGAATCTGGGCTGTATCGACCTGAACCAGTGGTACGCAAAATGCGCCGACGTCCATCGCCCGGATTATATGCACTTCGATCTCGACCCGGTGCCGGGAGCCACCTTCGAACAGGTGCTGCAAACGGCGCTCATTGTGCGGGATTCCCTGGCTGCCCTCAAAATGCCCAGCTATCCCAAGACCACCGGCTCGAAGGGCGTGCATATCTATGTCCCGATTCAGTGTGGTCCTCTTCAGAAACAGGTCTGGACATTCGCCAAAGCCCTCGCCAAGGAGCTCGAAAGTAAGCATCCCGACCTGATTACCGCGGAGTACCGAGTGGCGAAACGGCCCGCCCACCGCGTACTTGTCGATTACAATCAGAACGCCTGGGGGCGGACGCTGGCCTCTGTCTACTCCATCCGGCCTAAGCCTTTGGCAACCGTCTCCACGCCGGTAACCTGGCAGGAGGTTGAGCAGGGCATTCGCATCGAAGATTTCCGGATCGGCAATGTACCGGCCCGGATTGCAAAGCTGGGCGATCTGTATAAACCTCTGGTGGCAGCTACGAGCCGCGTCAAGCTGGAGAAATACCTGTGAGCCTTCCTCTAAAAACCGATTATCCGCCAATGGAAGCCCAATCGGCTCTCAAAATTCCGGAAGGCGATGAATGGCAATACGAACCCAAATGGGACGGCTTCCGCTGCCTGGCCTTCCGCGATGGCTCGCAGGTGGAGATTCAATCCAAATCGGGCCAATCGCTCGGCCGGTACTTTCCCGAGGTGGTTGAGGCAATCCTGGCACTGGAAGCCAAAAAATTTGTTCTCGACGGAGAGATTATCGTCCCGGTCGGCAAGCAATTGTCCTTCGATGACCTGCTGCAGCGGATCCATCCGGCCGCGAGCCGGATCGCGAAGCTTTCCAAGGAGACACCGGCGCAGCTGGTCGTCTTCGACCTCCTGGTCGACGAGCACGGGAGTCCGCTGGTGGCCGAGCCTCTCCATGTCCGGCGCAAAAAGCTGGATGACTTCGCGGCCAAATTTTTCCAGGGCGGCATCCAGCTCTCGCCGGCGACGCCGAAGTTCAGCGTCGCCAAAAAATGGTTCGAGACATTGGGCGGCGGACTGGACGGCATCATCGCCAAAAAGGTCAATCTGCCGTATCAGTCGGGCGAGCGCACCGGCATGTTGAAGATCAAGAATCTCCGCACAGCCGATTGCGTCATAGGAGGCTTTCGCTACGCCTCTAAGGGCAAGGTGGCTGGCTCGCTTCTGCTGGGACTCTATGACGACCAGGGACTGCTCCATCATGTCGGTTTTACCTCCGGACTGTCCGCCGCCGAGCGTCCGGCCCTCACCAAAAGGCTGGAGGCCCTCATCCAGCCCCCGGGGTTCACCGGGCGCGCGCCGGGAGGCCCCAGCCGGTGGAGCACGGCACGCTCGGAAGAGTGGAACCCTTTGAAACCCGAGTTGGTGGTGGAAGTGCAGTACGACCATTTCACCGGGGGACGCTTCCGGCACGGCACCAAACTTCTTCGCTGGCGTCCCGACAAGAAGCCAAAGCAGTGCACCATGGCACAGGTGGAGCGCGATACCCGGTCGCCGTTGGGACTGCTGGCGAGCCAGTTACAATCCGAAGCGTGGTAAGCTGCGGAATTCGCGGGAGGTTCTTTCTGACCAAACGTTTATTGTTCCTGCTGCCGCTCTTGAGCGTTTCCTTAATGGCGCAAATCAACGACGAAGAAAAAGAGACGACGCGTCACCAGGCTCGGTCGATGGTGGCTACCAAATTCGGCATAGTGGCCACCAGCCAGACCCTTGCGTCGGCGGCCGGCGCCCGGATATTGGAGGCGGGCGGGAATGCCGTGGACGCAGCCATCGCCGCAAACGCAGTGCTTGGCCTGGTGGAGCCAACATCGAACGGCATCGGCGGCGACCTTTTCGCCGTCGTCTATGAGGCAAAATCGGGCAAACTCTACGGCCTAAACTCCAGCGGCTGGGCGCCCTCCGGGCTAACCATTGAATTTCTCCAGTCGAAGGGCAAGCAGTCGATGCCCGCAGCGGGAATCTACACCGTTACCGTGCCCGGCGCAGTTGCCGGTTGGGACGCGCTGCAGCATCGTTTTGGAACCATGCCTTTATCCAAGGTCCTGCAGCCGGCCATTTACTACGCCAGCAATGGATTTCCGGTCACCGAGATTATCGCCGAGAGTTGGAAGAATTCACTGGCAAAGCTTTCCGAGTACGAGGACTCCAAGCGGACGTATTTGCCCGATGGAAAACCGCCGGAAGTGGGCCAGATTTTCCGCAACCGCGACCTGGCCGCCTCGCTGCAGGCCATCGCGGCAACCGGCCGCGACGCGTTCTACAAAGGAAAGATCGCGGACGCGATTTTGCGAGTATCCAAGGAACTGGATGGCACCTTCCAGGCTTCCGACCTGGCCGAGTTTAAGTCCGAGTGGGTGGAGCCAATCTCCACCAACTATCGTGGATGGACCGTCTCTGAGCTGCCCCCGAACGGAATGGGTGTCGCCGCGCTTTCCATGCTCAATCTGATGGAGCGTTTTCCCATGAGCGAGTACGGACATAATAGCGCCAAGGCGCTGCATGTCCTGATCGAGGCCAAGAAACTGGCTTACGCCGATATGCTGCGGTATGTGGGGGATCCCAGGATGGCCTCGGTTCCGGTGCAGGAGATGCTCTCCAAGCAGTTGGCCGAAGAGCGCGCCAAACTGATCCGGCAGGATCAGGCAGCCTGCAGTGTGGTCGCCTCCGAGCTGAAGCAAATTGCCTCCAAGCCGGGTGCGGACACCATTTACATGAGCGCCATCGATCGCGAGGGCAATATCGTTTCCCTCATTCAAAGCAATTACCAGGGCTTCGGGTCGGGCGTAGTCCCGCGCGGCGCCGGATTCATGCTCCACAACCGGGGAGCGCTGTTTACCATGGAACCCGGTCAGCCGAACTCGCTATCTCCGCGCAAGCGGCCGCTGCACACCATTATTCCTGCGTTCATGTCGAAGGGCGATATCCGTATCGGCTTCGGCATTATGGGTGGCTGGAATCAGGCGCAGGCTCACGCGCAGTTCGTGTCGAATGTAGTGGACCACGGCATGAATATTCAGGGTGCTATGGAAGCCGCCAGGTTCACCAAGAAGACCTTTGAAGGCTGCGACGTCTCCCTGGAAGCGCGCGTCAGCGAGTCTACCCAGGAGGAGTTGCGGGCGTTGGGCCACGTGATCACAGCCGTTTCCCCTTACTCGGGGCTGAACATGGGCGGGGGACAGGCGGTAATGAGCAATGGCGGCCGTGTTCACTTCGGAGCCTCGGACCCCAGGAAAGACGGGGCCGCCGTCCCGGAGAATCCGGATTTCTTCGCTGTCCGGAAACGCTGAGGCCTAATAGCGCACTTTACTGATCAGCTGGTCCCACTCGCGAAAGGCAACCAGCGAATCCTCGCGCATGATCGGGATCATCGGGACCGCGCGCCGGTCGACCGGCCGTGCGATCTCCTGGTAGATGAAGGAATCGTCGAATCCGGCCTTGCCCGCATC
>DATLBY010000253.1:0-10307 GCA_035526665.1 Bryobacteraceae bacterium
CGCTCTGCACGATGTGATTGCGCACCAGAGACCGCAGCTCTTCGATACTGACGCCGAGTCGTTCAGCCGCTTCGATCTCGGAATAATGAACTTGTAGCGCTTTGGAAAGGAGCATAATTAGGAAGTTGTCTACTGTAAGAATTGTATAGATCTAGACGGCGCTTCCCAATCAGGCGGAGTGCTTAGTTGCGCCCCTGTATCGCCTCACGGAAAAAACGAGACTAAAGCCTAAGGAAATCCCGTAGCCGACCTTAGTCTCCGCCTCCAGCCTGGCTGGACTTCGCTCCCAGCCCCGGCCGCTTCTATAATGAGAAAATGTCCGCCGTCAGTGTTGGCCCTCCCTCGCCGGAAGTTTGCGCGAAGTACGAAGTTGTCATCGGACTCGAGGTCCACGTCCAGCTCGCCACGCGCACGAAGATTTTTTGCGGCTGCCCCACCAGCTTCGGCGCGCCGCCGAACACCAACGTCTGCCCGGTTTGCCTCGGGTTGCCGGGAGCACTGCCTGTGCTCAGCAAACAGGCCGTGGAGATGGCCATCAAAGCGGCGCTCGCGCTGAACTGCGAGGTCAGGACCCGTTCCATCTTCGCGCGGAAGAACTATTTTTATCCCGACCTTCCCAAGGGCTACCAGATTTCGCAATACGACAAGCCGCTGGCCGAGCACGGGTTCGCCGATGTCACCGCCGCCGGCGAGAGCAAGCGTATCGGGATCACGCGCGTTCACATGGAAGACGACGCCGGCAAGAGCATTCACGATGGCTTCAAAGATTCCGATAGATATTCCTACGTGGACCTCAACCGTTCGGGTACACCCCTGATTGAGATCGTCAGCGAGCCGGATATGCGGAGCTCGGATGAGGCTTACGCCTATTTGACCGAGTTGAAACAGGTACTACAGTTTATCGATGTCTCGACTTGCGATATGGAGAAGGGACACCTGCGCTGCGATGCCAACGTTTCTGTGCGTTTGAAAGGCCAGGAGAAGCTGGGAACAAAAGCTGAGGTCAAAAACCTGAATTCCTTCCGTTATCTGAAGATGGCTCTCGATTACGAGATTCTGCGTCAGATCGGGTTGATCGAGGCCGGCGGCAAGGTGATTCAGGAGACCCGGCTATACAACGCCGACACCGGCGAAACCGCAAGCATGCGGAGCAAGGAGCAGGCCCACGACTATCGCTACTTCCCGGAGCCCGATCTGGTACCTCTCCGGATCAGTGACGTCTGGATGGAGAGCGTTCGGCGTGACATGCCGGAATTGCCGGCGCAAAAGCGAGCCCGGTTTATCGAGTCGTATGGATTGCGCGAGTACGATGCCCAGGTGCTCACGTTGACGCGCTCAGCCAGCGAGTATTACGAAAAGACCGCGGCCATTGCGGGCGATCCGAAGATCGCGGCGAACTGGGTCATGGGGGACCTCGCGGCGGTTCTCAAGGCGGAAAACAAAGACTATGCCGATTCCAGCGTCACGGCCGAGCGCCTGGGCGAACTGGTCGGGCTGATCGTTGCAGGCGAAATCTCAGGCAAGCTTGCCAAGGATATCTTCGGCAGGATGGTGGAGACCGGCGACTCCGCGGCCGTGATTATGGAGCGCGAGGGGCTGAAGCAGATCAGCGATTCGGGAGCGCTCGACGCAATTCTGGATGACGTGATCGCTGCCAATCCCAAACAGGTGGAGCAGTACAGATCCGGTAAAACGGCTGTCCTCGGTTTCCTGGTGGGACAGGTGATGAAAGCGTCGCGCGGACAGGCAAATCCCGGAACTGTAAATGAGATGTTGAAGGCCAAGCTGCAATGAGCTACTTTGAAGTTGGGAGACTTGTCTCCCAAAATGATTAAAGGCTTTCTATGGACGGTCCTCGATGCCGGCAGACAACTTGCTTTTCTGCACCGAACTCGTGGGCCTCGCTGTCTATGACACCCGAGGCCGTAAAATTGGCCGTGTCAAAGATAGCGCCGTGGTGCCGCTCATTGATCCCGCCCGCGTCGATCGCTTTCTGGTAGGTGGCGGCTGGTCTTGGCTGTCGGTACGCTACGATCAGGTCAAATCCATATCGCTGAAGGGAATCTATCTCAAGGACGAGCGGCTGACGCCCTACCACTCGGATGAATACATGTTGCGCATCGCGCGCGACCTGCTCGATCAGCAAATCATCGATGCCCTGGGCCGCAAAGTAGTGCGCGTCACCGATGTCACCTTCGAGATCCGCAAAGACGGCGATGGCGAAATTCTCTGCGTACTGGAAGTGGACATTGGGATGCGGAGCATCTTCCGCCGCTTGGTCCAGGGCGTTCTGCCGCCGGCTATTGTACGCCGGCTACAGGGCCCGATTCCGCCGAATTCCATCCGGTGGGAATACTGCAACATCGTGGAGCCCGATCCGCAGCGGCGGCTCCGGCTCAATATATCCAACCACGCGCTGGAGAAAATGCACCCGGCGGACCTCGCCGACATCATGGAAGAGCTGGGACCCGACGACCGCGAAGCGATTATGGAAACCATCGATCACGAAGTAGCTGCCGAGGCCCTCTCCGAGATGGATCCGGATGTCCAGGCGAGCATTCTGGAGTCGCTCGAAGCCGAGAAGGCCGCCCAGATTATTGAAGAAATGTCGCCGGACGAAGCTGCGCACGCCCTGGCTGAGCTGGAGGAAGCGACGTCCCAGGAAATCTTGGAAGAGATGACGCCCGAATCCAAAACAGAAGTCCGCGATCTTATCGAATACGATGAAAAAACGGCCGGTTTCCTGATGAATAC
Source organism: Bryobacteraceae bacterium (assembly GCA_035526665.1). GTDB lineage: Bacteria > Acidobacteriota > Terriglobia > Bryobacterales > Bryobacteraceae > DATLBY01. Next base: position 2,755 of record DATLBY010000253.1, read on the forward strand.
CGAGTTTGTCGCCTTGCCGGAGGCCGCTACCATTTCGCACGCGATGGAAGCGCTTCGCGACAATGAAGAGTTGCTCGAATCGTTGAACACGCTATTTCTGGTGGATTCCGGAAAGCGCCTGGTAGGGACCGTACCCCTGGCAAGACTATTTATCGCTTCCGGCCCCTCGGCGGTTAAGGATCTGGCGGCCGACACGCTGATTCAGGTTTCAGTGAACGAGAAGCAGGACCGCGTCACCGAATTGTTCGACAAGTACAATGTCTTGACTCTGCCGGTGGTGGATGAGGAAAATCGGCTAGCCGGTGTGATTACGGCCGACGACATCATTACGGTGCTCAGGCAGAAATAACGGGCGATGATCAAGCGCTTCCGGTATCACATCGCGATCTTCTTCTCCGTCATCGGTCCGGGCTTCATTACCGCCGTTGTAGACAATGACGCGGGTGGCATTTTCACCTACTCGCAGGCGGGCGCGCGCTGGGGATATCTGCCGCTTTGGACGCTGCTTCCAATCACCATCCTGCTGATCGTCGCTCAGGAGATGTGTTCGCGCATGGGGGCGGTCACGGGAAAAGGTCTTTCCGATCTGATCCGCGAAGAATTTGGACTGCGGACCACCTTCTTCACCATGGCCGTCCTAGTAGCCGCCAACCTCACTAATGTGATGGCCAATTTCGCCGGGGTCGCCAGCTCACTCGAGCTGTTCGGGATCAGCCGCTACATTAGCGTACCCATCGTCGCCGTTGGTGTCTGGATGCTCATTGTCAAGGCATCCTACGCCAGCGTGGAGAAGGTGTTTCTCTTCGCGTGTTCGCTGTATGTTTGTTACATCGTTTCCGGTGTCCTGGTGAAGCCCGACTGGAAGCAGGCGGCGATTTACAGCGTCAGGCCGGTTCTGATGCTGGACAGCGACTACATCACCATGCTCATCGGCATGGTGGGCACATCGGTTGCGCCCTGGATGCAGTTTTACCTGCAAGCCGCCATCGTCGAAAAGGGAGTGACCGCAAAGGAATATGCGGAGTCCCGGATTGAAGTGGTGGTGGGCTGTATTGTGATGACGGTGATTGCGTTCTTCATCATCGTCGCGTGCGCTGGAGCTATTTGGACCAACGGACCGAAGGATATTCACAATGCAACCGACGCGGTGCAGGCGCTGAAACCGTTTGGACCCTACGCCTCGCTTCTCTTCTGCGCCGGCCTCTTTAATGCATCCATGTTTGCCGCCTGCATCCTCCCGCTATCCACTGCTTACACGGTGTGCGAAGGGCTGGGATTCGAATCGGGCGTAAACCGCCGGTTCAATGAGGCGCCGATCTTCTATTGGCTATTCACTCTCTTGATCGTGATCGGCGCGGGCGTCATTTTGATCCCGAATTTCCCGCTGGTGAGAATGATTCTATTCTCTCAGGTGGTGAATGGGGTGCTGCTGCCGTTTGTTCTCATCTTCATGACGCTGCTGGTAAATAAGGCGGGCCTGATGAAGGAGTGGGTGAATTCCCGCACCTACAATCTGGTGGCGTGGACATCGGTCGCCATCATGATCGGCCTGACCCTGGCATTAGTCGGCATCAGTGTTCGTGATCTGACGCATTAAAATAAGATTATATGCTCAGGTGGTATTTCGTCCTATGGCTCGCATGCTCGGTGGCCGCGCCGGCCCAGAAGAAGCAGCCAAAGCCTCCCGAGGTTGAACTTCTGCAGGCGGCCGCACACCGGGACGCCGGGAACATCAACATCGACGGCAAAGTGAAGAACACCGGCGACAAACCCATCAAGAACCTCGCCGTGCTCTATGACTTTCTGGATTCCGACAACCACGTGCTGACCAGCGTCAAGGGGGAAGTGGAAGAATCCGTGGTCGCCCCGGGAGAAGAGGTCGAATTCCACGCTCAAGTAAAGGAGCCTCCCCGGGCCACCAGCTTTCAGGTGAATTTCGAGGATGGAGGCGGCAAGTATCTGCGGCCCGCCAAGATAGAGGTGCTTCCGATCGAGTAGCGGCCGCGGCTAATTCGCGTGACCGGCTCGTTTGGGGGCTCCCTTGCTAGAATTGATATCTCCCATGCAAAAAACCATTTCTCCGGCTCGCCGTCTTCAGGGGAGCGTGCGTATTCCGGGTGACAAATCTATTTCGCACCGGTATGCCATGCTGTCAGCGATCGCCGAGGGCGTTACGAAAATACATAACTATTCGACCGGCGCCGACTGCCAGTCGACACTCGGCTGCGTGAGCGCCCTTGGCATTCCCGTCGAGCGTGAGGACGGCGTCGTGCGGGTGGGCGGTCAGGGTCTGGATGGATTGAAAGTTCCCGCCGCTACGCTGGACGCGGGCAACTCCGGCTCCACCATCCGCATGCTCTCCGGAATTCTGGCGGCACAGCCGTTCACCTCGCGCATCGCGGGCGATGAATCCCTTTCCCGCCGTCCCATGGAGCGCATCATGAAGCCGCTCGCGGAAATGGGCGCCACCATCCACGCGCAGAACGGTAAGTACCCGCCCCTCGAAATCACCGGCGGGAAGTTGCGGCCGATTGACTACACGCTTCCGGTCGCCAGCGCGCAGGTGAAGACGTGCGTCCTTTTCGGCGGACTGTACGCTGACGGCGTAACTACCGTTCGCGAATCGATCCGCACACGCGACCATTCGGAGCTTGCATTGCGCGAATTTGGCGCGGAAATTGAATCCATAAAGGGCGTGATCCGGATGCAAGGGCGCCCCCGATTACAGGCGCGTGAGTTGCTGGTCCCCGGGGACCTTTCGTCGGCCGCGTTCTTCCTGGTGGCCGCGCTGATCGTCCCCGGCTCGGAGCTGATCCTGACGGGCGTCGGTTTGAATCCGACACGCTCCTCGCTGATTGATTTCCTGGTAGGCTGCGGAGCGCAGATCAAGATTCTGGATATTCAGCAGATCGGCGGCGAATTGGTCGGCAATCTTCAGGTGAAAGGAGGGCGAATCGAAGGTGGTCTGATTGAAAAGGCCTTGACCGCGTCTGTAATCGATGAAATCCCGGTTTTGGCAGTATTAGGCGCCGTGAGCGAGAGAGGGCTTACTGTTCGCGACGCTTCCGAACTGAGAATCAAAGAAACTGACAGAATTGCGACCGTGGCGGATAACTTTCAGCGCATGGGAGTGTCTATTGAAGTAGCGCCTGACGGGTTTTTTGTGCCCGGCAACCAGCGATTCCGCGGGGCAAGGGTAGATTCGTTTGGGGACCACAGAATTGCGATGGCGTGCGCGGTGGCTGGACTCGCCGCGGATGGAGAAACAACAGTCTTGAATGCCGGTGCTGCCTCGGTCTCTTACCCCGAGTTTTACGATACGCTGCAACAGATAAGCGCATGAGATACCTCTGTATTCATGGGCATTTCTATCAGCCGCCGCGTGAGAATCCCTGGCTCGAGGCAATTGAGCTGCAGGATTCCGCCTATCCTTACCACGATTGGAACGAGCGGATTACCGCCGAGTGTTACGCGCCGAACGGCGCCACCCGCATTCTCGACGACGCCGGACGCATAGACCAGATTGTCAACAACTATAGCCATATAAGCTTCAATTTCGGACCGACGGTGCTCTCCTGGGCACAGGACAAGGCCCCCGGCCTGTATCAGATGATCCTGGATGCCGACAACCAGAGCATCTCCCAGTTCGGCGGCCACGGGTCGGCAATTGCCCAGGCGTACAACCACATGATCATGCCGCTGGCGAACTCGCGTGACAAGTTCACGCAGATAGTCTGGGGCATCGAGGATTTCAAACACCGGTTTCAGCGCACTCCCGAGGGAATGTGGTTGCCTGAGACGGCGGTGGATCTCGAGACCCTCGACATGCTGGCGCAGGTAGGGATCAAATACACGATTCTTGCTCAGCATCAGGCGCACCTGATCCGGAACGCCGATGCCTCGGAATGGGTCGACGTCACCGGCGGCCGCATCGATCCCACTCGCGGATACTATCTGAAGACGCCTTCGGGCCGGACCCTCAATCTGTTTTTCTACGATGGACCGATTTCCCGGGCGGTCGCATTCGAAGGACTGTTGAATAATGGCGTGGTATTCGCGCAGCGGCTTCTGACGGGTTTTGCCGATGGACGCTCGTGGCCTGAGATAGGCAACATCGCCACCGACGGTGAAAGCTACGGACATCACCACCGGTACGGCGAGATGGCGCTCGCTTATGCCCTCCACCACGTCGAGAGCAAGGGACTGGCGAATATTACAAATTATGGCGAGTATCTCGAGCTGTTCCATCCCTCCACCGAGGTGGAGCTCTACGAGAACACCGCCTGGAGTTGCGCGCATGGCGTCGGCCGCTGGAAGAGCGATTGCGGCTGTAACTCGGGTGGACGAGCGGGCTGGAATCAGGCTTGGCGAGGACCTCTGAGGGATGCGCTCGATTGGCTGCGCGATGAGATTGCACCCAGGTACGAAGAGAAAATGGCGAAGGTCATTAAGGACCCTTGGGCGGCTCGCAACGACTACATAAACGTGGTTTTGGACCGGTCCCCCGAGTGCCGCGACGGTTTCCTGCTGAAGCACGCGAAACGCAAATTGACCGAGGATGAGCAGGTGGAGGTCTGGAAGCTTCTGGAGCTGCAGCGCCACGCGATGCTGATGTATACCAGTTGCGGCTGGTTTTTCGACGAGATCTCCGGCATCGAAACAGCGCAGGTAATTCAATACGCCGGACGCGTCGTGCAATTGGCTGAGGAACTATTCTGGAACTCGGGGAATAACGGCATCCCGTACGCCGCGCGCGTTCCCAAAGTTGCCGAGGCGCTGCTCGAGGAGACATTGGAAGCGCGATTTTTGACGCGCCTTGCCTTGGCCAAAAGCAATATCCTGGACTATCGCGACGGGGCGAACATCTACGAAAAGTTTGTCAAACCGACCATGGTCGACCTGCACAAAGTAGCGGCTCACTATGCCATTAGCTCGGTTTTCAACACCTACGCGGATTCCGCAGAAATCTATTGTTATACCGTCCGGCGGGAAGATCACCAGACGCTGGACGCCGGCAAACTTCGTCTGGTGCTGGGACGAGCTACTTTCACATCCAAGGTGACTCAGGAGCACAAGCTTCTCACCTACGCGGTGCTTCACTTCGGCGACCACAATCTGACGGGCGGAGTTCGCAAATACCATGGCGCGGATGTATATGAAAAACTTGCCAGCGAGCTCACGGCTGTGTTTTCCCGGGCCGATGTGCCCGAGGTCATCCGCTTGCTCGATAAGGGTTTCGGAGGAAACATCTATTCTCTTAAATCTCTGTTCCGGGATGAGCAGCGTAACATCCTGGATCGCATTTTGACTTCTACTCTGGAGGATGCGGAAGGCGTTTACCGGCAGATGTACGAGCACCACGCCCCCCTGATGCGCTTTCTCACGGATCTGCGTACTCCGCTCCCCAAGGCGTTTCAGACGACGGCCGAGTATGCGCTGAACAGTCATCTAAAGCTGGCCTTCGCCGCGGAAGAGCTGGATATTCCGCGCATCCAGCGGCTTTTGGAAGAGGTTCGGATGGGCGAGGTGGAACTCGACTCCACCACGCTCGAGTTTACTTTCCGCAAGACCGTGGAGAGATTTGCAAAAGAGTTAGAGGCCGAGCCCAGGGAAATGCAGCCGCTCAGACGGCTGGGGGGCGCGGTCGGTCTACTGAAACGTCTCCCGTTTCCGGTAACCGTCTGGACGGTTCAGAACGTGTGTTATCAAATCCTCCAATCCGACTACCCTGACATGAGCGGTAAAGCGGAAGAAGGAGACGCCGACGCGCAGTTGTGGGTCAGTCATTTTCAGAAGCTTGCGCAAGAGCTGCAACTCCTCGTGCAATAGCCATTCATGCGGATTCCGTCAGCGACGTACCGCGTCCAGTTCAACAAGGATTTCCGGTTTGAACACGCGCGAGCTATCGTCCCCCACCTGCGGCGGCTCGGAATCAGTCATCTATACGCCTCCCCGATTTTTGCGGCGCGGGAAGGCAGCACGCACGGCTATGACGTGGTGGATCCCAACCGGCTAAATCCGGTGCTCGGCAGCGAGACCGATTTTGAGTCGCTACTCAACGATCTGAAGTCGCACGGCATGAGCATCATTCTGGATATCGTGCCGAATCACATGGCCGCGAGTTCGCAAAATCCCTGGTGGATGGACCTCCTGGAGAATGGTCCCGCCTCTCCGTTTGGCGCCTTCTTTGGCGTGAACTGGGGGGACAATGCAAGCACGTCCAAGATTTTTCTCCCGGTTCTTGGCTCGCCTTACGGCTTCATCCTGGAAAATCAAGAGCTGGTTCTCACGTATGAGGAGCGAGGTTTTTTCATTAACTACTGGGCTCTGAAACTGCCCGTTGACCCGGCCACCTACGCGCTGATTCTGGATGGCGCTCCCCCGGCGCTCGCCCCGCTTTTGGAAGTGATGGAGCGGCTTCCAGACCGCTATGCGTCGGAATGGGAGGCCATCGACACCCGTACGCGTGAAAAGGAGCGTATTAAGCGGGATTTGTGGGCCTTGTACCAGGAACAGGTGGCTGTCTCGGAATATATAGACGGCCAGCTGGCTGTCTACCGCGGGCGGAAAGGCGACCCGAGGAGCTTCGGCGCGCTGCATGTCCTGCTGGAGCGGCAAGCGTATCAACTGGCATTTTGGAAAGTTGCCACGGAAAAGATCAACTACCGCCGCTTCTTCGATGTCAGCGACCTGGTCGGCATTCGCGTGGAACAGGCCACTGTTTATGAGGCGAGCCACTCGCTGATTTTTCAGTTGATCGAGAAAGCCGCGATCGCCGGACTTCGCGTGGATCATGTGGACGGGCTTTTCGACCCCACTCAGTATTTGCAACGAATAGCCTCCAAGGCTGGCTATCTTGTCGTGGAGAAAATTCTGTCTGAAAACGAAGGTCTCCCGGAGGATTGGCCAGTCAGCGGGACTACCGGTTACGATTTTCTGGGTCATGTGAATGCCTTGTTTGTGGACCCTGAAGGGCTGGAACGTGTCACAGCGTTTTATTCCGAATTTGTGGGATCGGAAAGCACGCTCCCCGACGTGGAGTACGAGCGCAAGAAGCAGGTGATGGATCAGCTCTTCACCGGCGAGATGCTCGATCTTGGCTCAGATCTCGCGGAGCTGGCGGTTACTGACCGCTATGCGCGCGACTTGAGCCCAAAAGATCTGCGGCAGAGTCTGGTGGAGATCACCGCATGCATGCCCGTATACCGGACCTACACGAACAGCTATGCGGCAGCGGAACGCGACAAGGAATTTATTCAGAGTGCCTGTGCGGAGGCACGGCGCCGTAATCCGGATCTGAATTCCGCGGTGTTCGATTTTACGCAGAGCGTGTTGGAGGAGCCGCGCGACGACGGCCGTCTCCAGTTCGTCATGCGCTGGCAGCAGATTAGCGGTCCCATCATGGCCAAGGGCGTGGAGGACTGCGCGTTTTACGTGTATAACCGCCTGGTCTCACTGAACGAGGTGGGCAGCATTCCACATCCGATCACCGTGGATGAGTTTCACGCGTTCCAGCAGCGCAGGCTGCTCAAGTGGCCGCATACGATGAGCGC
>DATLBY010000254.1:0-14456 GCA_035526665.1 Bryobacteraceae bacterium
TTTCCCGGACCTGCATTGTAGGCTGCGATGGCCCGGGGCAACTGATCCTTATGACCTTTATACCGTTCTAACAGACGGCTCAAGAGATGGGCTCCGCCTTCCACATTCTGCACAGGATCATGCGGATCCACTCCGTACTCCTGAGCAGTCTCCGGCATGAGTTGCATGAGACCAATTGCCCCCTTGACCGACAATGCCTCCTGATTGAAGGCGGATTCGGTGGCAATCACGCTCTTTATGAATGCGGGGCGGAGACCGTGCTTGCGGGCGGCCGCCCGAATCACCTCATTCAGGGTAAAAGGGGGGGCCTTGTGAGCTCTCCGGGACAGAAGAAGGGGCGAAAGGGGTGTGACGACAAAGTCGTAGAAAATCAAGCCTGTAGCCAGTACGGCAGACAGGGATACCGCCAGAGACAAAGTTTTCATCGGTGTCCAGTAGGCCCGAGAGGAAAGCGTTGCTCCTAGCCGGCCTGAGTAAAATTGGGTGCTCTTACAAGATGAGTCCCAAGAGCCTTCGGTTGCCGTTTTCTTAAGAAAAAGTAACCTTATACGCGGTCAGGGACGGGGGCTCGCGGCGGGGACGGCCCAGATGCTGATGGTCTGCTCCGAACTTGTCGCCAGGCGGGTTCCATCCGGCGAGAATGCGGCCGAAGTCACCAGGTGAGGCGTCGTCACGCTGCGCACTGGCTTGCCGGTGGCGACGTCCCAAAACAATGCCTTGGCCGGATTCCGAAACGTCAATTCACTCGCGCCGCCGCTTACCAGCAGCCGGCCGTCAGGCGAAAATGCCAGGCTGTAGATGAGCTCGGGCTGCCCGGTGAGCTTGCGCGCAATTCTCCACGTCTTGGTATCCCATAGATACACGACGCGGTCGGCGCCTCCGGTGGCGAGGTACTTACCATCCGGGGAAAACGCCATAGCGAAGGTAGACAGCGGCAGATCATCCATCAGGCGCAGCAGTTCTCCATTGCGCGTGCTCCAGGCGCGTATGTCGGTATCGTAACCGGCCGCCACAATGGCGCCCCCATCAGGAGAGAATGCCATCGCTGAAATGCCACCGAGTCCGGCCGGCAGGCTCAGCTTCGCCGCTCCCGAGGCGTCCCAGGTCCGCACCGCGTTTTCACTGCCGTCGGCCCGCAGCCTGCTTGCGCCGGCGAACATTTTACGATCGGGCGAGAACACAATTGTGCGGACCGTCGAGGTTGCGCCTGTCAAGCGGCGCACTACCTCGCCCGTTTTCAGATCGTAGATGCGGACAGAGCCATCGCCGGCCGCGGCGGCCGCCGCGCCGGCTCGCCCGTGCAGCGTCACGCGGTCTTCTTTGTCGAACGGAACCGCCCGCTTGAGCGAGCCCGTGCGCGCGTCCCAGAAGCGTACTTTACCGTCGAGGCACAGGCCCGCGATGTCCACTCCATCCGCCGAATAGCTCAACGATCCCACGGCCACATCGGATGCAATCACCCGGTCTCCCGGCAGAGTTTGGGCGAAGGCGGCCGCGGCCAATAGGCTACAAAGCAGAAACTGCATCTCAGGCCTTCTCCATGCAAATATCGAAGGAGACGGTGGCATGCGCAGCACCCGGCTGCTCGAAGAGCATCACGGGACGGACCAGGTCGCGATGGCCCACGATGGACCGCTTTTTGTAATTCCTGTCCGGATCGCCTTCAAAAAACGGATCGGTAGCAAAGTAGATTTGCGTAATCAGCGGGCGGTGCCCCGGCGCGGTAATCATATAGTGAATGTGCTGTGCCGGGCGGTCGTTGTAATGCCCCGGCATCACCGTTTCCACGGCGTATTCGGAGGCATTGTCCAGCAGGAGCCTGGTCCGGTAGCGGAAGCCCTGCAAGTCGTAATGTCCTTCATGGTCGGTCTGCCACATGTCGATCTGGGCGCCATGAATCACCTCACCGCGCGTGTTGAATACTTTGCCGGAGACGCGCAGGGGAAACCCGGGATCGCCGGGAGCGCGCAGGAGTTCGGCCTTGGGCGCCCCTTTCTTAAAGAAAGGTCCAAGTACATCGGTAGGGGTAGGTTTTCTTGCGTTGCTTTCGGTTTCCGCCCAAAGGGACGCAAGGGTCGCAGACGTCATGGGCACGGCGGCCACCAGGAGTCCACGGCCTATGCAACGCTCAATTACCTCACGACGGGTCAACGGCTGGCGAATCATACCTACCTCCACTAGCGGAATGAAGCAATCTTACAGGAAATCCGCCGGCCCGTGTGGGCCCGAGTTCGGTTGGCAGTGTAAAAGTTTGGGCTATTCGACCGCCACCGGGGAGGGTGGTTCGAGTGGCGGGAAGACTGCGTGAGTAGGAACGTCCAGGCTCTTTTTTTTGAGGTTCAGCCGGAGTTTTATCGTAAACTGCGTGCCCTTGCCCACCTCACTTTCGATTTCAATGACGCCCTCGTGGGCTTTCACGATCCCGTAGGAGATGGCCAGTCCCAACCCGCTGCCTTGGCCCACCGGCTTCGTTGTGAAAAATGGCTCAAAGATCCGGTGTCGGATGTTCTCAGGAATGCCTTTGCCGGTATCTCTCACCGAGATGAAGATCTCTCCGTTCAGCTGGCCCGTGGCGATGCGAATGGTGCCCGGGCCTTCAATGGCGTCGGCGGCGTTGGCAATCAGGTGCATCAACACCTGGTTGAGCTGGCCGGCGTTACAGGCAAGGCTTTCCACGTTTCCATATTGCTTATCCAGCTCAATGTGGCCCCTGATGCGATGTTGCAGGAAGAGCAGGACCGACTCGATACTCTCATGGATATCGATTTTCTTGAACTCGACTTCATCCAGGCGGGAGAACGTGCGCAGGTTCAGCACCAGATCTCTCACGCGGTTGACACCCAGGGCCATATCGTCCAGGCGCGCGCGCGCCTTTTGCATTTTTTCCACTGCTTTTTCGGGGAGATGCAGGGCGACTTCCGGCGCGAGGAGTTCCAGCGCGGCCGTGACAGTAAAAAGATTGGTGGCGACGAACGCCAGGGGATTGTTAATTTCGTGGGCGATGCCGGCTACCAGCTGGGCCAGCGAGAGCATCTTTTCTGTCTGAATCAGATGCATCTGGCTTTCTTTCAGTTTGCGATTCGCCTGCTCCAGTCCTCGATTGGCTTCGGCAAGCTCTTGCGCCATGGCGGCGTGGCGCTCGGCGGCGGCGCGCAGCAACTCAGCTTGCGATTTCAACTCGACGAAGACGGCGACTTTTGCCTGCAAGACCTCCTGCAGCACGGGAGTATAGATGTAGTCCACGGCGCCCAAGGAATAACCTTTGGCTACATGGCTTTCGCTCTTGTCGGCGGCGGTGATAAAAATGATCGGTACATAGGCCGATTTCTCGCGCTGGCGAATCAGCGCGGCGGTTTCAAAGCCATCCATTACCGGCATGTGAACATCCATCAGGATCACGGCGAAATCTTCCTTTAGAAGCGCACGGAGAGCGTCTTTGCCGGAATCGACCGCCACCAGATTCCGCCCGAAATCCCCCAGCATTGTTTTGAGCGCCGTCCTTTTGCTCTCATTGTCGTCGACCAGCAGGATTTTAATCGCTTGGGTGTTTTCCATTGGCGTCACCGCAGCTGTGGGGCCCGGATCCCGGATAAAAGCACGGCAATCTCTTCCAGGCGAAGAGTCTTGTCCACCTGGACAGCCCGCAGAGAGGCTTCCGGCATAATGGCGCATTCCGCTTCGGACGGCTCCTGCACCACGGCCAATCCGCCGTACTCCTTGATTCGGGCCAAGCCGGCCGCGCCGTCGGCATTGCCGCCGCTGAGGATCACTCCGATGGCTTGTTCGCCCCACGAATCGGCCGCCGACTCGAATAGAACATCGATGGATGGTCTGGCCCAGCAGACCGGAGGGTCTACCGAAAGAGCCAAGCGGTCCTCCTCGATCAGCAGATGATAATCCGCAGGCGCGAGGTAGACGCAGCCCGGCAGCAGAGGCTCTTTGTCGAGGGCCTCGGTGACGGGAACGGCCGCGGATTTACGCAGAAATTCCAGCAACATCTCATCGGATTCGGCAGCGCGGTGCAGCGCCACCACCAGCGGCGCCATCAGGCCGCCTCCGAGGCTGGTCAATAATCTAGCGAGCGCTCCCGTGCCGCCTCTGGACGCGCCCAGGACGACCCCGTGCGGCACCATTAGCGGAACCTTCGATACAGCTTCTCGATGCGATCCACTTCCTGATAATCGTTGCGCCGCGGGAAGTAGTCCAGCGTCTCCTTTTTCCCCAGACCGAGGACGCCTGAGGGGCTGAGACTGTCGTGAAACAGTTGGCAGACGCGGTCCTGGAGCGTCCTATTGAAATAAATCAGGACGTTGCGGCAAAAGATCAGGTCGAACTCATTGAAGGATCCGTCGGTTACCAGATTGTGCTGGGCAAAAACGATATTGTCCCGGAGCGAAGCGTGAAGAATTGCGTTCTCGTAACGAGCCGTGTAGAAATCGGCGAGAAATGTTTTTCCGCCGGCCTTCTGATAATTGGCGCTATAGGCCCGGGCGGCGTCCAGGGGAAAAATCCCGGTTTTTGCGCGGTCCAGCACCTCCTCATTCATGTCGGTGGCGTAAATGCGGCAGCGCGGATAGAGCCCCTCCTCTTGCAGGAGAATGGCCATGGAATAGGCCTCCTGACCGGTGGAACAGCCGGCGTGCCAGACGCGCACAAATGGCAGATCGCGTAGTTGGGGGACAACGCATGTGCGGAAGGAGACATACAGCTCTGGATCGCGAAACATACTGGTGACGCTGATGGACAAGGACAGCAAAAAACGATTCATGCATGCGCTATCGCGAAGCAATTTTTCCTGCAGGGCCGATATAGTAGCGACGTTCTCCTGCTGCATGGAAAGGCGAATGCGGCGGCTGATTGAGCCTCGGGCGTACTCCCGAAAATCAAAGCCATAACGCCGAAAAACCGCCGTGAGAAGCGCTTCCCGCTCGATTTCGGCGATTTGGCGTTCGTGCATGGCCTCCTCCGGTCTCAACTCCGGTGCAGCCATACACGGAGCAGCGAGAGCAGTTGTTGTGCATGGACCGGTTTGGCGATGTAATCGGAGGCGCCGGCTTGCAGACATTTTTCTCTATCTCCCTTCATAGCCTTGGCCGTCAAGGCGATGACGGGCAGAGATTTGAAACGGGGGATCTTCCGAATGGCCTGCATGGTGTCGTACCCATCCATGAGGGGCATCATCACGTCCATCAACACCAGTTCTATATCCGGCTCCTCCTGCAAGATGCGCAGGGCGTCCTTGCCGGAATCGGCCGAGATGACCTGCAGGTTATGGCGCTCGAGGACGCTGGTGAGGGCGAAGATATTTCGCACATCGTCATCGACAACGAGCACTTTCCGCCCCGCCAACGCGGGCTCGGCCTGGCGGAGCTTCTCGAGGATGCGGCGCTTGGCCGAGGGCATTCCGGCCTCGACGACGTGAAGGAACAGGGTCGCTTCTTCAAGCAGCCGTTCCTGGGAGTGTACGTCCTTGACGGGTGTGCTATGTGCGATCCGCTCAAACTCGGCCCGTTGTTCCTTGGAAAACGGCGCTTCGGTGTACACCAGAACCGGCATGTCGCGCCACTGTGGCCGCTCCTGAATTTCTCTCAGGAGCTGGAAACCGGGCATATCGGGCAGATCCCAGTCCACAACCATGCAGTCGTAGGTCTCCCGCTCCAGCGCTTCCAGGGCTTCCTTGGCGGAACCGGCGGTGGTGGCAAGCACATCGGCCGTGCCCAGGAGATCGATGATGGCGCCGCTTCTAACCGGATCCTGATCCACCACCAGGAGGCGTTTCTCGAGGCGCTCCATACGGCTCTTGATGCTGGCCAAGGCGCCGTCGAGGGCTTCGCGCGTCACGGGTTTGGATAGATGAGCAATTGCCCCGGCCTTCAGGCCGCGCGCCGAATCCGCCTGGGCGGAGATGATATGCACCGGAATATGGCGTGTATCGGGATGGTGCTTCAGGCGGTCCAGCAGCAGCCAGCCGTCCATATCCGGCAACTGCAGATCGAGCGTGATGGCATCGGGCTTATGCTCCCGCGCCAGGGCGAAGGCGTCGTCTCCCCGGCTGGCAATCACTACTTTAAAACCTTTGTCGTGGGCGCGCCCCATCAGGATGGGAGAGAATTCGGGGTCATCCTCGACGATCAGCAGCACCCGGTCCCCGGACTCGATGCCGGAGCGGTCGTCGGCGGCAGTTTCGCCCTCGGCGACGGCAATGGAGGCGCGGGAATCGGCTGTTCCCGCCGACGGCCCGGGTGAGCTGTAACCAGCCGGCGCGGTCTGCTTCCAGGGGGCCGAGGATTTGCGAGGCGCAGATCGGTAACTGCTATACGGCCCGGCGGAGCCGGAGAGCGGCAGATACATCGTGAAGGTACTGCCCTTGCCCAAGACGGAGGCTACGCGCAGCTCCCCGCCCAGCAGCAGGGCGATTTCCCGGCTGATGGACAGGCCTAAGCCGGTTCCGCCGTACTGCCGGCTGGTGGTGCCGTCGGCCTGCTGGAATGCCTCGAAAATGAGTTGCTGTTTCTGCGGGGCAATCCCGATCCCGCTGTCGGTTACCGCGAAAGCGAGCACCGCCGGCGCCTGGTTGAGTCTCTTCTGATCCCGGCTCCATCCGCTGGCGGCCAGGTCGATACGAAGCGCGACTTGTCCCTTTTCCGTGAACTTGAAGGCATTGGAAAGCAGGTTCTTGAGCACCTGGTGCAGGCGCTTGGCATCGGTGGTGATAGATGGCGGGAGGTTTGCGCTGATATCAATCACGAATTCGAGCCCCTTACTCTGGGCCACATGGTCAAAGGTGCGGGCGATGAAATCGCGCAACTCACGGAAGCTCAGCTCGCCGAACTCCAAGGTGACGGTCCCGGATTCGATTTTGGATAAATCCAGGATGTCGTTGATCAGCGTGAGCAGGTCGGTGCCCGAAGAGCTGATGGTCTGGGCGAAGCTCATTTCGGTGGGGGAAAGATTGCCTTCCGCATTTTCCGCCAACTGCTGAGCCAACATCAGCAGGCTGTTCAGCGGAGTTCGCAGTTCATGCGACATGTTGGACAGGAACTCGGATTTATACTTCGACGAGAGCGCCAGCTGCATCGCTTTCTCTTCCAGTTCCTGCCGGGCAATCTCGACTTCGCGATTTTTCCGCTCTACCTCGGCCTTCTGCTCGGACAGCAGGCTGGCTTTCTCTTCCAGCTCCTCGTTGGTTTGCTGCAACTCTTCCTGCTGGCTCTGCAGCTCCTGCGCCATGGATTGCGAGTTGCCCAGCAGCTCCTCGGTGCGCATGTTGGCTTCAATGGTATTGAGCACGATGCCAATACTTTCGGTTAACTGGTCGAGAAAGGCCTGGTGAATGGGACTGAAGCGCTCAAAGGCCGCCAGTTCGATGACCGCCCGCACCTTGCCTTCAAAGAGGATGGGCAGGGCAATGATGTTCATGGGCGTGGCCTGTCCCAGACCGGAGGAGATCTGGATGTAATCGGAGGGCACGTTGGTGAGGAGAATTCTCTGTTTTTCCACCGCGCACTGTCCGACGATGCCGTCGCCCAGGCGGAAATCGGTGGCCAGGTTCTTGCGCTCCTGATAGGCATAAGCGGCCAGCAGCTTCAGCTTCGGCTGCTCCTTGGCCGATTCCATCAGGTAGAGAACACCATGCTGACCGCCGACCAACGGAGCCAGCTCCGAGAGAATCATTTTGGAAACCGCCAGCAGATCCCGCTGGCCCTGCAGCATCCGGGTAAACTTGGCCAGATTGGTCTTGAGCCAGTCCTGCTCGGTATTCTTCTGCGTGGTGTCCTTGAGATTCAGGATCATCTCATTGATGTTGTCTTTGAGAGCGGCCACCTCACCCTGCGCCTCGACGCGAATCGACCGCGTGAGATCCCCCTTGGTGACCGCCGTCGAAACCTCCGCAATGGCGCGCACCTGAGTGGTCAGGTTGGCCGCCAGCTGATTGACGTTGTCGGTCAAATCCTTCCAGGTGCCGGCGGCTCCGGGCACACTGGCCTGCCCGCCCAGTTTGCCTTCGACGCCCACCTCCCGGGCGACCGTAGTTACCTGGTCGGCAAATGTGACCAGGGTCTCAATCATGCCGTTGATGGTATCGGCCAGGGAGGCAATCTCGCCCTTGGATTCGACCGTCAGCTTCTGTTTGAGGTTGCCGTTGGCCACCGACGTGACCACTTTGGCGATGCCGCGGACCTGGTTGGTCAGATTGGCGGCCATCCCGTTCACGTTCTCGGTCAGATCCTTCCACGTTCCCGCGACGCCCCGGACGATGGCCTGTCCGCCCAGCTTGCCCTCGCTGCCCACCTCGCGGGCCACGCGCGTGACCTCCGCCGCGAAGGAGTTGAGCTGGTCCACCATGGCGTTCATGGTGTTCTTCAGCTCCAGGATTTCGCCGCGCACATCCACCGTGATCTTACGCGACAGATCGCCACCGGCGATGGCCGTGGCCACCTCCGCGATATTGCGGACCTGGGAGGTGAGGTTGCCCGCCATGGAATTCACGTTGTCGGTGAGGTCTTTCCAGGTGCCGGAGACGCCGAGCACCTGCGCCTGCCCGCCCAGCCGGCCGTCCGAGCCCACTTCCCTGGCTACCCTCGTCACCTCGGCGGCGAACGAGCTGAGCTGGTCCACCATGGTGTTGATGGTGTTCTTCAGCTCCAGAATTTCGCCCTTCACATCCACCGTGATCTTGCGCGACAGATCCCCGCGGGCAATGGCGGTGGCCACTTCGGCGATGTTGCGCACCTGCGCCGTCAGGTTGCCCGCCATGCCGTTGACATTGTCGGTCAGGTCCTTCCAGGTGCCCGAGACGCCTTTCACCTCGGCCTGTCCGCCCAGCTTGCCCTCGCTGCCCACTTCGCGCGCCACGCGCGTCACCTCGGCGGCAAACGAGCTGAGCTGATCGACCATGGTGTTGATGGTATTTTTGAGCTCCAGAATCTCGCCCTTCACATCCACGGTGATCTTCTTGGAGAGGTTGCCGCCGGCGATGGCGGTGGCCACCTCCGCGATGTTGCGCACCTGGGCGGTCAGATTGCCGGCCATGCCATTGACGTTGTCGGTCAGGTCTTTCCAGGTACCGGACACGCCCTTCACGTCCGCCTGCCCGCCCAACTTTCCTTCGCTGCCCACCTCGCGCGCCACGCGCGTCACCTCGGCGGCAAACGAGTTCAGCTGATCCACCATGGCGTTGATGGTGTTTTTCAGCTCCAGGATCTCCCCCTTTACGTCCACCGTGATTTTGCGCGAGAGATCCCCGCCGGCAATGGCGGTGGCCACTTCGGCGATGTTGCGGACCTGGGAGGTGAGGTTGCCTGCCATGCCATTGACGTTGTCGGTCAGGTCCTTCCAGGTACCGGAAACGCCTTTCACCTCCGCCTGGCCACCCAGCTTGCCCTCGCTGCCGACTTCGCGCGCCACACGCGTCACCTCGGCGGCGAACGAGCTGAGCTGGTCCACCATGGTGTTGATGGTATTTTTGAGCTCCAGAATCTCGCCCTTGACATCGACCGTGATCTTTTGCGACAGATTGCCGCCGGCGATGGCCGTGGCCACCTCCGCGATATTGCGCACCTGCGCGGTGAGGTTGCCGGCCATCGAGTTCACGCTGTCGGTGAGATCCTTCCAGGTTCCCGCCACGCCCATCACCTGGGCCTGTCCCCCCAGCTTGCCTTCGGTACCCACTTCGCGCGCCACGCGGGTGACTTCGGCGGCGAAAGAATTCAGCTGATCCACCATGGCGTTGATGGTGTTCTTCAGCTCCAGGATTTCTCCCTTGACGTCCACCGTGATCTTCTGCGACAGATTGCCGCCGGCAATGGCGGTGGCCACCTCCGCGATATTGCGCACCTGGGCGGTCAGATTGCCCGCCATCAGGTTGACGTTATCGGTTAAGTCTTTCCAGGTGCCGCCCACGCCTTTGACGTCGGCCTGGCCGCCCAGCTTGCCTTCCGTACCCACTTCGCGCGCGACGCGCGTGACCTCGGAGGCGAACGAATTGAGCTGATCCACCATGGCATTGATGGTGTTCTTCAGCTCCAGAATTTCGCCTTTTACATCGACGGTGATCTTCTGGGAGAGATTTCCGCCGGCGATGGCGGTGGCCACTTCGGCAATGTTGCGCACCTGCGCCGTCAGATTGCCGGCCATGCCATTCACGTTGTCGGTCAGGTCCTTCCAGGTGCCGGAGACGCCTTTTACCTCGGCCTGCCCGCCCAGCTTGCCCTCACTGCCTACCTCGCGCGCCACGCGCGTTACCTCCGAAGCGAAGGAATTGAGCTGGTCCACCATGGCGTTGATGGTGTTTTTTAATTCCAGAATCTCGCCTTTTACATCGACGGTGATTTTCTGCGAGAGATTTCCAGCGGCGATGGCGGCGGCCACTTCGGCGATGTTGCGCACCTGGGCCGTCAGGTTGCCTGCCATGCCGTTCACGTTGTCGGTCAGGTCCTTCCAGGTGCCGGAGACGCCCTTTACCTCGGCCTGCCCGCCCAGCTTGCCCTCGCTGCCTACCTCGCGCGCCACGCGCGTTACCTCCGAGGCGAAGGAATTGAGCTGGTCCACCATGGTGTTGATGGTGTCTTTCAGCTCCAGAATTTCGCCCCGCACATCCACCGTGATTTTCTTGGAGAGATCCCCGTTCGCCACGGCCGTGGTGACACCGGCGATGTTGCGCACCTGGGCGGTCAAGTTGCCGGCCATCGAGTTCACGCTATCGGTCAGGTCCTTCCAGGTTCCGGAGACGCCCCTTACTTCGGCCTGCCCGCCCAGCTTGCCTTCGGTGCCGACTTCCCGGGCGACGCGGGTCACCTCGGAGGCGAACGAGCTGAGCTGATCCACCATCGTATTGGTGGTATTTTTCAGCTCCAGGATCTCGCCTTTGGCGTCCACCGTGATTTTCTTGGAGAGATCGCCATTGGCCACCGCGGTAGTGACGGCGGCGATGTTGCGTACCTGACCGGTCAAATTGGCGGCCATGAAGTTGACGTTGTCGGTCAGGTCTTTCCAGGTTCCGGCGACCCCCATCACCTGCGCCTGCCCGCCCAGTTTGCCCTCGGTGCCCACTTCCCGCGCCACGCGCGTCACCTCGGAGGCAAACGAACGCAGCTGGTCCACCATCGTGTTGATGGTATCTTTCAACTCCTGGATCTCGCCGCGCACGTCCACAGTGATCTTTTTGGAGAGATCTCCCGCCGCTACCGCCTTGGTCACTTCCGCGATATTCCGCACCTGACTCGTCAGGTTGCCGGCCATGAAGTTGACGCTGTCGGTCAAATCCTTCCAGGTACCCGCCACTCCGGCGACCTCCGCCTGCCCGCCGAGTTTGCCTTCCGTCCCCACCTCCCGGGCGACGCGCGTGACTTCCGCCGCAAACGAGCTTAACTGGCCCACCATCGTGTTCACAGTCTGAGCCGTGCGCAGGAACTCTCCGCGCAAGGGCTGTCCCTCGGTTTCAAGCGACATCACCTGGGAAAGATCTCCCTTGGCCACAGCTCCAATCACCCGCGCCGTGTCGCTGGTGGGACGCACCAGATCTTCGATTAAGGTATTGATGGACTCGACCTTCTGCGCCCATGCTCCTCCGACGTCGCCCATATTGGCGCGCTGGCTCAGTTTTCCTTCCTTGCCCACTACTGCGCTGAGCCGCATCACTTCGGTAAACATTCTTTGGTTGATCTCAATGATGCTATTGAGAGTGTCGGCCACTTTCCCCGGCATACCGGTCCAATCGAGCGGCAGGCGCGCGCTAAAATCTCCTTTCTGATACGCCACCAAAGTAGTAAGAAGTTGTCTTATGTCTAACGATTCGTGCAATTCCGGAGTAGGCATTCTAGGCTCCCTTATCGGACACAGCTGCGCTGCTAGTACCTAATAATTGTTTTTTGTGAGCCGGGAATTCTCACCGGGAGTTGGAACCAGTCGCCACTTGGCTGCGGACGGGAGGCGGTGCGCGAGATGCTATGCGATGAAATCGGTCACACCGGCGGCGGGCTGCCAGGGATAGCGCTGATTCCGGGATTGGACCGACAGGGCCGGGATCGGCAGGGCCAGCGGGCTGACACGAGCTCCGGGCAAAATGATTCCCGTCAAATTTAAGGGATCCGCGCCGGACGCAGGCGCGATTTCGGGGGAATCGGCGGAACGGCGCACGGCGCGCAGCAGGTCGAGAGCCTCGGGCCGGGCAAATTGTTCGCCGGTAAATCCGGCTACGAACCGGCCGCCGCGAATCAGACCGCGGGCTTCCATCCGCCGCAGTACCGGCAAAAGATCGCGCCACGGCGGAGCTCCCGATTCACGCGCCAGCAGATCGCGCAGTAACACGCCCCAGCGCAACAGCAGTTGCGCGGCCCATTTTTCCGCGCGATCGGGAGCCTCGCTGTCCTGCCTGGGAACCAGGGCCCAGCGGCCGGCGGAATGACGCGGCCGTGACCGGCGTCCACGGCCTTCTCCCCGGCGGCGCTTGGGATCGATGAGCGCGCGCAGGTTCTCGAAGCCGTCCGCCGTGACAAGGCCGGCCGCCACCAGTTCCCACAGCGCATCCTCGGTTTCACTTGGCAGCCGGCGGGCCGCGCGCACCAGGTCGCCAAAGAAGAGCGCGCGTTCCCGCTGCAGCGCCGCCAGGATATCCTCAGCCGCGGGTGACAGCGCGCCCGAGCCGTCCAGGGCTGCCTGGCGTCCAATCAGCCAAGCGGCATCCTCGCGCAACAGCAGCGTAATGGGAGCCAGGCGCGTGGGCCGGATGCGCCGGCCTTCGCTATCTTCGAGCGCGGGATGAGGAGACACGCGCGCCCACATCACCTCGCCCGAGAGGCACAACTCGTCCAGCAGCTCTGCCCTGTAGTTTGCGATGCGGCGCGTGAGTATCTGCGATTCCCAGGCAGCGGACGGAATCTCATAGCCCTGCAACTGCCGGACAATTTCCAGCGCGCCATCCGCTCCATGGAGTTGTGCACCATCGGTGACGTGCTGCCAGCGAGTGAGGAAGGCATGGAACTGCTGCGCGGTAACCGGCTCAATTTCGCGCCGCAGACGCCCCAAAGTTGTGCGGTGAATGCGCGCCAGCACACGGCGATTGCACCATTCGATTTCGCCACCGGCGTCGGGATTCGTGAAGCGGCCGCGCAGCACCGTCCCTTCCGCCTCCAGCTGCGCCAGGGCTATTTCCACCTGTTCCCGGGAAAACGCCAGGCGTCCGGCCAGCGCAGTTGCAGTTGCCGGACCGGTCGATTCCATCCACCCGCGCAGCACGACCGCCACGTCCCCGGTGAGTTCGCGCTTCTCCGCCGCGGCCCAGAACGGCTGCCCGTTTCGCAGCAGGGTGAAAACCCGGTCTGCGTCCGCCAGGTGCTCATACAGTTCAGCCCATTCGGGAACGGGAGGCAGCGTGATCAACGTCAACAGCGCATCATGCAACTCATCCGGATTGCGCGCCTCGGGCCAGCTCTCGGCGGCCACCTGGGCGATGGCCGCCGGATCCAGAATCCCGGTACCATCGGCCGCATCCGCCGGCAAGGTACGCCGCAGTTTCACGGCGCGCGCCCGCCGCTCCTCCAGGGGAGCGTCATCCAGATACGCGTACGGATTCGCATTCAGGATCTCGTGACAGAAGACCGAGGGCTCTGGAGTGTCTAGAGCGGCCGTTAGTATGTCCCCGGACTCGATTCCACGCAGCATCGCCTCCAGGCCGGTGAGGTCCATCGCTTCATACAGGCAGTTCCCGATGGTTTCATTCACCAGCGGATGATCGGGGATGCAGATGGGTCCAGCGAGATTCTCCGCGCAGGCCACCTGGTCGGGAAATACGGCAGCCAGCAGATCGTCGGATCGCATCCTTTGGATGGGCGCCGGAACCTTGGCGCCGCCTCGGAAGCGCAGGATGGCGAGCGACCGGGTAGCGTTCCAGCGCCAGCGCGCGCCGAACATCGGCGCATCCAGCAGGGCCTGGGTGAGCACATCCTTCACGGTGCCGGATTTCAAAAATTCGAAAACCACCTCCAGCGGGAACGCGTGCCGGTCACTGAGGGATATTACGATGCCGTTGTCGGTAGCCGCCGCCTGCAGTTCAAAGTTGAAAGTGCGGCAGAAACGTTTTCGCAGTGCGAGTCCCCAGGCGCGGTTCACACGCGATCCGAAAGGAGCGTGCAGCACAAGCTGCATGCCCCCCGATTCATCGAAGAATCGTTCGGCTACGACGGTGTTCGCCGACGGCAGCCGGCGGAGCGCCGCAACGCCGCCCCGGACGTAGGCGATCGCCTGGCGCGCGCCCGCCGGGCAGAGACCGCACTCACGCTGCAGCCACTCCTCCGCGTTATCCTCCAACATTCCGAGCCGTACCCGCGACACGGCGCCCGAGAGTTCGGCCGACCGCCCCGGAGCTTCACCCAACCAGAAGGGAATCGAGGGAGCTGCTCCATGCGCATCTTCGACGTACACACGGCCCTGCATCACGTGGCGGATTCGCCAGGATT
>DATLBY010000255.1:0-5537 GCA_035526665.1 Bryobacteraceae bacterium
AGGCCGCAACACGTTGATCGGCCCGGGCATCTTCAATTGGGATGCATCCATTCTCAAAAATTTCACCACATTCGAAAGCCAATACCTCCAGTTCAGATTCGAGGCTTTTAACGCGGCGAACCATCCGAACTGGAGCAATCCGAACACTGCGGTGACCTCGGGCGGATTCGGGTCTATCAGCAGCACGCGTACCAACATGCGGCAACTACAACTCGCGCTTAAATATGTTTTTTAACGCCGGTCCTCAACAATCGCCGAGCCAGGTTCTGATAGCCCTATGACCCGGCGTTCTCTCTTATCGGGCGGCCTCGCGCTCGCCCTCAGGCGTGAAAAGTTCGATCAGGCGGTGGGCCTCATCCAGCGCCAGGTGGATTCGGGTGTGGTCGCCGCCGCCGTCCTGCGGGTGCAGAGCGGAGGCGAAACTTTTGCGAAGGCATTCGGAGCGGCCCCCTCTCCCAAGGCCGTTTTCCTGCTTGCCTCCATCACCAAACCGATGACCGCCTCAGCCGTCATGGTCCTGGCGGACCGGAAAGAGTTGTCTATCGCGGATCCCGTCCAGAAATATATTCCCGAGTTCCGTGGCGGCGAGCGTGACCGCGTCACCATTCGTCATCTGCTCACCCACACCTCCGGTCTCCCCGACATGCTCCCCCAAAACGAGGAGCTACGCAAACGGCATGCACCGCTGAAGAGCTTCGTGGCGGGCGCATGCTCCACTCCTCTGCTTTTTTCTCCGGGGAAAAAAGTCAGCTACCAAAGCATGGGCATCCTGTTGGCCGCCGAAATCGTGGAACGGATTACCCGCAGGCGGTTGCCCGACTTTCTACAGGATCAGATTTTTCGCCCATTGGGAATGCGCGACACCTCGCTCGGTCTCGGCGGCCGCCCGCTCGCTGCTACGATGCAGTCCCAGGTGGATGACCCTACCAACTGGGACTGGAATAGTCCCTACTGGCGCAACCTGGCCGCGCCCTGGGGTGGCGCGCTGGCTCCTGCCGGAGACGTCAGCCGGCTGCTTCACTACTTTGCGGCGCCGGATCGCCCGGTGCTCCAGCCCGCCACAGTCCATGCCATGATCAGCAATCAAACTCCAGGCATGAATCCTCCGTGGGGATTGGGCTGGAAGGTCGAGAAGGGATTCGGCAAAGAGTGTTCCAGCCGCACCTTCGGTCACTATGGGTCGACCGGCACGCTGGCCTGGCTCGACCCGGAAAAGAGCCTGAGCTTCGTCCTTTTGACCACCAAGCCCGCCGCAGTTTCGGAGAAGCTCTTGCTGGACCCGGTGTCCGACATTGTTTCCGAAGCGCGCCGTTAAAAATTACATTTTCTTCTGGAAGAGCAGCGGTAGAAATTCCGCCAAATTCCGCCGCCACACCGTCCACGTATGCGCCCCGGACGTTTCTCGAAGCGTAGCGTGCACTTGTTGGGTATTTAAGAAATCCACAAAAGCTCGATTGAACTTGATCAGAGAGTCGTCCGCTCCGCAAGAAATGTAAAGGAGCCGGAGTTGCGAGTTGGCGCTTGCGCCCAGATTTGGGAACTGACCGAGCAGGTCCTGGCCTAAACCTCCTGAGCTGAACGCGCCGATGTATCCAAACCGGTCTGTGGCATTCAGACCCACGTAGAGCGATTCCGCTCCCCCCATCGATAGGCCGGCGATTGCGTGTCCAGTACGATCCTTGGACGCACGGTAATCCTTCTCGATTCGGGGCATCACCTCCCGGTACAATGCTTCTCTGAAACGGTCGAAGCTGCGCTGACGAAGTGCCGCGTCGCGAAACGCCTGGGTAGCGGGAGCAACAATCGCGGGATCACCGTACCCCAGAGTCATCACCATTAACATGGGTTGGGCTTTACCCCGAGCGATTAGATTATCCAGAATCACATGAGCACGCCCTACCGCGGTCCAGCCGCTGGCGTCGTCGCTGTAGCCGTGGAGTAAATAAAGCACCGGATAAAGCTGCTTCCTGGCTGGATCGTAGCCGGCCGGCGTATACACGTAATAATCGCGATCGTCCCCAACCACTTCTGAGTGATAGAAGTGGTGATGCAGCATGCCCCGGGCAGCGGCCGTCACCTCCCAGGGCAGGTTTTCACCTGGAACGTGTACCATGCTCTGCGGGCTCAAGAGATTCGGTTTAATCAGCGAATTTACCGGATCCATCATCGAAACCCCGTCCGTAACGAATGAATAGCCATCAAAGTCAGGAGCCAGAATATCCGTGGTCAGCGTCCAAATTCCCTGGTGCTTTTTGCATAGGGACACGCGCGCCGGCTTCCCGGCTCAGAACTACCTCTTTTGCATTCGGACTTTGAAAGCGAAAGGTTACCCGTCCGTCGGGGTGCACTTCAGGAGAGATAACGCGGCGTGGCGCCGCAACTGGCTGTGCCAAGGCGGACACAGCGACTCCAATCAAGACGGCTAAGGTCGACCATTTCATGTCGACCATTTCATATTGCTAATTGTGTCAAATCGAATCGAGAAACGCTGGTGAGAATTCCCAATAACTCTTTGTGCTACACTAGTTCTCAGCAGTAGCTTCTTAGGTAACCTCGAGCAAATCCTGCCGTTCGTTTTCTGAATCGTTTCTGCACAAATATTAATGAAAACTTTCACGGAACTATCTTTGTCCCGCCCTCTGCAAGAGCGTCTTGCTGCGGGCAAATTCACTATTCCCACGCCCGTCCAGGCTCTTGCCATACCCCCAGCACTTGAGGGGAAGGACGTGCTCGCCACTGCCCAGACCGGCACCGGCAAGACCCTCGCATTCCTGATTCCCATGCTGGAACGGCTGCGAGCGGTAAACACTCCTGGTATTGCAGCCTTGATCCTGGTACCTACGCGGGAACTTGCTATGCAGGCCGTCGATACATGGAAAACTATTAGAACCAAAGGAGATCCTGAAGCCGCTCTGGTTGTTGGAGGGCTTTCGGAAGGGCCGCAGCTACAGGCAATTCGCCGTGGCGCGCGCGTCCTCATCGCCACTCCGGGCCGCCTGGAGGATTATGTCGGCCGCAAGCTGGTGAAGCTCAATACGGTCAGCATTCTTGTCCTGGATGAGGCTGACCGCATGCTCGATATGGGTTTTCTGCCGGCCATTAAGCGGATCGCTGCGGCAGTTCCGCGTGAGCGCCAGACCCTCTGTTTCTCCGCCACCCTGGAAGCCTCCGTGGCGAAACTGGTAAAAGATTACATGCGCGATCCGGTGCGCATCGAGGTCGGCTCCATATCCAAGCCCTCCGAACGTGTCAAGCTGCAGATGTTTGAAGTGCCGCAGGATAAAAAACTCGGACTTCTGCGCAGATTGATCGAATCAGAGAACGGCAGCCTTCTGGTGTTTGCTCGCACCAAGCATGGTACTGAGAAACTGGCGAAAAAACTCGCTCGTGGTGGTATCGACGCCGCGATGATTCACGGGGATCGCTCGCAGTCGCAGCGGACTGCGGCGCTTCACGGATTTCAGCAAGGCAAGTTCCGGGTGTTGGTCGCTACCGATGTGGCCGCGCGTGGAATTCACGTCAACAATATCGCGCACGTGGTGAACTACGACCTGCCGCAGGTCCCCGAGGATTTTATTCACCGTGTGGGAAGAACGGGCCGCGCTGCCGAAAAGGGTACTGCGTGGACCTTTGCTACCCGTCAAGAAGCCGGCGACATCCGCCGCATCGAGCGCACTCTGAACATTCGGCTCGAGCGTCTGAAGCTGGATCCCACGATCCTGGCCGAAGTTACCCAGTAAGCCGTTTGCTTTATTCATGCAGTGGCGCCTCAAGGCTCCGCTGCATGAAATATACTCAGTGTAAATGTTGCGAATCGCACTGATCTGTCTGTTTGCCTGCATCGCCCCCGCACAGACCCCCGATTTTGCCCGGGACGTTCATCCTATCCTGGTCGCCCGCTGCGCTGGCTGCCACACGGGAGCGAAAGCGCAAGCGAACCTGGCCCTCAACACCCGCGCTGAAATTCTCAAAGGTGGCGTCAACGGTCCCTCGGTAGTTCCCGGATCGCCGGCCGCCAGCCTGCTCATCCAACGAATAACCGGACGCAAATTACCTCTCATGCCCCTGGGAGGCGACCCCCTGACCGCCGCTGAAATCCGCATCCTCGAGCAATGGATTGAGAAGGGAGCAGCCGGCGCAGACGGTCCCGCCGTAGCCGCCCGCACCGTGCCTTTGCGGCCTCGCCGCCCGGCGCTGAGTTCTATCGACGCCATTCTCTCGGAATATTTCCGCCGTCATTCCATTCAACCGCAGACGCCGGTGAGCGACGCCGTCTTTGCGCGGCGCGCCTATTTGGACCTTTGGGGTCTGCTCCCGACCCCGGGGCAACTGGATGCTTTTCTCAAAAATCCCGCGAAGGACAAACATTCGGTTCTTATTCAAAATCTGCTGGCAAACCGGCGCAACTATGCGGAACACTGGGTCAGCTTTTGGAACGACCTGCTTCACAACGACGAGGGCGTCTCTTACATTGGCGAGCGCAAAAGCATTACGCCCTGGCTTCTGAAGGCGCTGGAAGAAAACACCCCCTACAATCAGTTCGTCGCTTCCCTGCTGAACCCCGTCAAACCTGAAGATCCGGCCGGCTTCGTGATCGGCGTGAACTGGCGCGGGGACGTAAACGCGAGCCAGACCCCGATTATGCAGGCCGCTCAGAACAGCGCGCAGGTTTTTCTCGGCGTCAACCTGAAGTGCAACTCCTGTCATGACAGTTTCATCAGCAGCTGGAAACTGAAAGACGCCTATGGGCTTGCCAGCTTCTTTTCCAAAGAGAAGCTGGAGCTGGTCCGCTGCGATGTGAAGACCGGCCAAACGGCTGAATTGAAATTCCTGTACCCCGAGCTTGGTAGCGTCAGCCCCGATGCCACTCTCACCGAGCGGCAGGCGGCGGCAGCGCGCCTGTTTACCTCCCCGGAAAACGGCCGGTTTACCCGGACGTTCGTCAATCGCATTTGGCGACGGCTGTTGGGGCGCGGCATTGTCGAGCCCGCCGACGACATGGACGCCCAACCCTGGAGTGAGGATCTGCTGGACTTCCTGGCCGTGGACTTCGCCGACCATAATTACGACGTTCAATACCTGCTTACCCGGATCATGACCTCATCCGCCTACCGGCTGCCGCCAGATCCGGTGGTTGCCGCCCGCGACAAATCGTTCGTGTTTCGAGGGCCGCAGTTCCGCCGTCTGGAAGCCGAGCAGTTTGCCGATGCCGTCTCCTCCATCACCGGCGAGTGGCGGGTCAGCCTGACCCGAAACGGAACCCCCGGCGAGTATAGCCGCGAATGGCGGCTGAAATCGAGTTCGCTCTCGCGCGCTCTCGGCCGTCCGATCCGCGACTTGGCGGTAACCGAACGACTGGTGGAACCAAATACGCTGCAAACGCTCGAATTGGTCAACGGAAATGCGCTCGCGTCGCTGCTCAAGGTCGGTGCACAGCGGCTGCTCGGCCAGGCGGAGCGGGTGCCCCAAAATGTTTACGATTCCGGAGTTTTTCGCGCGGAGATGCCCCCTGTCGACATCGATATTCGGGGTGTAAA
>DATLBY010000256.1:0-6852 GCA_035526665.1 Bryobacteraceae bacterium
GTGCGCGGCATCATGAAATCCGGAGGGCTCACCACTGCCTTCGGCGGCAACCTCGCCATTATGGACATTTATGCCGCGCAGCTCGTCTTTGGCCGCGGACGCATCTTCGACCGTATCGACATCGGTGTCCGCGACGGAGTCCGGGTCGATGAAGCGCAGGCCAAGCTGCAAAAGATTCTAGGTCCCAGCTTTCAGGTGGATGCTCCCGGAGCTCGCGGCCAGCAGTTTGAATCGATGACGCGCGTCTATGCCACCACCGCCAATATCACCAGTCTGTTTGCCCTGTATATCGGGATGTTTATCATCTTCAACACCTTCTCGATCGCAGTGGCGCAGCGGCGTTCCGAGATCGGTATTCTGCGCGCGCTGGGCGCTTCACGCCGCCAGATCCGCGCACTCTTTCTGACGGAGAGCGCCATCGCCGGCTTGCTGGGGTCGCTGGTGGGAATCGGTTTCGGCATTTTGATTGCACGCGGAATGGCCGGCTACATCGGGGGCTTTCTGGGTGAAATCTACGGAGTGGCACAAAAAGCTGACGAGATCTCCGCCAGTCCCAAGCTGCTGCTGACCGCCTTGGCGGTGGGCGTGCTCACCAGCGTGATGGCAGCGTTCTTTCCAGCCCGCAACGCCGCGCGCGTGGATCCGGTGCAAGCCCTCCAGAAGGGAAAATACCAGGTCCCCACGCCCGGCGAGAACCGTGTCCGGCGCGTTCTCGCGCTTCTTGTGGTGATCAGCGCGGTCTTCTGTCTCTTTTCCGGAGGAGTGGCGTTCTACATCGGCTATCTGTTGGCGGTAACCGCCGCGGTGCTGGTGGCGCCCAGTGCGTCGCTATGGCTGGCGAAGGGATTGCGGCCGCTCTGGAAGAAGCTCTTGCCGGTGGAGGGAACGCTCGCTGCCGACAGTTTGATTCAAGCTCCCCGCCGGACCTCCGGGGCCGTCGCCGCGCTCATGCTTTCACTGGCGCTCGTCATCTCGCTCGGCGGGCTCGCCCGGGCCAGTTATGTGTCGATTCAAAGGTGGCTGGACACCGCGCTCAATCCCGATCTGTTCATCACCCCGTCGGAGAGCATCACGCGCCGCACGTTCCGCTTTCCCGGATCCTTCTCGGGCGAACTTCGTGCCATTCCCGGCGTTGTGGAGGTGCAGTCCGTCCACTCCGCGCGCATCCTGGTGCGGAACACGCCCATCATGATGGTGGCCGTCGAAATTGCGAGCGTCGGAAAACGCGCCACCCTGCCGCCGCTGGCCGGTAACAAAGAGGAGATGTACCGGCGCGCCGCCAACGGCGAAGGCGTCATTGCATCGGATAATTTCGCGGTGCTTCGCGGCTACAAGCTGGGCGACATCATTGATATTCCAGCTCCCGACGGGCTCCTCCGTCTCCCCATTCTCGGCATCGTCACCGACTACTCCGATCAGCAGGGCAGCATCCTGATCGATCTTGCCGTATACCGCCGCCATTGGAAGGACGACACCATCAACGTTTTCCGCGTCTATGTGGATAAGGGGGAAACGGCACAGGTGAAGGAACGCATCCTGAACCGTTTCAGCGGCCAGCGGCGCCTGTTTGTGCTCACCAATACCGAACTGCGAGCCTACATTCTGCGCCTAACGGATCAGTGGTTCGGCCTCACTTATGTCCAGATTGCGGTAGCGGTCCTGGTTGCCATCCTGGGAATCGTCAATACTCTCACCGTTTCGATTACCGACCGGCGGCGCGAGCTCGGTGTGCTGCAAGCCGTCGGCGGTCTGCGAAATCAGATCCGGCGGACCATCTGGATGGAGGCGGCCAGCATCGGAATCATCGGCCTCATCCTCGGGCTCGCGCTCGGCGCCATCCAGCTCTACTACAGCCTGGAAGTCTCCGCGCGCGATCTCGCGGGACTGCGTCTCACTTACGAGTACCCGTTTACAATCGCGCTAGCTCTGCTGCCTGTGATCCTGGCGGCTGCCCTGATTTCCGCCATCGGCCCGGCCGAATCGGCGGTTCGCGGGTCACTGGTGGAGGCTCTCGAATATGAATAGAGTTTTACTCGTCCATCTTTGTCTTTCCTCCTTGGCTTTGGCCCAGGATGCGCGGCAGATCATGTCGGAAGTGCAGTCCCGGTCGCAGTCCAAGTCGCAGCACTACGAGGGGACTCTCACTGTAACCGATTCCCGCAAACGTATTGCGGAAAAGCGCTGGGAATATAACCGCCTCGGCTCACACGGCGATAGCAAGGCCATGCTGCGGTTTACCGCTCCCTCCGAGGTCAAGGGTGTGGCCCTGCTGATCCTCAATCATCCAGATCGCGCCTCCGATCAGTGGATGTGGATCCCCGCCAATGCGCGCGAGCGCCGGATCGCGCTGCAGGACCGCTCCACGCGTTTTTTCGGAACAGACTTCAGTTTCGAGGATCTGGAAGAGCGAGACGTGGACCAGTACGATTACAAGCTTCTCGGCGAGGATCCGGTGGATGGCGCCGCCTGCTGGAAAATTGAGTCGCGGCCCAAACAGGGTAAGTCGTCGCAATACACCTCCTCCCTCCTCTGGGTGCGCAAAGACAACTACGCGATTGCTAGAGTGGAGAGCTACAGCAAGGAAAAAATCGTGCGCCGGCTCCAGTATTCCGATATCCAGAAGGTGCAGGGCGTCTGGAGCGCCCGCAAGCTGGAAATGTTCGATGTGGGCCGCAATAGCCGCACCACGATGATCCTCGACAAATTGCAGTACAACGTGCCACTGAAGGAAGAGGACTTCACGCTGCAGGCTCTACGACGCCAGTCATGAGGCGAGGGCTGATTTGTCTTGTATTCGCGAGCGCTTCTTTGGCGCAGGACTTTGCGCAGCGCGGATTTCTGGATACGCGTCTGGTGCTTTACCCGCAAAAATCGGCCGACGATAAAGGACGCGTGGTGGCGGAGTCCTGGTTGCGCTACGAGGCCTCCCGCCTGCTGCTCCCTGGTCTGCGCCTGCATGGCGCACTCGATGCCCGTACCGACTCGCACCGCCAGGTCGAACGCGAGCCGCACATCGACTTTACAGACCGGACGCTGCGCCGCCCCGCACTTTCGGTGCGCCGGCTCAGCCTCGTTTACAATCGCGGGAAAGTCACGGCGGAAGCGGGAAAACAGTTGATCCGCTGGGGCAAGGCCGACGTTCTCAATCCTACTGATCGCTTCGCCCCGCGCGACTTTCTGAGTGTCGTGGATAACGACTTTCTGCCGGTGACCGCGGCCCGCGTGACCTATGAATCGGGGGCGAACACCATCGAGGCCGTCTGGCAGCCGCTGTTTACTCCCAGCCGGACCCCCCTGTTGAATCAGCGGTGGACTGTTCTGCCGCCGGAGGCGGCCGGAATTGCACTGCGGGATGGAGGCTCCCGTTATCCCGAAGGGTCGCAGTTCGGTGTGCGCCTCGGCCACATCGGAAAACGCTACGAAGGATCTGTTTCGTTTTTCGACGGCTTCAATCATCTTCCACTGCTGGATGGCCGTTTCGATCCTTCGTCCAGATCCGTGCAGGTCCAGCGCTTCTATCCCACGCTGCGTATGTTTGGCGCCGACACCGCGGTGCCTCTGCATTGGTTCACGGTCAAGGGCGAGGCTGCCTGGTTTACTACCCGGACTGCGCAGGCCGACGAATATCTGCTTTACGTCATTCAGCTGGAGCGTCAATCGGGCGAGTGGTCCTTCGTCGGAGGATATGCCGGACAGGCGGTCACCGACCAGCGCTCGCGCATTGACTTCTCCCCCGATCGCGGCCTTACGCGCGCCTTCCTGGGGAGAGCGAGTTATACGATTGATGCGAGCCGCAGCGTTGCCGTCGACACCGCCATTCGACAGAACGGCGGGGGTGTCTGGCTGCGATTTGAATATTCTCAACTGCTTGGACAACACTGGCGCGCCACCACGGGCTTCACGCTCATTCGGGGCGAGCCGGACGACTTTCTGGGACAATACCGCCGTAACTCTCACGCCATATTGGCGCTACGCTACAGCCTGTAACTGAGTTCCATCTCCAGGCAACCATCCGCTAGATGTTCCGTGACAATGGCCGCGCCGACCTGAAGCGCCGGCACGCGATACGACTGTGACCTTACCGCCCTCTCCAGCCAGACAACCTGCGTCCTCCCCGCGCCTACTCTCTCTACGATTCCGGCAAGCCACTGTTCTCTCGAATGACTCTCAAGGCCCGCGCCATTCAGTGCGAGGCGTCCCAAGCTGCTTTCATCGTTGTGCATCGTTGCAGCTCTTATCGGCAAGAGCATCCCAACCGCACTATTATTTGATCGGTTCGGGAGACGGCTTTTCCGATAGTCCCTGCAGGATAAGCTTGGCTAATCCCATGCCGCCGCCCGCTGCCAGTATTTGAGCAAACTGCTGATCCGCCATGTCTCGGATGGCTTCACTCGAGTTGTCTTCGCCTTCGGCTGGACTTCCCGACTCGCGGGCCGACCGCAGCATCTGGGCCAATAGCAGTGCTTCAAACTGAAGCGCTGCGTCTTTCATTTTCTTCGGCGTCTCTTTTCCCGCGCTCACGCCAGTATCCGGGGAGGCGAGCCCCCTGTTGCCTGGAATCGCCTGTGTACTCATCAAAGAACCTCTATCTCGGCATCCAGGGCACCCGCCGCCCGCAGATTTTGCAAAATTGCAATCACGTCCCTGGGCGTTGAGCCGATGGCCATCAGAGCGCGCACCAGGTCCTCCACCGTCGCACCCGGCTTCAGCGAAACGTTGCGCGCCTTCTCCTCTTTCACCGTGACGCCGACAGTGGGAACCACTTTTGTGGAGCCTGCCGCCAGGGCGTTGGGCTGGGACACATCCAGCGTCGTCTCAATCTGCACCGTCAATCCGCCCTGCAGGATGGATACCGGAGCAATCTTGACGTCCTTTCCCATGGTGATCGTCCCGGTGCGCTCATTGATGATGATTTTGGCGGCGCGATCGGCCTCCACCAGCAGGCTTTCCATCTCCGATATGAACTCGACAGGCCGCCCCGCATAGCCGGAAGGCGTCTCCACGGTGACCAGCGCCGCGTTCTCGGCATGCGCCACGCCGGCTCCCCCAAATTGTTTGTTGATGGCTGACGCAATCCGTGCCGCGGTCGTGAAATCCGCCTGTCGCAATTGCAGATGGACCTTACTGCTGGGCGGAACAGACGGCGCCGCCCGCTCTACAATCCCGCCGGCCGGCACACGCCCCGTTGTCGGGTGGTTCAACGTCTGTGTGTTCCCGCCGCCACCTGCGATAAATCCTCCGGTCACCACGGCGCCTTGTGCCGCCGCGTAAACATTTCCATCCGCCCCTTTTAGCGGGGTCAGCAGGAGCAATCCCCCTTGAAGATTCTTGGCATCGCCAATCGCCGCGGCCGTTACATCCACGCGCGTGCCGGGCTGGCCGAACGGCGGCAGCGTCGCCGTCACAATCACCGCCGCCGTGTTGCTGACCTGGATTGCTCCCGGCGAGACCGCCACGCCCATTCGCTCCAGTAGATTCGTCAAGCTCTGCGCCGCAAACAGTGTCTGACGCTTATCGCCTGTCCCCGCCAGGCCCACCACCAGCCCGTAGCCGATCAACTGGTTATCCCGGACTCCCTCGATGCTCGCCAGTTCCTTCACCCGGGCCGCCCCCGAGGTGTTCCGCACCATCATCGATACCGCCAACAACGTTTGGATCAGCAAAGTAAGCCTCATGTGCGCCAAAATACCCATCAAAACGGCAACAATCCGAGAAGAATGCGATATAAGAGGAACGGCCGCTTCACCGCGTCTCCCACAACGCCTCGTCCATCTACGCGAACCTCCAGGTTTCCCAGGCGGTCGGACCGTACCGTGTTCCCAAACGCAATATCGGCCGATCGGACGACGCCGCGGACCCGGACCACCTGAATCTCGGAATTGACCACGACATTCTTGACGCCTTCCACTACCAGATAGCCGTTCGGAAGCACGTCGGTGACCCGCGCCGTCAACGTCGTTGTCAGATTGTTCTCGCGGCTGGTCTCGCCTTGTCCTTGCAGTTGGTTTTCCCCCGAAGCCTGGGCCAGTTGCGAAAGGGGTCCGGCCGTCTTTGTGGGTCCAAGCAGTGCTCCCACCCCGTATTTGGCGCTGGACTTGCGGCTGCTGGCAGTCACGCCTTTCGAGAGCGCGGAAGCCCGGTCCGAGACCAGGATGGTCACCATGTCGTCGAGCTCGCTGGCGCGCAAATCGCGTGCGCTGTTTGCCAGCGTCGCGCCCTGCGTGTACAACGATCCTGGACTTGCCTTAAGTCTGTCTGCCTCGCTTTGGCGGTGATAAAGGGCATCGAAGGCGTATTCGTCGATAGCGGAAGCCGCGGAACTGTGATCCGCCCCCCAGGCGCACGAGGCCATAACCATTACCAACAGAATCTTCATCGTGTGCTCCCTGTATCCGCCATCACGCCCACCCGTCCTTTGCCCTCAACCAGCGCGCGGAAATTCCTTCCGCTCGCTGGATTTTTCACCATGACCGGCTGGCCTATTCTTCCGCTCGTCTCCGCCCTCGCGTGAACTCTCAGCGTGGCCGCGCCGGATTCGACGCGAACTTCTACCTCGTCGCCGCGCTTGACATCATTGCGCGGGAGGAGCAAACCGGCCGTGATCACCTGGTCTTTTTCGATCCGCCGCCGCGCGGTTCTGCCGGCTGCGTTCTGAGGTTCTAGCGCCGCCTCCCCAAATGGAAATACCCGCGCCGGCTCCAGTCGCATCTCCCCGGGCGCAATCGTCGCGCCGGCAGGGATTTCACCGGCCGCCACCCACTGGTCGCGCTGCACTCCGAGCTTCACGCGAGCCCAGATAGCCCAGCTCTTTCCGTTGGCGTAGAGCACTCGCCCCCGCCACAGTACAACCGT